>DAIPLK010000078.1:0-5249 GCA_036769285.1 Gemmatimonadales bacterium | reverse complement strand
GGGGAGCCGGCGGATCCTTCGTATCGTCTCGTCGGGGCCCGACGCGGGCTGCGCCGGCTGCGACGCCTGGGGCTGGGCCTGGGGCACGATCGACTGCTTCTGATGCGTTCGCGAGCACACGGGGAACCGTTTCGGAGTATAAGCAGGCGATCTCATCCACGCCCCCACCCGACACGATCCACGGATCGGGCCCCGACGTTACGCGATCGTGACCTGGGCGCCCCCTCCCGTCACTCCCGGTGAGGTATGCTTCGACTTCACAACCGAACGATCCCCCGGGGCACGCGACTTGCCGCTTGCCGCGGCGAACCATTGGAAGGACACCGCCATGAAGCAGTTCCTGCTGGCCAGCGACTTCGACCAGACGCTGAGCTTCAACGATTCCGGCCTGGTGCTGAGCGAGATGCTCGGCATCGGCGGCTTCGCCGAGAAGACCGCTGGACTCTCCGACATCCACCTGGTGCAGCAGGGCGGGGAGCTCGCCTATCTCCTGCTGCACGATCCCGAGTACCGCCGTGTCCGGCGCGAGGATCTCGTGGCGGTCGGCCGGCGTATCCGGCTCAAGCAGAACCTCGGCCTGCTCTCGCGCATGCTCGAGGCGGTCGATGACTGCCGGTTCAGCCTCTACGTCGTTTCCGCGGCGCCCGAAGAGGTGATCAAGTCCGCGCTCGAGGGGATCGTGCCGGAGAGCCGCATCTTCGGCACCCGGTTCCGCTACGATGCCACAACCGGGGAGATCCAGTCGATCGTGCGCGTGCCGGCGGGTTACGGGAAGGTGGCCGTGCTCGAGGAGCTGCGACACTCGCTGCCGGTCAGCGCCGACCGCGTCGTGTACGTGGGCGACGGGAGTTCCGATGTGCACGTCATGCTGCACGTGAACCGCATCGGTGGCCTGACCATCGCGGTGTCAGAGAACCGCTACCTCACGCCGATCGCCCGGCGGACGATCCTGAGCGACGATGCGCTCAGCGTGCTGATCCCCATCCTCGAGGAGATCATGGAGTGGGACGGCCCGAGGATTCGCGCGCTGTTTGCGGCACACGGCTTGGTGCTGCAGGACTGGGACAAGATCCGCACCGACTCGCTCACCATCCGCGACGGCGGGGTCGCGTCGCGAGCCGTCGCCTGACTCGGGGGGACACGATGCTCTCGTGGATCGGTTGGGTCGCCACCGCTGTCTTCGCCGGCTCGTACTTCTGCCGGCGGCCCGAGACGCTCCGGCGGGTGCAGGCCGCAGCCGCGGTGCTATGGGTGGTCTACGGGGTGCTCCTCCATGCGGCGCCGGTCATCGTCGCCAATCTCATCGTCACGGTCATGGCGCTGGGTTCGTCATTCGGGCGGGTGGCGCCGGGCGACCCGGCCGCTGGCGAAGCAGGTACGGTGCCCGCCGGGTAACTCCCACTCGCGCCTCTCCACACCTCCTTGCATCACGCTCTGCAATCCTTCGCAGCGGTCTCGAATCTGGTCTCCTGGAGCGCGACGACACCTCACGGATCGTGCATTCAACGCCTTGACGTAGAAGCAGTTACCCATGGACATTCCCTCCTGGAACGTCCGCTGGCAGGCTGTTTGCCCACCACGCGCCCGGCAGTTCCGCTCGACTCCGGGTACCTAGCCTTCAGCCACCCAGTGTGATGGAGATGCCCATGAAGAGCACGATCCGTGGTGCCGTCGTTGGACTCGCCGTGATGCTGAGCGCGCAGACCGCGCATGCCCAGGCGATGAGCTTCGGAGTGGGCGGCGGCGTGGTCGTGCCGACCGGCACGATGGCGGACGGGAACGGCACCGGCTGGAGCGGTACCGCACTGCTCCGCGTGCAGCCACCGGTGAGCCCGCTCGGCTTTCAGGTGGACGCGTTCTACACCCGCTTCGGCCTCGAGGGTGGGATCGACGGACACAGCCGCCTGCTCGGCGGCACCGCGAACGCGGTCTTCGCGTTCCCGGGCGCGAGCCTGGCGCGGCCGTATCTGATCGGTGGCGTCGGCCTGTACAACGGCAAGACCACGATCACTGGCCTCGGCTCATCCGACGCCACCACCAAGTTCGGCGTGAACGCCGGCGCGGGCTTCGACTTCGGGCTCGGCAAGGCGAAGCTGTTTGCCGAGGGGCGGTTCCACGCGATGTTCAAGAGCGTGACCGACGTGGCGACGGGGAATGAAAAGACTGCGTACATGATTCCGCTGACGGTAGGGCTCCGCTTCTAAGCCGGCAGCTGATCCATCACGAGGACGGCCGCCTCACCTTCGGGTGGGGCGGCCGTCGTGCTTCTGCGAGGGATGACTACCGCGGCGGTTCGACCAGCGTCGAATCGATCGGCACCGGTGGCCCTGGAGGCGGTTCGGGCGGTGGTGGGAGCGGGGGCGGTGTCCATGCCTCGATCGTGAGCCGGACGCCCTCCACGTTGCTCGTCGCCATGCGCAGCTGATGGCTCCCCTCGGGATTGCCCAGCGACGCCCGGCCCATGAGCGGCTCGTAGCGGACGGGCTCCACCCGCATGCTGAAGTCGAACCGGAGCCGCGCCGCCTCGCAGCTGAACTGCGCCCAGTCGAAGGTGGCGTGGTCCGCGGTGCACGACCCGACGATCTCCAGCAGCGCATTGGACTGGCTTCCCTCGACTGCCCACCAACTTCCCACGTCGCGCACCAGGTACTCGCCCATGAACCCGGCCGAGGAGCCGCCGCCCCCATCGGAACCGGCGGAGTCCGGTGCGCCTGGCGTCCCGCCCGGCGCCGGGGCCGTGGTCGTTGGAAGCCCTGCCATCACATCTGGCACGGTGGGCTCCGCCACGGTGCTGCCGATGTCCGACACAACGCGGACCACCTCGGCCATCCGCTCAGGCTCCCAGGCGATGAGGGTGCGCATCGAGGTCGTGTCCACGACGGTGCACTCTGCGGCATTGAACGCTGGGGCCGACGGTGCGGTGAGGCCGACGACACTATCGCCCGGGACGGCCACGCCAGAGTCTCCAGGGACCACAACGCCGGAGTCGCTCGGCCAGGTGCAGGTCAGATTCGGGAAGTCGAGCTGCTCGCCCACGGCAAGGAAGCTTCTTGCGGCTCCGTCAATCGTCAGCGTGACCGGCGTGGCGCGGCCGGTGAGCCGGACGATCTCGGCGGCGTGGCGGAGCGCCTCGGCGGCAGGGGAGTAGCCCGCGCTGTCGACCGAATCCGCCAGCTGCTCGAAGCGCGCCGCCGCCCGGCTCGCGTCATTTCCGGTGCCGGGGCTCACACCACCGTCGCCGCACGCGAGCAGGCCCAGCAGCGCTCCGCCCATCGGGATCACCGAACGGTGCCGCATACCGCCTCCTCCGTAGCCGTCTCCGCCAGGGATTGCCGCCGAAAGTCATTGGGGCCTGCCTGACATGTTAGCGGCTACTCCTGGCGGGGGCGAGGGCCGGGCCGGTGATGTTCCCCTTGGAAACGGCGTGCGGACAGGGGGCCGAGCGGGCCTCAGGTGAGCGCGCGGCTCGGCTCCCCGAGTCAGCCTGAGCGAAGCGAAGGGGGCATGACCCGGGCCATGCCGCCTTCGCTCCGCTCAGGCTGACTCCCGCGCTCCAAGACGATGGCCAGCCCCGGCCACCCTTGGGAGGCTAGTGCGCGCTGACCAGGGCCTCCTTGGTAATCAGCAGCTCGCCCTCGATGATCTCGGGGGTGGCGAGCTTGTCCTTCAGCGGATCGTTCCGCACGAACTCCGCCGCGCGGCGGGTGGACTCCTGGGCGCCGCTCTTGTTCTCGAAGAGCGAGACCGTCACGAGCTCCCGGTCGCTCGCATTGATGACGTAATACCCGTGGAACCCCGGCACCTCCTGCAGCATCGGCAGGAACTTCTTCTCGATGCGCACTTTGAGCTCGGTGAACATGTCCTTCGCGGAGGTCGGGTCCTTCGGGGTGTACCGCCGGATCGTTGCGTACATCGCTTCCTCCAGTGCTTCCAGCTGAGGGGTGGAAAACAAGAAACCGGCCGAGCAGCAGCCTGCTCAGCCGGTTTCGCGATTCGCTCCACCCGGCGCGTGGGCGACCACTGCATCTGCTGCGCCGGGCTTCGTTGCTTCTGAGTGGCACCCACTATAAGGCGTGTCCCTGCGCCGTCAAGATGGTGGCCGGATCCGGACCGGCGTGGGCACTCCGTGCCTCGGACTGCGGGAGGCCGGGCTGGGAGTCACCCGGCTGCGGCGAAACAGGGAATGAGCCCAAGGCGCGAGAGTGCATAATGTTGCGCCGAACTACCCCCGTCTTGAGCGGAGCCCCTGGCAGTCTGGCGTACCGTGGGCTATCGTGTCGAAAGGGGCTTGCAACACGCCGTCGTTCCATCCCAACACAGCCTGACACCGATGGCATCCTCGTTCCGGATCGCGCTCGCCGTTTGGGCGGCCGTCGCATTGGCCGGCTGCGGTATCCCGTCGCAGACGACCCGCATTCTCGACGGCCCCGAGCCGGTGACGGTTCGGCTCCAACCCGCCGTGCCGAGCGCAGGCCAATCGGCCGAGCTGACGGTCCAGAGTGCTTACGCCGACAGCATCGTCGTCGAGTCCGAGAACGGGCTCGACCGGTACTGGAGCGACCGCGACGTGCTCCGGGTCCGACTGACCTCGGACTTCGGTGACTCGCTGCCGTCCGTGCGCTACGCGGTGCGCTGGCGCGGGCAGCTGCTGTCCCGGCTGATCAAGCCGGCGCGGATCCGGGTGTGCCGCCAGGGACTTTGCCGGGAGCTGTACCACGAGATCCCGGTGCAGCTCCCCGAGGCCAACCATCGCACGGTGGCGGTCACGGCCGCCTACAACACCGTGTTCGCCCGGCGGTCGGTCACCGGGTACCATCGCGCGGTGCTGTTCAGGGAGGCGCTCAGCAGCGGGACCTGGTCGGCGCAGGCGGAGTATTCGGACCGTGGCTGGAGCGGCCGGCTGCAGGGATTCGTCGGGCGCGGGGAGCGGGGCGCATCGTTCGATCTGTCACGCGTCGTCAAGCGCGCGGGCGAAGTGAGCTACGGCGTCGCGCTGCACGTGGACGCGGATCGGAACGATTGGCTGCCAGAGGGCCAGAGCCCGGTGCTTGCTGACCGTACCGCGTGGCGGGTCGGCATCGGCCCGAGCCTCATGCTGCGAGGCGTCACCGCCAGCTCGCAACTCGGCGTCTACGGCGATGGCGCGCAGATGCTGCAGGTCGTGAGCACCCGGGTGAGCATCAACGGAAATCTCACCGACGTGCGCCTGCCGGTGAGTCTGAATGCCGAAAAGACATTCGCGTTCGGCG
>DAIPLK010000077.1:9544-12062 GCA_036769285.1 Gemmatimonadales bacterium | reverse complement strand
CGAGCGCACGGAGGGTGTCCACGTCGAGGTCGTTGGTGGGCTCGTCCAGCAGCAGGAGGTTGCCACCGCCCTTGAGCAGCTTGGCCAGGTGGAGCCGGTTGCGTTCACCGCCGGAGAGCGTGCCCACCTTCTTCTGCTGGTCGGCGCCGCGGAAGTTGAAGCCGGCGCAGTAGGCGCGGGCGTTAACCGTGCGGCGGCCGAACTGGAGCTGGTCCTGCCCGCCGGAGATCTCCTGATAGACGGTCTGCTCGGGGTCGAGCGCATCGCGGCTCTGGTCCACGTAGGCGACCCGCACGGTGGCGCCGACGGTGAGCGTGCCTGCGTCGGGCTGTTCCTGCCCGGTGACCATCCGGAACAGGGTCGTCTTGCCCGCGCCGTTGGGGCCGATCACCCCGACGATGCCGCCGCGCGGTAGCGAGAAGGTGAGGTTCTCGAACAGCAGCCGGTCCCCGAAGCCCTTGGCCACGTCGGTCGCGATCACGACCTCGTCACCCAGGCGCTCGGGCACAGGAATCAGGATTTCGGCGCTGGCCTCGGTTTGCCGCTCGGCCTCCTCGCGGAGCTGCTCATAACGGGTGAGGCGCGCCTTGCTCTTGGCCTGGCGCGCGCGCGGCGCCATGCGCACCCACTCGAGCTCGTGCTGGAGCGACTTCTGCCGGGCGGAGGCCTGCTTCTCCTCCTGGCTCAGCCGCCGCTGCTTCTGCTCGAGCCACGACGAGTAGTTCCCCTGCCACGGAATTCCGGCCCCCTGGTACAGCTCCAGGATCCAGCCCGCCACGTTGTCGAGGAAGTACCGGTCGTGGGTGACCGCGACCACCGTGCCGGGGAACTCGGCGAGGTAGCGCTCGAGCCACCAGACGCTGTCGGCGTCGAGATGGTTGGTCGGCTCGTCGAGCAGCAGCATGTCGGGCTGCTCGAGCAGGAGGCGGCAGAGTGCGACCCGGCGGCGCTCGCCGCCCGAGATCGTCGTCACGTCGGCGTCGCCCGGCGGCAGCCGGAGCGCGTCCATGGCCAGGTCGATCTTGTGGTCGAGCTCCCACAGGCCCAGCGCGTCGATCCGCTCCTGCAGGCTGCCCTGCCGCTCCAGCAGGCGCGCCATCTCGTCCTCGTCCATCGGCGCGGCGAACCTGGCGCTGATCTCGTTGAACTGTTCGAGCAGCGCCTGCTGCTCGCGCACCCCGTCCATGACGTTCCCGCGGACGTCCTTGGCCGGATCGAGCGTCGGCTCCTGGGGCAGATAGCCGATCCGGGTGCCGGGCAGCGGCCGCGCGTCGCCCAGAAAATCGTGGTCCACGCCCGCCATGATGCGGAGCAGGGAGGATTTCCCGGCGCCGTTGGCGCCGAGGACGCCGATCTTGGCACCCGGGAAGAACGAGAGACTGATCCCCTTGAGGATCTCGCGCGATGGGGGCACGACCTTCCGCAGGTCGCGCATCGTGAAGACATATTCGCCGGCCATAGGGCGGGAAACATAACAGAAAGGGCGTCCCAGCGGGGACGCCCTCCATTCTGCTCCGGCAGGGCCGGGAGACTAGCTCACGTGCTTGTTCACCAGCTTCGTCATATCGAACATCGAGACCTGGGACCTGCCGTTGAAGACCGGGCGCAGCCTGTCGTCGGCGTTGATGGCGCGGCGGTTCTTCGAGTCCTGGAGCCCGTTCCGCTTGATGTACGCCCAGAGCTTCTTGGTGAGCTCCGTGCGCGGTAGCGGGGAGCTGCCGACCACGGCGGCCAAATGGCTGTCCGGGGTCACCGGCCGCATGAACGCGGCGCTCGGCACCCGCTTCTTGCTCGCCTTCTTAGCGGCCTTCTTCGGGGCCCTTCTCCTGACCGACTTCTTGGCGCTCTTCTTGGCGGACCTCTTTGCGGCCTTTTTCTTGGCGGCCATAGCGTCTCTCCCAGTGAAAGTGAGAATCCTGCGTGCCTCCGAACCTGCGGAACTACCGAGACAAACACTATACGACCGGCGCGGATTTACAATAGGGAAATCGCCGTTTTCCCTCGGAAAACGGCAATTTCGGCCCGTTTTCCCCTCGGAAGACCCCTTATTCGGCCCGGTTTCCCTCGGAACGACGCGGTTTCCCCCTCGAACAAGGGCCCTGACGTCGGCCCTGCTTTGCTGAGCGGCGAGGGACCGGCACTATCTTGCAACATCCGTTCGCGGAGCCGGCGGCTCCGCTTTGTGACCTCAGGATCGGTACATCGATATGCGACTCCCAGTTGGTTCCGTCACCCTGGCGCTGGCGCCTCTCGCCGCGCTGGCGGTGCTGAGCCTCGAGCAGACGGCTACGCCGTGCGAGGTCGGCGACGGCGGGCTCATGCTGCCCACCGGCTTCTGCGCCTCGGTGGTCGCCGCCGACCTCGGCTCGGTGCGCCACCTGGCCGTCGCACCGAACGGCGATCTGTACGCCGCGGTCGGCGGAGGGATCCTGCGCGGCGGGGTAGCGGCGTTCCGGGACCGCAACGGCGACGGAGTGATGGACGAGCGGGCCACGTTCGGTCCGCGCGGGGGGAACGA
>DAIPLK010000077.1:0-9444 GCA_036769285.1 Gemmatimonadales bacterium | reverse complement strand
GTCGTGTTCGCGCCATTCGCGGACGGGAAGCCGACCGGCAAGTACGAGACGTTCGCGACGATGAAAGGGGCGCGGTTCCGGCCGGTTGGGCTGGCCCTCGGCAAGGATGGGGCGCTGTTCGTCTCGGCGGATGACAACCGGACGATCTGGCGCATCACGAGGCGCTGAGGCTACGCCGTCGCCAACACCCGCTCGATGGCCGCGAGCTCCGCGTCGATCTCGATCGGCCGGTTGGCCCCCGGCGGCGGCGGGTCCATCTCCCGGTGGTACTTGAGCAGCAATCCGGGATCCTTGAGAATGTGGCCGGTCAGCACCGCGACCGCGTGCTGCTCCGGCGCCATCAGCCCGCGCCGCACGAGCTGGCGCACTCCGGCGACGCTGGCCGCGCTGGCGGGCTCGCACCCGACGCCGCATCTGTCCACCGCCGCCTTGGCCTCGAGGATCTCCTCGTCCGTCACCGCGAGCACCACGCCCTCGGTCTCCCGGATCGAATGCACCGCGCGGTCGAACGATGCCGGGTCCCCGATCCGGATGGCGGTAGCCACCGTCTCGGCCCGCACCTTGTACTGGTGCTCGAAGTCCTCCGCGAAGCTCCGCGCGAACGGCGCCGCGCCCGCGGCCTGCACCGCCGCCAGGCGGGGGATCTGCGAGATGAGCCCCCACTGGTGTGCCTCGAGCAGCGCCTTGCCGAATGCCGCGGTGTTGCCCAGGTTGCCCGCGGGCAGCACGATCCAGTCGGGCGGCTGCCAGGCAAGCTGCTGCAGCATTTCCAGCACGATCGTCTTCTGGCCCTCGAGCCGGAACGGGTTGATCGAGTTGAGCAGATAGACGCCCAGCCGCTGGCTCGCCTCCTCCACCAGCCGCAGGCAGTCGTCGAAGTCGCCCCGCACCAGCAGCGTCTTGGCGCCGTAGGCCAGCGTCTGCGCCAGCTTGCCGATCGCTACCTGGTCGATGGGCACCAGCACCAGCGCGGGAATCCCCGCCTGCGCGGCGTACGCCGCGAGTGAAGCGGACGTGTTGCCGGTGGACGCGCAGGCTACCGCCGTGGCACCGATGCGCCGCGCCTGGGTCACGCCGACTGTCATCCCGCGGTCCTTGAACGATCCCGTCGGGTTGTGGCCTTCGTGCTTGAGCAGCAGGTGCTCGGCCCCGGTCCAGCGGTCGAGCGCCAGCCGGTGGAGCAGCGGCGTGTTGCCCTCGGGGTGGGAGACCACCTCCTCCGCCGACGGCAGGACGATTTCGCGGAACCGCCAGACGCCGGAGGCCAGCGCCCCCGGGCGCTGGCCGCGACGCTCGGTGAACCGCTCGATCAGCTCGGCGCGGGTCAGCTTGGGCGGGCGGTGGCGGACCTCGCGGAGTCCGCCGCACGAGGGACAGCGCGGATGGGGGTCGAGTTCGGTCGCCTCGTTGCCGCATCGGAGGCAAACCTGCCAGCTCTTCGGCCGCTCGGTCTGGAATCTCATCCCGTTTCTCCTGTCTCCACGATCAGTCGGGCCCCGACCCGGTCCACCGGTGCCACCCGTGCGTCACTCCTGAGCCCCGCGGCCGCGTAGGCGGCGACCATCGCCGCGGCCACGCGTTCGCCCGCCGCGCGCCCGCGCGTCAGCGCGAACGCGGTGGGCCCGCTGCCCGAAATGGAGCCGCCCAGGCCGCCCGCGGCGAGGGCCGCCGCCTTGGCGTCCGCGAAGCCGGGCAGCAATCCGGCGCGCGCGGGCTCGGCGATGCGGTCGTCGATGGCGCGGCCGAGCAGCTCGTAGTCGCCGAGCGCCAGCGCGGCCACCAGCGCGCCGACCTGTGCCGCCTGGTGCATGGCCACGTCGCGGGGGACCTCGCGTGGCAGCACCGCCCGCCCGTCCGCGGTCCGCATCTGCTGCTCCGGGCGGACCAGCACCACCATCAGTTCGCTCGGCACTGGGAGCTGGACGACGTCCAGTGTCTCCATGCAGCGGATGAGGACGATGCCCCCGAGCAGCGAGGGGGCGATGTTGTCGAGGTGCCGTCCCGCGACCGTCTCCTCGGCCACGAGACACGCGTCCAGCAACGCCGACTGGTCGAGTGGCGCGCCGAGCAGGGCATTGACGGCCACCGCGCCCGCTACCGCCGATGCGGCGCTTCCACCCTGTCCGCCCGACAGCGGCAGCCCCTTGGTGACGGAGAGCGCGATCCCGCGGCCGCCCGCCCGCCCCCCGCCCGCGGCGGCGAGCACGGCCCGCGCGGCGAGCGCCGAAGTGTGCCGCGCGGGATCGCGCGGCAGGCTCGGGTGCCCGGGCTCGCGCACCAGGATGCCCGGCTCCCGCATCCACTCGGCGCGCACGACGTCCCCCGCACCGGCCACCGCCAGGCCGAGGATGTCGAGCCCGGGGCCCAGGTTGCCGACGCCGCCCGGCGCGAAGGCGGTAATGGGTCCGGCGGCCGCCGTCATGCCCCGGCCAGCCGCAGGATGTCGTTGAGGACGCCGGCCGCGGTGACCTCCGCGCCCGCGCCCGGGCCGGTGATGACGAGCGGGTTCGCCTTGTACCGGGCGGTGGTGAAGACCAGCTGGTTGTCGGAACCCTTGATCGCGGCCAACGGGCTCGAGATCGGCACGGGGCGCAGCCCGACCGCGACCTTGGACCGCGTGACCGTGGCCACGTAGCGGAGCACCATCCCCTCGGCCGCGGCCGCATGGACGCGCCGGCGCCAGCCGGCGTCGAGCTCCTCCAACCGCGCCAGGAACTCGGCCAGCGGAATCGGGCGGGCCCACTTCGGCACCAGCGACTCGACCGCCGTGCGCGAAAGCTCGCCCGGATACCCCAGCAGGCGCGCGAGAATGAGCGCCTTCCGGCCGACGTCCATCCCCGAGAGGTCCTCGCGCGGATCGGGCTCGGTATAGCCGCGGTGCATCGCCGCCCGCACGGCCTGCGAGAACGCCGTGCCCGCCGAGACCTCGCTGAGCACGAAGCCGAGCGTGCCCGAGAGCAGGCCCTCGATCCGATACACCCGGTCACCGCTCTCGATGAGCTTGTGATAGGTGTCGATGATGGGCAGCCCCGCGCCGACCGTCGCCTCATGCAGCACCCGGCGTCCGCGCGCCCGGGCGGTCTGCCAGAGCGAGTCGCTGGCGGCGCGCCGCCCGGCGAGGGGGCGCTTGTTGGCGAGCACCAGATCCATCCCGTGGGTCAGCGCCTGTTCCAGCACGGGGGCCGTGTCGTCGGCAGTCAGGTCCACCAGCACGGGGCGGGTGAGCGCGTAGCTCGCGATGTGCTGGATCGCCTCCTCGGCGGTGGCGGCCCGCCCGCCCGGCGCGCCGGCGAGCCGGCGGCCCTTCCGCTTCTCCGCCGCGAGTCTCGCCAGCCGCCGGGGTCCGAGCCCCTGCGGGTCGAACACGAACCCCGAGCGGTCGATGACTCCCGCGACCTTGAGGTCGAGCGCGGGGCGGCGCACCTGGCCGATCATCGCGGCCAGGGTGCGGCCGATCTGGCCGAAGCCCAGCAGGACGATCTCCATCCGCTCCGGCTGGACGACGCCGCCCCCCGCGATGCGGGAGAGCTGGAACGCCGCGTGGATCCGCCGCTGCGCCTCGGCCGCCTGCCGGGCCTCGACCACGACCGAGATGTTGAGCTCCGAACTCCCCTGCGCGATCGCCACCACGTTGATCTTCGCCGCGGCCAGCGCGCCGAACACCGCGGCCGCCACACCCGGCGTGCCGTGCATGCCAAGCCCCACGACGGCCACGGTGGCCATACCGAGGTTGAGCTCGACGCCGTCGATCTCGCCGCGCCCGATCTCGCCGGCGAACTCGCGTTCGAGGCTCTCCTGCGCCTCGGCAGCCAGTGCCTCGGGCACACTGAAGCAGATCGAGTGTTCCGACGAGGCCTGGGAGATGAGCGAGACCGAGATCTGCCGCGCGTGCAGCGCGTGGAAGGTGCGCGCGGCGATGCCGGGCACGCCGAGCATCCCGCTCCCGGTCACCGTGACGAGCGCCTGGCCGCCGGCCGCCGTGAGCGCCTTGACCGGGACGCGGCCCCGTGCCACCCGCTCCGACACCTCGGTGCCCGGCGAGTCGGGGTCGCCGAACGGGCGGACGTAGATCGGGATGCGCCGCCCCGCCACCGGGATGAGCGTGCGGGGGTGGAGCACCTTGGCCCCGTAGTAGGCCAGCTCGGCGGCCTCGCGTGCGTGCAGTTGAGGGATGACGCGCGCGTCGGGAACGACCCGCGGGTCGGCCGTGAGCAGCCCCGGCACGTCCTTCCACAGCGACACTCGCGCCGCGCCGAGTGCCCGGGCGAGCAGGGTGGCCGTGAGGTCCGAGCCGCCGCGGCCGAGCGTCGCGACCTCGCCGTCGGGCGTGGCGCCGATGAACCCGGGGACGACCGGAACGATCCCGCGGGCGAGCAGGGGCACCAGCGTCCGCTGCACGCTGCGGTCGGTGCGCGTAAGGTCCGGTGCCGCTCTTCCGAACGCGCCGTCGGTGTGGACGAGATCGAGAGCGTCCACGTACTTTGCCTTAACGCCCGTCGCGTCGAGCGCCGCGGCCAGCAATCGTGCGCTCACCCGTTCGCCGCGCGAGGCGAGGTAGTCGGTAGTTCGTGGCGTGAGCTCGCGCAACAGACGCAGGCCCTGGGCCAGCGCCTCGAGCTCCTCGAAGACGTCCCCGATGTAGGCGAGCACCTGCGCGCGCACCCGGCCCGCCGGCAGCAGCGCCCGCGCCACCTCGGCATGACGGGAGCGCAGCCCCGCGATGAGCGAGGCGACGGTGCGCGACTCGCCGGCTCCGGCCTGCTGGGCAACGCCAAGCAGCGCGTCGGTCGTCCCCGCCATCGCCGAGACGACCACGACGGTGGGCTCCTGGCGGTGGCGGCGAATGATGTCGACGGCGTGGCGGACGGCGGCGGAGTCGGCCAGCGACGCGCCGCCGAACTTGTGCACGTGGGGTGCGCGGCGGGGACGTGGCATAAGGCGTGGAGGATACCTACAATCTTCACCCTCCTCAAGCTGATCCGGTCGCTGATCAAGACCCTGCACTCCGACGGCTCCCCCGGGCAGGTGGCCGCGGGCATGGCGCTCGGAGCCGCGCTGGGCCTCACGCCCCTGGTGAACGCGCACAACCTGATCGTGTTCTCGCTCATCGTGCTGCCCAATGTGTCGTTCGGCAGCGGGATGCTCGGCTGGCTCGTGTTCGTGCCAGTCGGCTTCGTGCTCGACCCGGCGTTCGACGTTCCCGGGCTGCCGTTCCGGATCGCCCCCGGCACGGGGTCCGCCAGCCTGACCTTCGCGCTCCGCGGCGACCAGCTGTTCGGCCGTCGGTCCATCGGGTCGAACGAGGTCGCATGGGCGCTCGACAGCGCGGGCGGGCCGCGGGGCGACCTGGAGCAGCTCGTCTGGCGGGTCGTCTCGGGGCTCAACCAGCTCCAGGTGGAGGCCGAGGTGCGCGGGACGATCAAGGCGCCGAAGCTGTCGGTCCGGAGCAACCTCGACGACGCCATCGCCCAGCGGCTCAAGGCGGTGGTGGGCGAGGAGGTGGCCAAGGCCGAGGCGCTGGCCCGGGCCAAGGTGGACAGCATCGTCACCGAGCAGGTCGAGCCGGTGAAGCAGCGGATCACGGGGGTTCAGGCAGACGCGACCACGCGGGTGGCCGAGGAACAGGAGCGGCTCGACAAGGTCGAGGCCGCCTTGCAGGCGCAGTTCAAGCGGCTGACCGGTGGGCTGGCGCCGGAGATCGGACTGCCGAAGATCAAGCTCTAGCCCGGCTGCCCCGTGGCATCGGCGTGGGAGCCGATCATTATGCGTTTCTTTCACCGTGGAGCGTGGAGGGAGGCGAATGCTTGCCCAAGGAGCACTGGCGACGTATATGCTAGAGCGCTCCGCCCACGACCGGTCAATCGCCGCTCGCCTGGGGTCTCGTGCCCCAGTTGCGCCCCCCTGGAGGGGCTGACGCTCTTGTGCGGCAAACTTGTGAAATGCTGACGAATCGACTCGGCGTTCCACCGGACGAGTCCTTGATCCGACTGGTTGAAGATCTCTGGCGGGCGTAAGATTACCGTCACCCTCCCTCTCGCGGAGCCCCGATGCGCATCGCAGTCCCGAAGGAGACCGCCCCCGGCGAGCGGCGAGTCGCGCTGGTGCCCGAATCCTGCAAGAAGCTGAAGCAGGCCGGGTACGAGATCGCGCTCGAGGCCGGCGCCGGCGTCGCGGCCGGATACCCGGACGAGGCCTACCTTGAGGTCGGCGCGACCACGACGCAGGACCCGGCCCAGCTGCTCGGCGGGGCCGAGGTCGTGCTCAAGGTCGGCCCGCCGGTCGTCGGCGACGGGCGCAACGAGGTCGGCTGGATGCGCTCTGGCGCGGTCTACCTCGGCTCGCTCATGCCGCTCCGCCATCTGGCCGCGGTCCGCGCGCTCGCCACCCGGCAGGTCACCGCCTTCGCCACCGACGCCATCCCCCGCACCACCCGTGCGCAGAGCATGGACACCCTCTCGTCCATGGCCAACATCAGCGGCTACAAGGGCGTCCTGCTGGCCGCGGTGGAGCTCAACAAGTACTTCCCGATGTTCATGACCGCGGCGGGGATGGTGCCGCCGGCCAAGGTCTTCGTGATCGGCGCCGGGGTCGCGGGCCTGCAGGCGATCGCGACCGCCAAACGGCTCGGCGCCAACGTGACCGCCACCGACGTGCGGCCGGAGGTGAAGGAGCAGATCGAGAGCGTCGGCGGGAAGTATGTGGGGATCGAACTCAAGGAGAGCGCGGCGGCGGGTGGGGGATACGCCAAGGAGCTCACCGAGGAAGACCAGGCCCGGCAGCGCGAGATCCTGGCGGCCCAGATCGCCCAGTCGGACGTCGTCGTCACGACCGCGCTCATCGGCGGGGTGTTCGCACCCAGGCTGATCACGGCCGACATGGTCCGGACGATGAGATCGGGGGCGGTGGTCGTGGATCTCGCGGCCGACGGGGGCGGCAACTGCGAGCTGTCCCGGCCCGGGGAAACGGTCGCCGTGGGCGGGGTGACGATCCTCGCGCCGCTCAACCTGCCGGCCTCCATGCCGCTGCACGCGAGTTTGCTCTTCTCCCGCAATCTCACCGCGTTCCTGCAGGCGTTCACCAAGGACGGAGCCTTCCAGCTGGACCTGAACGACGACATCCAGCAGGGAGCGCTCATCACGCACGCCGGCGAGGTCCGCCACGCGCGCACCCGCGAAGCACTCGCCAAGGAGGGCGCATGACTCCGACCGAGGCGGCCGCCGCGGCCCCGGCCGCCGACTTCTGGGGACAGCTGTTCGTCTTCATTCTCGCGTCGTTCATCGGTCTGGGCGTGATCCGCCGGGTCTCCCGGCTGCTGCACACGCCGCTGATGTCGATCACGAACGCCATCTCCGCCATCGCCGTCGTCGGCTCGATCATCGTCACCGGCGCCGACTACCCGCCCACCATCCGCCTCCTCGGCGGCATCGCGCTGTTCGCCTCGATGACCAACATCGTCAGCGGCTTTCTCATCACCGATCGCATGCTGAAGATGTTCAAGACCGACAAGAAGCCTGTCGAGGGCGGCCACTCATGAGCCACGGTTTCGTCCAGCTCGCGTACATCGTCGCGACGGCACTCTTCGTCTTCGCGCTCCATTGGATGAACACGCCGGCCACCGCCCGGAACGGCGTGTACGCCGGCGTGGCGGCAATGGCGCTGGCGATCATCGCCACGTGGGCGCAGCCCGAGGTGATCCACCACGGGTGGATCGTCCTGGCGCTGCTGGTGGGCACGGCGGTCGGCATCCCGCTCTCGCGGGTGCCGCTCACCGCGGTGCCGCAGCGAACGGCGCTCTCGCACGCGTTCGGCGGGCTCGCGGCCGGGCTCGTCGGCACGGCCAAGTACTACCTCTGGCTGGGCGAGGGGCCCGAGAACCTCACGCCGTTCCGGATGGTGGCCATCATCGTCGAGATCCTGCTGGGCTTCCTGACCTTCACCGGCAGCCTCATGGCGGCCGGGAAGCTGCAGGAGGTGAAGTGGATTCCCCAGCGGCCGGTGACCTATCCGCTGCAGAATCTGAGCAATCTCGCCCTGTTCGGGATTGCGGCGGTGGCCGGCGTGGCGCTGGTGCTCAACCCGACGGCCCCATGGGCGGCTTACGCCTTTCCGGCGATCATCGGGCTCTCCCTGCTGTTCGGCGTGCTGCTGATCATTCCGATCGGCGGCGCCGACATGCCCACCGTCATCGCCATCCTCAACGGCTACGCCGGCCTCTCCGCCGTGGCGATGGGCTTCGTGCTCGACAACAAGCTCCTGATCACCGCCGGCGCGCTCGACGGCTCGAGCGGCCTCATCCTCGCCATCATCATGTGCAAGGCGATGAACCGCTCGTTTGCCAACGTGCTGTTCGGGGCCTTCGGGCAGGTGCAGCAGGCCAAGGGGCTGGGAGAAGGGAAGGTCTACAAGGCGGAGTCGATCGAGGGGGCGGCACAGGTGCTGGAGCAGGCCAACCTGGTGGTCATCATCCCGGGGTATGGGATGGCGGTGGCGCAGGCCCAGCACAAGGTGCGGGAGCTATACGACCAGCTCAGGAAGCGGGGCATCACGGTCAAGTTCGCGATTCACCCGGTGGCCGGCCGCATGCCGGGGCACATGAACGTGCTCCTGGCGGAGGCCAACATCCCATACACCGACCTGGTCGAGATGGACGAGATCAATTCCGACATGCCGCAGTGCGACGTCGCGCTGGTGGTTGGGGCCAACGACGTGGTGAATCCGGCCGCCCGGACGGAGAAGACGAGCCCGATCTACGGGATGCCGATCATCGACGCGGACAAGGCGCGGACGGTGTTCGCAATCAAGCGCAGCAAGAACCCCGGCTTCGCCGGGATCGACAACGAGCTGTACTTCTCCGACCGGACCTGGATGCTGTTCGGCGACGCCAAGAACGTGATCGGAGAGCTGGTGAAGAATCTGGCCGGAGGCAGCGGCATCCATTGAGGATCGCCGGATAGTAGGAGTAGCAGATCAAACCACGCCGGGGCCGCCGCACGAAGTCCATCCGATCGGCGTGCCCCCGGCCCAGGCAACTTCCCCTTCTGGCGCATACCCCTGCCAAAGTTGCAGGCGCTCGATCGTCTCCCCTGGGGCCTTCCCAGGGGAGGAGTTGCGTCAACGCAACTACCAATCCTGTCACGTCTTAGCTAAGGTGTTGATTTTAGGCATCTTAGACGCTATATTGGCCGGGCTCAAATCGAATCGACCTCAGATTCCTTCGGCTGGTATACTGTGTGGGGACGGGAGTCCTGGAGGAGGGGATCAGCGTGACAGTGAAGGCACGTGCCAAGCGTCGCCCGGTGCGACCGGCGCAGATCGCTCGTGCAATTGACGAAGGCCGAGAAAGCCTGGACCTGTATCTCGACGAGATCAGCCGAGTTCCCCTCCTCAACCGCGAGGAGGAGATGGAGCTCGCGCGCAAGGCGTTCAAGGGCAACGTGACCGCCC
>DAIPLK010000076.1:7862-12091 GCA_036769285.1 Gemmatimonadales bacterium | reverse complement strand
ACCCCCGCTCAAATCTCCCAGTTCGACAGCACGATCCCCCGCCGCGGGCTGAGCGGGAAATCGGGCAGGATCATCCGCAAATCGGTCCAGTGCACTCGATACCCGCCGCCGATCAGCCCCAGGTAGGCGTCCGCGTACTCGGTCTGGCATCGAATGGCGATCCGTCCGACCCGTTCGCCCGCGGCGGTGCCGTGCAGCGCGTCGAGCAGCCGCTCGAAGGCACCCAGGCTCCGGGCGACCAGCTTGAGCACCCGCACCTCGTCCTTGGTGCGCCCGGCGGCGAGCGGCGTGGAATGCCACAGTGCAAAACCTTGCAGCTCGCCGCCGTCCCGAAGCAGCGTCGTGTCGCCGATCCCGAGGTCGCGCGTGAGGGTGATCTCCCGGGTGAAGTCCACCCCGGGGGCCAGCTCGCCGGTGAGGCGCCGGCACTCCTCCAGCCGCTCTGGCAGCTGGTGGCCGGCTGCGGAGAGGAACTCGGGCGGGCCGGCGAGGCGGCGGGGCACGTCGTGCACCAGGGTCACCGTCAGCGGGCCCGGCACCAGCCCCAGTCGGCTGTAGAAGCCGATGTTCTCGACGGTGCGCGGCATGGTCTCGAGCCCGATCGTCCGGGCCCCCTGCCCCTTCAGCCAGTCGATGCCGAGCCGCACCATGGTCGAGCCGAGCCCCTCGCCCTGCCGGTCGGGCCGCACGGCGAGCGGGCCCATCCACCCCTCCGTGCCCGACTGGTGGACCATGTTGAACGCCACGATCTGTCCGTCCGCGTCCCGCCAGACCATCGCGCCGTCTCCCGCGTCCTCCAGGGCATAGCGCCAGACCAGCGTGTTGAGGTGCGGCACCCGCACCCCGACGAGCCCATCCCGGCTGTAGCGGTCGGTGAAGGCATCGGCGAAGACGCGGTTGAGGGACTCGATGTCGCGCAACGTCGGGCGGTCGGGGCCGCGCAGGCTCCGGTCAGGCCGCCACATCGTGTCCTCCCACCGGCTCGTCGCGGACGGTGGCGACCCCCCGGGCCACGTCGAACCCGACGCGGATCACCCGGTCGAACCCCTCGCGCACCGAGTCCACGTGGGTGATGAGGATGACCTGCGGGAACCGGTCGGCGAGACTCCGGAGCAGATCCACGACGGCGGTGCGGCGATCCTCGTCGAGGGAGCCGAAGATCTCGTCCAGGATGAGCAGCGAGAGCGGCTGGCCGGCCCGCTCGGCGATCATCTGGCTGATGGCGAGCCGCAGCGCGAGGTTGGCCACGTCTTCCTCGCCGCCCGAAATGACCGTCTTGGGATCGCCGTCGTCGAGCAGGGTGGCGCCGTAGTCCTCGTCGAGCTCCAGATCGGTGTAGCGGCCGTTGGTGAGATCGCGCAGGAACCCGGATGCCAGCTCCGATAGATCGGGCCGCAGGGTGGCGTTGAGATCGGTCCGCAGGTCCGTGAGCGCGCGGTCCAGCTCCTGGTGCAACGAGAGCTCGACCCCGGCCGCCTCCGCCTCGCGCTCGCGCTCCACCCGCTCGGCCCGCCGGCGCCCCGCCACGTCCACCGCTTCGGCGGCCGCGGTCAAGTCGCCCCGCACGCGCACCAGCGCGAGCTCGGCCTCCCGCCGGGCACGTTCCGCGGCGGCCTCTGCCTCCCGCGTCTGGTGATGGGTCTCTTCGGTGTACCCCAGCCCCTCGCGCCGAGCCTTGAGCTCGGCAACGTGACCGGTGGCGGCCGCGTGATCGGCGGCGGCGGCCCCGAGCTCGGCCGCCACAGAGGCGGCCCGGTCGGCGACGACGCGCAGCCGCTCGGCCTGGAGCGTGAGCGGCTCGAGCGCTCGGATCTCGGCGACCAGCGCCTCGTGACGCCCCTGGTCGTACGTGCCGACCACCAGCTCGAGCGAGCCCTCGAGCTCGCGCACGCGCCGGTGGAGGCGCCCCTGCTCCTCGCGGAGCGCTCCGTCCTCTTGCGCCAGTGCCTCGAGACGGCCGAGCTCGGCGGTGGCGTCGGACAGGTCGCGCTCGAGACCGTCCCGCCGCCGGTCGGCGTCATCGAGCTCCAGGGGCTCGGCATGCAGCTGCTCGATGCGCTGCTTGTAGAAGTTGCCGTTGGAGACGACTTCCTCGATCTGACGGTCGAGCAGCTCGAGCACCTTCTCATACTCCGTGCCGAGCGGGCGCGCGCAGGTGGGACAGTCGCCCTCGGGGCCGGCCTTCACGATGCGCTGGCGCTGATCCTTGAGCTCCTGGTACTGGTCGAGCAGACCCTGCCGCTTGGTCCTGGCATCCTGCCCGTCGCGCACCCAGGCGGTGCGCACCGCCTCCCCCTCGAGCGCGGCGGCGGCGAGCGAAGTGCGCAGGAGGCCGACCCGCTCGCGCGCGGCGTCGAGCTGCGCGGCGGCGGGGAGCCGCGCCATCCGGTCCTCGACCGAGCCGAGGTGGCGCCGGACGTCCTCGAGTTGGGCGAGCAGCCCCTTCCGCACCGCGGCGGTCTCGGCTTCCCGCTCGAGCGTCGCGACGTCGTCGCGCAGCCCATAAAGCGGGGTGAGCCGCTGCCGGACCTCCGCGAGCTGCTGCCCCGCAGCCGCGGCCTCCGCGGCCTGGCGCTCCAGTCGCTCGGTCCGCTCCGCCGCCGCGGCGACCTGGTGCTCGGCCACCCTGAGCTCGGCCTCGAGCGTGAGTGCGGTCTCGCGGAGCTGCTGGAGCCGTTCCCAACGGGGGCGCACCTCGGCCAGACTGCGCTCCGCGTCGCCCGCGGCCGCAGCGGCCGCGGCCTCGGCGCTCCGCGCTGCCACCACCCGGTCGCGCGCGCGGGCCTCGGCGGCCTCGATCTCGGCGAGGTCGCCGAGTCCGCCGCGGAGGGCATCGTACCGGGCGCGGAGCGCCGAGCGGCGCTCCTTGAGCCGGTCCTGCGCCGCCCGAATCCTCTCGTAACCGAGCACGCGGGAGAGGAACTGCGCCCGCTCGGGGGCCGACATCGCGGCCATGACGGCGAGCTCCTTCTGCCCGGTGAAGTACGTGTTGAAGAACTCGTCGCGCGTCATGCCGAGCAGGCGTGTGATCCGCTCGGTCACCGCGCCGATGGAGTTCGCGATCGGCGCCGGATCGCCGTCCTGATACAGCTCCGCGCTGCTGAGCGTGCGGAGCACGCGGTACTGGTGGGCTCCGAGCGTGAACTCCAGCTCGACCTCGACGCGCGAGCGAGGAGGTGCCCCGCGCCGGCGGATCGTGTCGCGGCTGCCGCGCGCGGCCGGCATGCCGTACATCGCCCACGCGATCGCCTCGAGGATGGTCGTCTTGCCGGCGCCGTTGGGTCCGATGATGCCGGTCAGTCCCGCGCCCAGCTCGAGATCGGTGCTCTCGTGCTGGCGGAAGTTGCAGAGACGGACGCGATTGATCTGCATCAGGTCCCCGCCAGGTCCCGCTCGACGCCGTCGATCAGCGCCTCGCCCAGCCCCACGAAGGCCTCGCGGTCGAGCTCGGCCGGCAGCGGCCGGCGCTCGAGGTAGGAGCGCACGAGCTCGGGCAGCGTCTGCCGCCGGCCGGGCGCTCCCAGGCCCACGGTGCGCTGGATCTCGGGGCGGCGCAGGTCCAGATGAAAATGAAGCGCCACGGACTTGAGCGCCCGGATGGTCGCGTGGTCCAGCTCGCGCGCCACGTGCCGCGGGATGTTCCGCACCCGGAGGCGGACCACCTTGTCATCCACGCCGCCGGGAACGGCGCGCACCCGCTCCATGATGCGCGCGTTCACCGCCGCCACCGGCAGCCCCTCGGCCTCGATCGGCTCCAGATCGAGAATCGCCCGCGCCAGAGGCACCGTCCGGCGTTCGGCCGTGCCCCGCTCCAGATCCACGAGCAGCCATCCCTTCCCGAGCGACCCGTGTTCCGCCTCGTCCACCAGCTCGCCCCAGAGGTTCGGGCTCACGTACTCGAGCGAGCCGGCGTACCAGACGCGCGGCGCCACCTGGTGCTGAACGTGGTAGTGGCCAAGGGCCACGTAGCTCCACTCGGCGGGCGCCATCTCCGCCAGGCTGAGCAGCGCGCCGCCATACTCCGCCGCGCTCCGATCCGCCGGGAAGACGCCTTCGACTTCGCCGTGCAGGACCAACACCCGGTGCCGCTCGCTCCCCTCGGGACGGAGCGACGGCCGCGTGCCGCTCACGAGCGCCTGGTGCGGCACGGCGAGCACGGAGAGATCGAGCGCGGGGTAGACCAGGCGGCGCGCCTCGTCGGTGGCGACGTCCACGCCGAGCTCCTCGAA
>DAIPLK010000076.1:0-7762 GCA_036769285.1 Gemmatimonadales bacterium | reverse complement strand
CGGAGCTGGCGGGCCACGGCGTCGGCAAAGGGAAGCTCAACGCCGGGTGGAAACCGCTCGATCCCCTCGCGGCCCCCGAGGACCGCCGGCCGCGGAAACCGGACGAAGATCGGCTGGGTGAAGTGGGGGTGGCGCACCATGAGCTCGCCCTTGGGCAGCGTGGCCAGCTTGATCTTGGTGGCCGGCGAGAGCGTGGCATACCCAGGGGTCGAGAGCTCGTCCATGTCCATGCGACCATACACGCCGGTGCCGGCGTTCCCCACCACCCGGCGCTGGACCTGGGAGCGGAACTGCTGCGCCGAGAACAGCACGAGCCCGAGATACCGGCCGCGCTCGGAGAGATCGAGCAGCATCTTCCGCACGTACGTCTCGGCGCCATCCGCGGGCGCGTACTTGTTGAGCTCGTCCACGAACACGACCACGTGGTCCACGCCGAGGTCCCGGCGCTCGAGATGCTCCCGGAGCTTCGAAACGATGCGAGCGAAGACCAGGTCCTGGGCCAGCGGATCGAGCCCGGCCACATCCACGACGTGGACGCTCCGGTCGGCGAACTCGCCCCACGGCAGATCATGGGCGGCGCCGTCGTCGGTGACGAGCCCCTTGGAGCGGGTCGAGATGTTGCTTAGCCGGTTGCGGATCTTCCGTATGGTAGCCAGGTGATGCGTCTTCCAGACCTCCCCGCCCTTGCCCAGCGACTCCATGAAGCCGAAGATGGCGCGGAAGAACTCCTCGAGGTCCGCGAAGCTCTGCACGACGAACGGCTTGCCTCGGAGCGTTTGGTCCCGATACTCGCGCCCGACGACCCGCTCGGCGAGGAAATCGATGAACGCGTCGGCCTTGGCATCCACGTCGTCACGATTGAGCACGACCTCCGCGTAGTCGAGCACCTCCCGCAGCCCCCATACCAGGGGGTGCGTGTTCCGAGCCAGGGACTCGTGCCTGCGGAGGGTGTTGAGGTTGACGCCGTCCGCCTTGAAGGGTGCGTAGTAGTGCACGTCGGCGAACGGCTCCGGCCGGAGGCCGAGTCGGGCGTACTGCCGGCGGTCCTCCTCGCCCAGGAGGGCGGCCTGATCGAGAAAGCAGAGGTCGGGGCCTTTCACGTTGAAGCAGAGCGCCGCGACGCTGCCCTTGTGGCGGGGGAAGGTCTGGAAGATGCTGCCCAGCAGGAATTCCACCGCGCTGGTCTTCGTGGCGAGACCCGAGACCCCCGTGATGTTGAGGTGCGCGGCCTCGGGGCCGAGCAGGAAGTCGCAGTCCAGGTAGACGGGGGACTCCAGGCCCCCGGCCGCGTAGAGTCCGATCGGGATGCCGGTGGCGCGCTCGCCGGTGGCATACGCATCCATCCGAAGCGCGAGCACCACGTCCTCGTCGCTCGCGAGCCAGACGGCGCCGAGCGGCACCGGCTGGAGCGGCTCTTCGGGGATCTGCCGCAGCACGGCGGCCGTGAACAGGCGAATCTCCGCCCGCTGGCTCGGCTCCAGGCCCGCGGCGACCGGATCGCCGTCGGCGCCGATCACGGCCTGCATCGGGGTCGCTAGATCGGAGTAGGCGAACCCGTCGGTGACGACGCCGAAGACCACCCGTCCTGCTTCCTCGACCCGCACGATCGCCCCGATGCCGATCGGGGTGTCGCGGGCGGTCCAGAAATGGAATTGGTGCGGCGTGGAGGGCTTGAGCTCGGTGGCGACCACGCGGCCGAGCGGCGGAACGCGCTGGGACATTGCAGCAATGTGGCGGGCCGGCCGTCAAACGAGTAGGGGCGCCCTTGAGCCGTGCGCGGGCGCGGGATCATTGCGGAAACCTAGCGGTGCCGTACGCGGGGCGGAGATGGAGAGTCACCCTGAGCGAAGCGAAGGGGGCATGATTCAGCTCATGCCCCCTTCACCAGGTTCAGCGCGACTCGGTGCCCGGCCTTACATCTCGTCCTCGAACGCGGTGAACGGCGGCACGTTGGTCAGCCAGAACCCTGCCAGCCCGCCGCGCTGATCGACCTCGATGTAGAAATTGTCGGCTACCCTCACTACCTCGACCGGCCGACGCGGTCCGATGCGCAAATGGAACACGCTCTCCGCGCTGTTGGTCTCCACCGAGAGGGTCGTGTCCACCTCGACCGAGGCCACACCGGGGCGGGAAGGCCGCGCCGGCAGCACCACCCGACCGTCGGTCAGCCTGGCCGGAATCTGCAGACCGGCGCTGGTGGTCACCTCAGGCCAGACGACCACGTCGAGCCCGCAGATGACCCCGTTGTTCACGTCGAGCACCGCCACCGACCCTTCGGCGTCAGTGAGCTCGACCGTGCCAGTGAGCCCCCCGCTCTTCCGGTTGCCCTTGAACGCGCCCGACAGGATGTCGGTCTCGGGATCCCAGCGCCAGCCGATGGAGGGCAGGCTGCCCGTCAGCGGCTCGACCCGCGTATCCACCTTCACCGTCGGGGCCTCAGGCGGCACGGGCAGATGCGAGGCGATGGATCAATCCGAAGATCTTGTCCAAGGCCCGCTCCAGCTCGGCGTCCGAGACGGCGTAGCTCAGACGCACCCACCGATCGTCGGCGAAGGCGCCACCCGGCACCAGCGCCACTCCTTCCTGCTTCATCAGCTGCTCGCAGAATACCGTCCCCGTGACCGGATCCTTCTCGCGGATCCCGTCCACCCTGAAGAAGAAATAGAAGGCGCCGTGCGGCTCCACGAACTCGACCCCGGGCGCCTCCCGGCGGAAGCGCTCCACCAGCGTGTCGCGGCGGCGCCGGAACGCGGCCACCATCCGGGTGACCTCGGCATCCACCTTCTCGTCCGCGAAGGCGGTGGCGGCGGCCCACATGGCGGGTTGGTTGGCCCCCGTGGTGGTGTGCGACTGGAAGGCCGCCATGGCCTTCGTCAGGTGCGGCGGGGCCAGCGCGGCGCCGATGCGCCAGCCGGTCATCGCGTAGGCCTTGCTGGCACCATAGATGATGACGGCGCGCTCGAGCAGATCGTCCGGCAGATCGAGCAGCGACGGCGCGGGGCCGGGGCCGTAGTTGATCCGGCGGTAGATCTCGTCGGAGATGATCCAGACATCGTTGGCCTTGGCCCACTCCACGATCGACCTCAGCTCCGCGAGGGTGTACACCGCGCCGGTCGGGTTGCAGGGCGAGCAGAGGATGAGCCCGCGGGTCAGCTTGTTGCTGGCCCGGTCCAGGTCCCTGGCGCTCACCTTGAGCCCCCACTCGAGGTCGCCCGGCACCAGCACCGGCTCGGCGCGACACAGATGGACGATCTGCGGATACGACACCCACGCCGGCGCGGGGATCAGCACGCGGTCCTTGGGGCCGAACAGGGTGAAGCAGGCGTTGAAGATCGACTGCTTGGAGCCCGAACTCACGATGATCTGGTCGGGGTCGATGGGGCGCCCACCGGACATGCGGCTCAGGTTCTGCGCCATTGCCGTCCGCAGCTCCAGAATCCCGACGTTGGGCGGATAGCGGGTGAGCCCCCGCTGAATGGCCTGGATCCCGGCTTGCGCGGCCGGCGCCGGCGTATCGAAGTCCGGCTCTCCTACACCAAGGTCGAGCACGTCCTCGCCGGCGGCCTTGCGGCGCTTCGCCTCATTGCTGATGGCGACGGTCTCGGACGCCTTGAGGTGCTGCACGTTGGGGGAGAGGGGGTCGGGCATGCGGGACATCCGGATGAAAGAGTCGGCGCGAAAGTCGGGGGAAAAGTCAGGCCCCGGAGGGGCGATGTCAACCGCTGAAATGGTGGCTCGAGGGGTTGGCGCGCACCTTCGGCACCCTTAGGTTGGCGAGGCCGTCCCACGCCTCCATAGAGGACCCCCGTGTCCGCTTTTGAAGACCTGCACCTGACGCCGCCGATCGCCGCCGCCCTGACGCGGCTGGGCTGGAGCGCCGAGGATCCGCTGGCGCGCGAAGCCGCACCGACGGTCGCACGGGGACACAACCTCGTCCTGGTGCTGCCGCCGTCGCCGGCCGCAGCCGCGCCCGCGCTCGCGGGCATGCTGAGCCGCCTCGGCGCGGGGCATCCCGCTCTGCTGCTCGCCCCGGCTGACCAGCTGGAGGAGTGGGGACGCGTGGCGCATCAGACGGCCGGCGAGGCCGGGATCCGGGTGCAGGTGGCGCACGGCACCGCCCGCGCGACCAGGCGCCTTCGCGGCGACGCGATCGATCTGCTGGTGACCACGCCCGAGACCGCCCTCGCGCTCCAGCGCCGCTCCGCGTTGCGTGCAGATACCCTTGCGGCGGTGCTCCTGGCCTGGCCGGAATTGTGGGAGGAAGAGGAGACCCTGAGTCCCCTCATGCAGGACCTGGGCAAGGAGACGCAGCGGATCGTGCTCACCAGCGCCCCCGAGCGGGCGGCGGCCCTGGTCGAGCGCTATGCGCGCCGAGCACTCATGCTCGGCTCCGCCGCGCTCGAGGGAGGGCAGGCCGGCCGCGTTCGCACGGTGAGCGTGCCGTGGGGGCGCCGCGTCGCCGCGCTGTCGGACCTGATCGAGCTGCTCGACCCTGGGTCGCTCGTGGTCTGGACCGCGGATCGCGGCACCCACGACGCCATCGCCGCCGCGACCGCGCTGCGGGAACCCGAGGGCCGGGTGGTCACCGGCGACGCACCCAAGGCCGAGCTAGTGATCGCGTTCGATCTGCCGAGTCCGTCGCGGCTGCGCCAGCTGGCGGCTGCCGGCGACGTCGTGCTGTTGGTGCCGCCGGGCACGGAGCGATACGTCGAGCGGCTCGCGGCCACCCGCCGGCCCATTCGGCTTCCGGGAGCACTCGACCCGGCCACGACGGCCGCCGCCGCGCGCCGGGCGGCGATCGTCCGCGCCCTCGAGTCCGGCGCCCCGGACCGCGCGCTACTCATCCTCGCGCCGCTGTTCGAGCGCCACGATCCGGCCACGGTAGCGGCCGCGCTGTACGACCTGTGGACCAGCGCGGCCGGCGCCGCCGCGCCGGCGGCCGTGCCCGACATCCCCGCCACGGCCCGGGTGTACGTCGGGATCGGCAAGAAGGACGGGGCGACGGTCAACGATCTCGTCGCGGTGCTGACAAAAGAGGTGCGGGTGGAGCGCGGCAAGATCGGGCGGGTGGAGCTGCGGGACGCGTTCTCGCTGGTGGAGCTTCCGGCCCAGGACGCCGAGCGGATCGCCGGCGAGCTGAACGGGATGACGATCCGGCGGCGACGCGTGACGGCACGGGTGGACCGCGGCGCCGGCGCGGTAGGGGCGGGGCGCGCCTCGCGGCCTCCGGTAAAGCGCTAGGGGCGCTTGCGGTTGACGAGATCCTTCAGGGCCCGGCCGGCGCGGAACGCGGGCACCATCGAGGCCTTGAGATTGATCGCCTTGCCGGTTCGGGGGTTCCGGCCCTCCCGTGCGGCCCGCGCCCGAATCTCGAAGTTGCCGAAGCCGCTGATCGCCACCTTGCCACCTCGCTTGAGCTCCGACGCGATCACCCCATCCGGCGCGAAGAAGAGCTCGGTGATCTCGGCGGCGCGGGCGCGGGTCACGTCGAGCCGCCGGGCCACGGCGCCGATCAGGTCCTGCTTGTTCACCGAGTCTCCTTGAGTGGGGCGGGCGACGAATATCGCCGTGTGCGCGAACGCGCCGCAAGGTGGCTGGCGCCGTCGCCGCAGTGCTCTAGATTTGCGTCCCAGTCCTCATCGCTGCGGAGAATCGGGATGAACTACGGGACACGCGCCGGCTGGATCGAGGTGATCAGCGGCGTCATGTTCGCCGGAAAGAGCGAGGAGCTGATTCGGCGGGTGCGGCGCGCGATCATCGCCCGACGGCGGGTGCAGGTCTTCAAGTCCCATCTCGACAGCCGCTACACGGGCCTGTACTCCGTCACCAGCCACGACGGCACCGAGCTCGAAGCGTCGCCGGTGGACTCCGCCGCCGAGATCTTCCGGCTGGTCCGCCCCGAGAGTCAGCTCGTCGCGATCGACGAGGCGCAGTTCCTCGACCCCGACATCGTCACCGTGGCCACCATCCTGGCCGGCCGCGGCGTGCGGGTGATTCTGGCCGGCACCGACACCGATTTCCGGGGCGAGCCGTTCGGCGCCATGGGCGACCTGATGGCCGTCGCGGAGATGGTGGACAAGCTGCAGGCGATCTGCGTGGTGTGCGGCGACCCGGCCTGCCGCAACCAGCGGCTGCTGGACGGCAAGCCGGCCCGCTACGATTCGCCCACGATCATGGTGGGCGGCCGCGAGAGCTACGAGGCGCGCTGCCGCCACTGCCACAAGGTGCCTCGCAAAGACGAAGACCAGACGGCCCTCCTCTGATGCTCACCGTCGCCCTCACCGGCAACATCGCCTCCGGCAAGTCCACCGTCGCCGAGTTGTTCCGACGCTGGGGCGCGACGCTCATCGACACCGACCGGCTCGTGCGCGACGCACAGGCGCCCGGCAGCTCCGTGCTTCGCGCCATCGCGGCCCGCTTCGGCCAGGACCTCATCGATCCCGCGGGCGTCCTGGACCGGAAGAAGCTCCGCCGCCGGGTGATGGGCGACCCCGCGGCGCTCGCCGACCTCAACCGGATCGTTCATCCCGACGTGATGCGCCGCCGCTCGGCCCTGGAACAGGAGGCACGGAACCGGGGCGACCGCATCGTGGTGAGCGACATTCCCCTGCTGTTCGAGGCGGCCGACCCGGACGCGTTCGACGCCGTCGTGCTGGTGGACGCGCCCGAGCCGGTGCGTCGAGCCCGCCTGCTGGCGCAGCGGGGGCTGTCGGCCGAGGACGCCGATCGGATGCTCGCGGCGCAGGCGCCGAGCGGTCCCAAGCGCGAGCGCAGCACGTTCGTGATCGACAACGACGGGGACCGCGCGACGCTCGAGGCGCAGGCGCGTCACGTATGGACGCAGCTGCTGGCGCGCGCGGATCGCGCACGCGCTTGACCCCGCACGCCGAGCCGCCTATCCTCCCACCCGCCACCCCAGATCGCGAGCACGCCGTGTCGAACGTACCGGAAGAGCTGGCGTACACCCCCGAGCACGAGTACGTCGCACGGACCGGCGACGCCGCGGTCGTGCGGGTCGGCATCACCGATTACGCGCAGGGGG
Source organism: Gemmatimonadales bacterium (assembly GCA_036769285.1). Classification (GTDB taxonomy): domain Bacteria; phylum Gemmatimonadota; class Gemmatimonadetes; order Gemmatimonadales; family GWC2-71-9; genus CAVVWJ01. The sequence continues at coordinate 720 of DAIPLK010000076.1, read as the reverse complement.
AACTGGGCGACGTGGTGTTCGTGAATCTCCCCAAGCCCGGGCAACGGCTCGAGGCCCACGAATCGTTCGGAACCATCGAGGCCGTCAAGGCGGTCTCGGAGCTGTACAGCCCGGTGCCCGGCGAAGTCGTCGAGGTGAACCGGGCGCTCGACGGGGACCCGGCGGTCGTAAACCGCGATCCCTACGGCGAGGGATGGATGGTGACGCTGCGGGTGGCGGACCCGAAGGCGCTGGGCGGCCTGCTCTCGGCCGCCGCCTACCGGGCCCACATCGGGGAGTGAGCACCGGATCGACAAGGGGCGTGGCGTGAACGGCAAGATGAATCGTGGTGACCGTCCCGAAGACACGATGCCTCGAGGGTTGTCCTCGGGGCATTATTTTTCTTCCTGTCGAGTCATCCTGAGCGCAGCGAAGGAGCCATGACTCTGCCCATGCCCCCTTCGCTCTGCTCAAGCTGACTCCCCTTTCTCCCGAGCCGGAGTCCCAGCTTCCGATGACCACTACCCTCCCCGCCTCCGCCGCGCCCCCCGAGATCGACGTGCTGCATCCCGGCCACTTCGCGTACCGGCACATCGGCCCGCGTCGGGGGGATCTGGCCGAGATGCTGAAGGTGGTCGGTTACCCGGACCTCGACGCCTTCATCGACGCGGTGGTGCCCGAAGAGATCCGGCTCCGCCGGCCGCTCGCGCTGCCGCCGGGACGGAGCGAGCGCGAGGTGCT
>DAIPLK010000075.1:2595-12153 GCA_036769285.1 Gemmatimonadales bacterium | reverse complement strand
AGGGCACGGTCAAGTGGTTCAATGACGCAAAGGGGTTCGGCTTCATCGCGCAGGACGGCGGCAAGGACGTCTTCGTTCACCACACCGCCATCATCGCCGAAGGGTTCCGCTCCCTCTCCGAGGGAGACACCGTGGAGTTCGAGGTCGTCGAGGGCCCGAAGGGCCTCCAGGCCTCCAACGTCCGCAAGGTCTGACGCCCCACCGCTCCGCGCCCTTCCCGTTCCGACGCAGAGCCAGTCTCACCCGACCCCCTGCCGCTCCGGCCGGGGGTCGCGGGTTTCCCGCCGTCGAGGGCTAGCCACGCCATGATCTCACCTGTTCGCGCGCTGCCGCTACTTCTACTCGTGGCTCTGGTCCTCGCCAGCCACCCCGCCTATGCCTTCCCCGCTCCCGGCGATTCCATGCCTCTCGAGTTCCACGGCTTCCGTGCGGGGGCGCGGCTCGACGAAGTGCGGGCGCTGGTGCGCAGTCTGGATGGTGGCCGGCTCCGGTGCGAGCGCGCCAAGAAGGACCCCCGCCTCACCGAGTGCCGCGCGGTACTCGACGACCCGGAGCTCGGCGGCCCCGTCAATCTCTGGGTTTCCGCGATCGACAGCGTGGCTGGGGTCATCACGCTGTCCAGCCGCGTCGCGGCCGACCAGCTCGACCGATGGCGGCAGACCATCGAGCGCCGCTACGGGCGCGTGGACGCCCAGGTACAGGGGCCTCAGTGGATGATGCAGTGGGTGCGCCGCGGGCGGATGCTGCGGCTGACGTGGCGCATCGAGCGCGGCGAGAAGGTGGCCTCCGTGAGCCTGGTGGACGGGCGCGTGCTGGACGCATGGGGCGGGGGCAGGAAGCGGTGGTAGAGCGCATCCCGCTTGAATGGCCTTGAACGTGTCGTCACCCTGGACGAAGTGAAGGGGCCATGCGTCGGGGCATGGCCCCTTCGCTGCGCTCAGGGTGACTCGAGCTCACCGGCGCTCAGCATTACCCCGCGAGCCGCACCAGAAAGCTCCCGTCCGATTCCTCCAGCACATAGTCCCGTACCACCGCCCCCTGTTCCCGAAGCACGCGCAGCAGAGAGCGTACGCGGGTCCGCACCGGTGCGCCCCCACCGCTCCGGCCCCGGCCGGTAATCAGCCGGATCACGGCGCCGGGTCGGGCCCGCGCCTGCACCCGGAGAAACCGCTCCGCATTAGCCGTCGCCTCGACCACCGTCTGTCCGTGCAGATCGAGCATGGCCTGCGCGGGACGGTCCGTCCAATCGAGCATCAACCCTCCTGATCACCGTGAGTACGTAATTTGCACCCCCAGCCTCCGCGACGGTCCGAGCAGATCGGCGGAGCGGGTGGGCGAGGCTCCTCCGCTATTCGGTCAAGCTGGCACAACATCTTCACAATCAGTCACTTACGGCATGATCTCCCCGACCGCCAGGAGCGGGCCTTGGCACTGCCAGACCGGATAAGGCTATTTGCACCCCGCACCGGCGGGCTGCTGCTCGCGGCCGCGCTATCGGGCGCCTGCGAGCGCTCGGCTGCCGACGTGGTGTCAATCGGAATCGCGGGCTCGTTCAGCGATCCAATCGGGCTGCCGATGAAGCAGGCCGCCGAGCTCGCCGCAGAGGAGATCAACGCCGCGGGCGGCATCAACGGGAAGCGCCTCGAGCTGATCATGCGGGACGACTACAGCGATCCCGACTCCGCGGTCTTCGTCGCGAGCGATCTCTACGACTCCCCGGTCTCCGCCGTCGTCGGGCACCTCTTCTCGGGGATGACGCTCTCCGCTGCGCCGGTCTACAACGGCGGGAAGGACCCGGTCGTGGCGATCAGCCCGTCCTCCTCCTCCCCCGATGTGTCGGGGGCGGGTGACTACACGTTCCGCATCTGCCCCAGCGACCTGGCCCACGGTGCCGTGCTGGCGCATTGGGTCCGCGACCGGCTGCACTTCACCCGTGGAGCCGTGCTCTATCTGAACGATGAGTACGGCCGCGGCATCCGCCAGACGTTCGTCGCCGAGTACAGCCGCCTGGGCGGCGACCTTCAGGCGGTCGATCCCTACCTCGGGGAGCGTCCCGACGTCGGCCCATACCTCGACCGACTGGCGCGGGGCGAGCGTCCCGAGTTCATCGTCGTAGCCGGCAATCGTAGCGAGGCCGAGGAGGTGCTCCGCCAGGCCCGGAAGCGCGGGCTCACCATGCCGGTGCTCGGCGGAGACGGCCTGGAGGGGATCCAGGAGGCCGGCGAGCTGGCCGAGGGTGTCTTCCTCTCGTCGCCGTACTTTCCCTCGATTCCCAGCACGCCCAATCACCGGTTCGTCGAGGCATTTCGCCGCAAGTACCCGTCGGCCGGAATGCCGAATCAGCCGGCGGCCGCCACCTACGACGCCGTCTACCTGCTGCGCGACGTGATCGCGCGGGTCGGCACGAGCCGAGCGGCAATACGCCGTGACCTGGCCGGCGTCGGCTCGGTGGCGCCGCCGTTCGAAGGGGTGACCGGCACCGTCGCGTTCGACGGCCGCGGCGACGTCCCCAATCAGAGCGTCTACATCGGGCGGGTGCATCGCGGGACGATCGAAGTCGTCGAGGGCGCCGAAGCCGTGGCGGGGACCCGGTGAGCGTGCTGCGGAGCCTTCGCCAGCGTGTGATTGCGGGGATGGGTCTGCTCATCGCACTCGTCTTCGGCATCGCGCTGCTCGGCGTGAACTCCATCCGCGCGCTGGACCGGTCGGTGAATCAGGAGCTGTCGCTGCTGCTCGAGAGCACCGACCTCGGCAACGGGCTGGTCTCGTCATTGGCGTCCGAGATCCGTTCGGCCGAGCAGTACCTCGTTCGCTCCGACCAACGCCTCCGCGGGTCCACGATCGAGGAAGGCGACTCCGCCTACGCTTATCAGCGCCGCTACCGCACGCTCGGCTCGCTCACCACCGCCGACCGCTACATCGTCAACAAGATCGCCGCCAACCAGGCGCAAATCGAAGTCGCCTACGGTCTGGCGCACGCGCTGACCGAGCTCGGTCGGATCGACGATGCCCGTCGAATGGCGGACCGCGCGCGCGCGCCCTCCGACACCCTGCTGAGTGACGTGCGCGCGCTCGGCCTGGCGCAGACCACCCGCTCCGCGGCGCGGGCCACGGAGCTCCGTCGCCAGGCTGCCGACCGCCGCAACGTGCTCTGGGGACTCTTTCTCGCCTCACTTACGATCGGCGCGCTCACCTCGTTGTGGACGGTGCGCTCGGTGGACCGCCCCCTCAGTCAACTGATCGGCGCGGCCGAGCGGTTCGGCGGTGGCGATCTGCGTCCAATCGCGCTGGGCGGCGCCATGCCGACCGAGATCGCGCGTCTGGCGCATGCGATGGACGACATGGGCGGCCACCTGCGCGGGGTCGTGGTGTCGGTGGTCAGCGAGGCCAGCCAGATTGGCGACAGCGCAAGCGAGTTCTCCGCCATGAGCGAGGAGCTCGCGGCCAGCAGCGGCGAGATCTCGACCGCCATGCTCAAGATGGCGGCGAGCGCCGAGCAGCAGGTACGTGGGATGGAGAAGGCCGACGCCCTGCTCGTGAGCCTCCGGGAGATCGCCGAGGCCAACGCCCAGGCCTCCGCCCGGGTGGGAGAGCTCGGCGACCGGATCCAGGCGCTCGCCGCCCAGCACCGGTCCGACGTCGCGGCCGCGGGGCAGTCCCTGCTCGACGTGCGCGAGGTGGTGCGCGCCTCCGCGGAGCAGGTCCAGCAGCTGGCCCGCTTCTCCGAGCCGATCACCGCGTTCATCGATCTGATCAAGCAGATCTCGTCGCAAACCAACCTGCTCGCGCTCAACGCGGCCATCGAGGCTGCCCGTGCCGGAGAGCACGGCCGCGGGTTCGCGGTCGTGGCGGAGGAGGTCCGCCGCCTGGCCGACTCGAGCGCCAGCGCGGCCGAGGACGTGGCCAAAACGGTCCGCTTCATCCGGAACCAGGTGCAGCAGGTCGTCGGAACGATGGAGGTCGGGTCAGTGAAGGTGCAGGGCATCGAGGGTGTGGCGGAGGCCGCGGCGCGTGCGCTGGAGGAGATCTCCCGCGCAGTGGAGGAAGTACACGACGCGGCGCAGGCAGTGGCGCGCGAGGTGGCGGCGAATCAGGCGATCGTCGAGCAGCTGGAGCAGCGGACCCGCGAGGTGAGCCAGACGGCCGGGGAACACGCGTCGGCAAGTGAGGAAGTGACCGCCGCCGCCGAGGAGCAGACCGCCAGCACCGAGCAGATGGCCGCCGCGGCAGGCCATCTCCTGCAGGGGGCGAGGCGGCTGACGACCTTGATGCAGGACTTCAAGACCTGAGGCGGCGGGGGTGGTCCTACCGCCGCCGCCCCTTTGCCGCCTTCTTGACCTTCTTGACCGCTTTCACCGGCTTCACCGATCTGAGCGTCTTGGCCTTGGCGCGCGCCTTGGCCTTCAGCGCCCGCTCCCGATCAGCGGCCTTGTCCGCCCGCCGCTGCTCGGCGGCGTGCACCTCGGCCAGTAGCCGGTCGCCCTCGTCCTGGCCCAGCAAGCCGCGGCGAGTCGCGTAACGCACCAACTCCTCGGCGTCCTGGACATGAAACTCGGCCAACCGCGCGCCAGCTCGAATCACGTTGCCCAAGGCGTCTGCCACCGGGCTTCGCAATACCGTGGCGATCCCTGGGAGAGTCTCCAGCAACGTCGAGATCTGTGAACCGCCGAGTTCTGACACCACGATTCCTCCTCCGTCAGCGGGGCCACGGCGTCGAGGGGACGCCTGGACCATCTGGCCGAATTGTCGCACGAGAGGCCTCTCCGCGCTAGTAGTATGTATCCATACTAATTAACATATTTGTGACCACACGAGTGCGCCCCACCTGGATCCAGGCGGGGCGCCATTGTCAACGTCAATAACAGAAGTGGCTTACATCACTTGACGATCAGCCGGCCACGCATGTCATAGGCTCGATGAGGGAGACAATAGAATGGGTACGTCCCGGTCGGCATCTGGGGCACCACCATGCGGTACTCCTTGCCTATCGCCGTCAGGAGAGGACTACTGAGATCGCCGGACCGATCCGGCATGGCCGCGTTGATGGCCCCGCGGACCCCCGATGAAAGCCCGGCACCCTCGAACACAACACTGTGCGGGGCGCCGCTCGCGACTCGAAAGACGATCACGTCGTTGGGCCGCCCCGTCACCACCGACGGCTCGAAACGATAGTCGCCCTTCCCGGGGTCGCCGATGAGCCGGACCACGTGCGCTTCCTGCGCGACAGCGGCCACCGCGAGCCGCGCCGACAGCGCGATCCCCATGCCGAGCAGGTAAATCCAGCGTCGCATGCGTGAGCCCCCTTCCACATCGGAATCGGAAGCGCCCGTACCTTTGCGCCCCCGAATGGCTTCCGGTAAATTGAGACACAAGGCGGGGTAGCGACTTCCGTGCCACCATATCCCGCCGGAAGGGCCGACTGTGGGACGTCGGGGCATCAAGGAATATCGCGCGCCGGAAGCGCTGATTCTGATCGCCGCGGATCGGGACCAGAAACCGCTGGTGTGTCCCTCCTGCAATTCAAGCCAGGTGGAGCGCACCCCTGAGCGATCCTCCGCCGAGGACGCCCAGGGCGGCAAGGTCACTCTCCACTGCACCGCTTGCGGCCGAACGGCGGCCTACATCCCACGCACGCTCAACCGCTCCGCTCTTCCCGAAGCCCCCCGCCACACCTAGCGCGCGCCCTACTGCGGTTGCGTGAAGATCCTGCCCCACCGCACCGCGGTGACAAACGGCAGCGACTTCCAGCTGTTCTGGTCGTAGCTGAAGTAGACCACCAGCGGCCGGCCCCGCACGTTCGAACGCGGGAGGAATCCCCAGTAACGGCCGTCGTAGGAACTGTCCCGGTTGTCGCCCATCATGAAGAACGAGTCGGCCGGAACCACGATCGGACCCCAGTCCTGCAGGTCGGGTTGGTAACTGGCCGTGTCCCGCAGCGCCAGATGCGGCATCTGCCACTCGCGCATCTTGGCGCGCTGGATCGGATCCTCGGAGCGGCGGGCATCCCCATGCACCACATATGGCTCGTCCACCCGCTGGCCGTTCCGGAAGAGCTGCCCAGCCTCCATCGACAATGTGTCGCCGGGCATGCCGATGAGCCGCTTGACAACCTTGAGCCCCTCCTCCTCGACCGAGTCGAAGACGAGGATGTCGTCGCGTTGGGGCTCCCGGACAGCGGGGAGCCGGGCGTGAATGAGCGGAACCTCGGCGCCATAGAGCGCCTTGTTGACGAACAGGAAATCCCCGATCAGCAGGGTGTTCTCCATACTGCCTGACGGGATCCTGAAGGCCTCGACCAGGAAAGTCCGCAGGAAGAACCAGACCACGAGCGCCACGACGATCGACTTGGCCCAATCCCAGACCCAAATGATGGCCGCGCGTGAGCGATCGGCCGGGCCACCGCGCGTCCCGGAGGGGCGCGATGAGCCGGCGGAGGTGGAGGAGCTGGAAGGGCTACGCGCGGTCATGCCCGGTCCCTGAAAGAGAGCAACTCGAAGTATAACGGGGTACGCGGCTCAAACCGCCTCGCGGAGGGCGGCCAGGACTTTGGCCGGGTGATCGGCGGCGCTGGCCACCCTGGCCCAGTGCCGGCGCACCCGGCCATCGGGGCCGATCCACACCGTCGAGCGGATCACTCCCACTACCTTCCTGCCATACATCGTCTTCTCGCCGTACGCACCATAAGCTCGCATCACCATCCGGTCCGGGTCCGACAGCAATGTAAAGGGCAGGCTGTACTTGGACGCGAACCGCGCGTGGGACGCGGCATCGTCGGCAGAGACGCCCAGGACCACGGCGCCGAGAGCACGCAGGTCCTCCCATGCGTCGCGGAACCCGCACGCCTCCTTGGTACAACCAGGCGTATCGTCCTGCGGGTAGAAGTACAAGATGACGTGGCGCCCCGCCAAGTCGTTGAGCGAGATCGTTCGTCCTCCGGCGTCGGTCAGTGTGAACGCGGGAGCCTTGTCACCGGGCTCGAGCATCGGGTCTCCTGAAGGTACGGGTCAATGAACCGGCAGCTCTTCGACCGCGGCCTGCGGGGGAGGCCGTTCCCGCCCCTGCGAGATCGCTGGAGCCATCCGTGTGCGGCCGGGCGACACGTGGCGATCTATCCTGTGGTGGGCATCGGGCAGTGCGGGAGTGCACCCCAAGACCGCGACCATCCTAGCGGAGATCAGAGGGAAGTTGGAAATGCTCCAGGACGGCTTCGATCACCGCCGGCGACTTCGGGCGGCGGCGAAGAGTGGCCTGTTCCGAATTAGCCTCGGGCGGCGGACGGTCAGCTACCCTGCGACCGCGCTGCCGCGCTGTCTTCCCGGCCACCTGGCTTCGCGCGTTCCACGATCCTCGGCATCACGGGGGCGCCCTCGGCCAACCGCTCCTGGCCGCCCACGACCACCTGCTCGGCCGACGCCACGCCCGTGCGCGCTTCGACGAACCCCGGCGTCCGCACGCCCAGGTCCACCTGGCGGCGGGTCGCCTTGCCCTGATCGACCACCCAGACGAACGTCGAGCCCTGCAACGGGATGACGGCGTCCTCCGGGATGACCACGGCGCCGGGACGGACGGCAGTCGCCAGGCGGACCTCGATGAACATCCCGGACTGCAGCTCCCGCCGAGGGTTCGGCACGATCGCCTTCACGGTGATCGTCCGTCCGGGAAGCTGCACCACGGGATCCACGAAGTCCACGCGTCCCGTAAATTCCTTGCCGGGAAGCGCGGCCACCCGGAACGTCACCTGCTGCCCCACCTTGAGTTGATCGGCGTAGCGCTCCGGCACCTGGAATACGGCGCGCTGCGGCGACACGGTCTGCAGCGACAGGAGACGCGTGTCGGTCGTCACGTAGTCGCCGAGGCTGACGAACCGCTGGCCGATGACACCCGCGAAGGGGGCGCGGACGACGGTCCGGTCGAGCCTGACCGTGAGCAGGTCCAGTTGCGCCTCGCTGCTGCGGGCGGTGGCCTCGGTGCGCTCCAGTTCTGATTGGGAGGAGGCCTTCTGCGCCAGCAGGTCCTTGGTGCGCGCGAGCGATTGCCGGGCGAGATCGCGGTCGGCTTCCGCCCGGGCCACCTGCGCCTTGAGCTCGGCGTCGTCCACCTTGAAGAGCGGGGTGCCGCGCGCCACGAACGCGCCCTCGCGGAACAGGATCTCGGCGATCCGCCCCTCGATGTCCGGGCGGAGTTCGATCGACTGCATGGCCTCGATCTGACCGGTGGCGAGGATCGCGTCCACGACAGTGTCAGTGCGGGCGACCGCCACCTCGACCGGCATCGCCGGCGGCCCGCCGGCGCCGCCCTGGTCGCCTCCGGGCGTGCCGGCGGATTCCGCCTTGTTGCACGCGCCGAGCGCTACCGCGATGAGCAGTGCCCTGGAAACTCCATGCATCGGTCTCACGGCACATCCCTGTTCGTGAAGAGTCGGTGGCCCAGAATCGCCTCGAGGCCGGCGAGCGCCAGTCGCGCGGCGTAGCGGGCCTGCACCAGATCGGCCTCGGACTGGGTGAGGCGGATCTGCGCGTCGAGCACGTCGAGGATCGTGGTGGAGCCCGCCCGGTAGCGTGACTCCTGCACCCGGTAGTTCTCCCGCGCCACCAGGACTCCGGTGCTCGAGAGCGCGGTCGTCGCCCGGGCGGTCACGTAGGCCTCGAACGCCTGGGTGACGTCGGGTCGGGCCGCGCGCTCGAGGTCCTCCCGAATGGCACGCGCGACATCCCGATTGACCCTCGCCTGCGACACGGCCAACTCGCGCCGGCCGTCGTCCCAGATCGGGAGCGACACGCTCAGCGAGAGCGCGGAGACGTTGCGCGCGCTGGGGAAGAAGCTGTCGTCGAACCGCAGGTGCGTGCCGACCAGCGCCACCTGCGGCAGGTACTGGCCACGCTGGCCCCGGAGGAACGCGGACGCCGCGCGCTCGGTGGCGCGCGCCGCCCGGTACTGCGGCCCCTGCGTGACGGCAAGCTGCACCGCCTCGTCCACCCCGATCGGCAGCTCGGGCGCCTCGGTCGTGTCCACCGGCTCGGCGTCCACCGGGCCCGCCTCGCCGACCCGGCGTCCGAGCTGCAGCCGGGCCACCCGAAGCGCGGCGTCCCGACGGAGCTGGTCCGTCCGCGCCTGGGTCAGCTCGAGGACCAGCTGGAGCGAATCGCTCTGCACCGCGGCACCGGAGACCACCCGCGCCCGCGCGATCCCCAACCCCTCCTCCGCGCGCCGGGTGCGGTCGGCCGCCACGCGGGCGAGTTCCTGGCTTTGCAGCACCGCGTAGTAGTCGGACTCGGTCAGCAGCGCCGTGCGGAACCGCTGCTCCAGCTCGGTGGCCTGGGCGCTTTCGAGTTCGGCGCGTGTGCGCCCGAGATCGCTGAACTTCCGTGCGCTGAACAGGTCGTAGCGCGCCTGCACGGTCGCGTTGACTGCCTCGGCCTGGCTCCGCCCGGTGCCGATGTTGAAGAACTCGACCGAGTACTTGGTGGCGTCGAGCGAGGCGGTGAGCGACGGCAGCACGAAGACCGCCAGCGCCGCCCGCCGCCCCCACTCGGCGTTGTCCACCTGACCGAGGGCACG
>DAIPLK010000075.1:0-2495 GCA_036769285.1 Gemmatimonadales bacterium | reverse complement strand
AAGAGCACGCCGCCGACGATGGCATAGCCGAGTGGCCGGCGGCTGATCGATCCGGCGCCGAGCCCGAAGGCGATCGGCATGGCTCCCATGATCGTGGCCACGGACGTCATCAGGATCGGCCGAAGCCGGATGCGCCCGGACTCGAGCGCCGCGTCCACCGTGTCCAGGCCGCGCTCCTTGAGCTGGTTGATGTACTCCACCAGCAGGATCGAGTTCTTGGTGACCAGGCCGATCAGCAGGATCATGCCGATCTGGCTGTACAGGTTCAGCGTGGCCCCCGCGAGCTTGAGCGTGACCAGCGCGCCGGTCACCGCGAGCGGCACCGCGAGGAGCACGGTAAATGGGTGGACCAGCGACTCGAACTGGCTCGCCAGCACCATGAACACCACGAGCAGGGCGAGCAGGAACGCGAAGTAGAGCGAGGAGCCGCTCTCGTCGAGCTCGCGCGATTCGCCGGCGAGCGCCGTGCTGCTCCCCTTCGGGAGCACCTCTTTGGCGATCCGATTCAGTGAGTCGATCGCCTCGCCGAGAGTGAAGCCCGGCGCCAGGCCGGCGGTGAGGGTGGAGGCGCGCACCCGGTTGAAGTGGTTGAGCTCGCGGGGACCCACCCCTTCCTTGACGGTCGCCAGCGCCTCGAGCTTGATCAGCTCGCCCGCGCGGCCGCGTATGTAGAGCCCCGTCATGTCGCTCGGGGTGGCGCGCGCGCGCGGGTCGAGCTGGACGATCACGTCGTACTGCTTGTTGTTCCGGGTGAACGTGCTCGTCCGGTTGCCCCCCAGGAGCACCTGGAGCGTCGTGGCCACGTCGCCCACCGGCACCCCCAGGTCCTCCGCGCGATCCCGGTCGAAGTTTACGGTCAACTCCGGCTTGTTCACCCGGAGATCGCTGTCCACGTTGAGCAGCCCCTTCACCTGGCGCGCCCGGGCGAGCAGGGTGTCGTTGCCCTTCACGAGCAGGTCGAAATCGGGGTTCTGGATGACGAAGTTGACGGGGCTGCCCCAGCCGAAGGCCGGGGGATTGTTGGCGAACGCGAACACGCCGGGGATCGCGAAGTAAGCGCCTTGGACCTCCCCGATGATCTCCTGGATCGAGCGGGTTCGCTGCTCGAACGGCACCAGGTTGGTGAAGATGATGCCGCGGCTCACCCCGTCGCCGATGTTGACGACGCTGAAGTAGCTTTCCACGTCCTTGGTCCGGCTGAGCACCGCCTCGGCCTGGCGCTGGTAGCCGTCGGTGTAGGCCAGCGACGAGCCCTCGGGTGCGATGATGATCGAGAAGAACCAGCCTTTGTCGTCCGGCGGCACGAACTCCCGCTTGAGCGACCGGAACACCGCCACCGCGCCGAGCGTGACGAGCAGCGCGAGCCCCACGATCGCGTAGCGGTGGCGCACCGCCGCCCGTAGGGCCCGCGCGTATCCCGAGGCCAGCGCGTTGAAGCCGTTCTCGAGCACCTTGTACAGGGCGCCGTGGCGGGGCGGCACGCGTAGGATCCTGGCGCAGAGCATCGGCGTGAGCGTGAGGGCCACGAACCCCGAGATCACCACCGAGCCGGCGACCGCGATGCCGAACTCGTTGAACAGCCGGCCGGTCGAGCCCTTGAGGAAGGCGAGGGGGGTGAACACCGCCACCAGCGAGATCGTGGTGGCGATGACCGCGAAGCCGATCTCGTGCGTGCCGTTGGTGGCCGCCTGCTCGGGACTCTCGCCCAGCTCCTCCTGATGCCGGTAGGCGTTCTCCAGCACGATGATCGCGTCATCCACCACGATGCCGATGGCCAGGGTGAGCGCGAGCAGGGTGAAGTTGTTGATCGAGAAGCCGAGGAAGTACATGATCGCGAACGTCGCGACGATGGACGTCGGGATCGCGAGGCCCGGGATGATCGTGGCCCGGAGGTTCCGGAGGAAGATGAAGATGATGATCACCACCAGCGCCGCGGCGATGAGTAGCGTATCCTCGGCCTCGCGGATCGAGCGCGACACGAAGATCGACTGATCGAACGCCACGTCGAGCTTGACCCCCGGCGGGAGCGACTCCTGGATGTGCGAGAGCTCGTGCCGGATGGCCTTGGCCACCTGGATGATGTTCGCCTTCGACTGCCGGACCACGCCGATGGCCACCGCCGACGTGCCCTTGAACCGGAGAGCGCTCCGCTCGTCCTCCGCGCCCAGTTCCACCCGGCCGAGGTCCTTGAGCTTGACCAGGACACCGTTGGCGTTGGAGACGACCAGCTCGGAGAACTGGTCGGGCGTCTTGAGCTCGCCCAGCGAGCGCACGGTGAACTCCCGCCGGTCGGACTCGATGCGGCCGGCGGGCACCTCGACGTTGCGGCTCCGGATGGCTTGCTGCACATCCTGGACGGTGAGGCCGCGCGCCGACAGCTCCGAGGCGGAGAGCCACACCCGCATGGAAAACCGGCGCTCACCGAAGATCCGCGCCTGGCCCACGCCCGGCAGCGTCTGCAGGCGGCTCTTCACCAGCCGGTCGCCGATGTCGGA
>DAIPLK010000198.1:0-3731 GCA_036769285.1 Gemmatimonadales bacterium | reverse complement strand
TCGTCGGTGGCGCTCAACCCGATCATCAAGTTCACCACCCTGTTCGGGCTGCTCGCGGTGGAGCTGGCGGTGTCGCTGACCAACGAGCAGGGCGCGGGGATCACCCACGTGCTCGCGGCGGTCTTCTTCGCCGTGGCGCTCGTGTTCGTCTACCGGTCGTTCTACGGCATGCGGATCGAGGCGGTGGAGGCGGGGGTGGCGCAGCGGGCGGTGCCGTTGAAGGCCTGACGGCCGTCGCTTCACCGAAGCTCACCGGGTCTCACCGAGTCTCGGAGTCACCCTGAGCGTAGCGAAGGGGCCATGCGTCAGCTCATGGCCCCTTCACTTCGTTCAGGGCGACTCGTAGGCTGATATCTTGGCTCCATCACCATCACCCATCCCCAGGAGCCCCGCATGACCGCGTCCCGCGACTCATTCGACCGCCGAGACTTCCTGGGACATGCCGCCGTCCTCGGGGCGGCGGCGGCGGGTGGCCTGTCGCTCCGCCGTGCGAGCCCGGCTGGTGACACGATCTCCGCGACCGCGCCGCCCGCGCTCTCGGCGCCGTTCGAGCTCGAGGAGGCGACCGTCGCCCAGCTCCAGGAGGGCATGGCCTCGGGGCGGTGGACGTCGCGCCGCCTGGTCGAGCGGTATCTCGAGCGGATCGCGGCGATGGACCGGACGGGTCCTGCGCTGCGGTCAATCATCGAAACCAACCCCGACGCCCTCGCTGTGGCCGGGGAGCTCGATCGGGAGCGCGCGGCCAAGGGCCCGCGAGGCCCGCTGCACGGCATCCCGGTGCTCCTCAAGGACAACATCGACACCGCCGACCGGATGACGACCACGGCGGGATCGCTCGCGCTGGAGGGGTCGATCCCGCCGGGCGACTCGGGTGTCGCCGAGCGGCTCCGCGCCGCCGGCGCGGTCCTGCTGGCCAAGACCAACCTGAGCGAGTGGGCCAACATCCGGTCGACGCGGTCGAGCAGCGGCTGGAGCGCGCGCGGCGGTCAGTGCCGGAACCCATACGTGCTCGACCGGAACCCGTGCGGCTCGAGCTCGGGCTCGGCCGCCGCGGTCTCGGCCAACTTCGGCGCCGTGGCGGTGGGCACCGAGACGGACGGCTCGATCGTCTGCCCCGCGTCAGCCAACGGCGTGGTGGGCATCAAGCCCACGGTGGGCCTGGTGAGCCGCGCGGGGATCATCCCGATCTCCCACACCCAGGACACGGCGGGCCCGCTCTGCCGCACGGTGGGCGACGCGGCCGCCCTGCTCGGCGCCCTTGCCGGCGGCGACCCGAGGGATTCGGCCACGGCCGCCGCCAGCGGGCGGGTCGAATCGGACTACACCAAGTTCCTCGATCCCGCGGGTCTGCGCGGTGCGCGCATCGGCGTGGCGCGCGAGAAGTTCTTCGGCTACAACGATGCGACCGATCGCCTCGCGGAATCGGCGCTGGACGCGCTCCGCCAGGCCGGCGCGGTCGTCGTCGATCCGGCAAACATCCCGCACGCCGGGACGTACGACGACGCCGAGCTCGAGGTGCTTCTTTACGAGCTCAAGGCGGACCTGAACGCGTATCTCGCCGCGCTTGGACCGTCGGCGCCGGTGCGGACGCTGGCCGACGTGATCGCCTTCAACGAGCGGGAGCGGGAGCGTGAAATGCCGTACTTCGGCCAGGAGCTCTTCCTGCAGGCGCAGGCGAAGGGGCCACTGACCGCGCCGGCGTACCGCAGAGCCCTGAACACCTGCCGGCGGCTCGCGCGCACGCTCGGGCTCGACGCCGTGATGGCCAGGCACCGGCTCGACGCCATCGTCGCCCCGACCGGCAATCCCGCGTGGCCCATCGATCTGGTAAACGGCGACCATTTCACCGGCTCGAGCTCGACACCAGCCGCGGTCACCCGGTATCCCAGCGTGAGCGTGCCGATGGGATACGCCTGGGGGCTGCCGGTGAATCTCTCGTTCATCGGCCGGGCCTGGAGCGAGCCGACGCTCATCCGGCTGGCGTATGCATTCGAGCAGATAACCATGCATCGGAGGCCGCCGCAGTTCCTCCCCACCCTCGCTTGACTCTCCTACCGCGGTGGTCGATTTTCCACCGCGGTTCACCTCTCCTCCACCCGGGACCTGCATGGCCGTCACCACCGCGCTCCCCTCCGATCCATCCGCCAGGGCGGGGTTGTCGCGGGAACAACTCCTCGAACTCTATTACTGGATGCGCCTTACGCGGTCGCTCGAGGAGCGGCTGGTCAATCTCTACCGACAGACGAAGGTGGTGGGCGGTCTGTTCCGCTCCCTGGGGCAGGAGGCCTGCGCCGTCGGTTCGGCGTACGCGCTCCGGCGCGAGGACGTGCTCGCTCCGCTGATCCGGAACCTGGGCTCGATGCTGGTGAAGGGCGCCACCCCGCTCGAGGTCCTGCGGCAGTACATGGCCAAGGGCGATTCTCCGACCCGGGGCCGTGAGCTGAACATCCACTTCGGCGACGTCCAGGACCGGAACTTCATCGGCCAGATCTCCCACCTGGGCGACATGGTGCCGGTGATGGCGGGCGTGACGCTTTCGTTCAAGCTGCGGAAGGAGCCGCGCGTGGGCCTCGTGTACGTGGGCGACGGGGCCACCAGCACCGGCGCCTTCCACGAGGGGATCAACTTCGCGGCGGTGCAGCGCTGTCCGCTGGTCGTGATCGTGGAGAACAACCGCTACGCCTACTCCACCCCGACCTCGAGGCAGTGCGCCGCCGAGCGGCTGGCCGACAAGGCGGCGGGGTACGGCATTCCGGGGGTCCGGGCCGACGGGAACGACGTCATCGCCGCGTATCAGGTCACCCGGGACGCGGTCGCCCGCGCGCGCCGGGGCGAGGGCGTCACGCTCATCGAGCTCATGACGTACCGCAGGAAGGGCCACGCGGAGCACGACAACCAGTCCTACGTTCCGGCGGGCGAGATCGAGCGCTGGGCGCGGGAGAACGACCCGCTCGACCGCTACGTGCAGCGCCTCACCGGCGGCGAGGGGATTGCTCCCGCCGAGCTGGAAGCGCTTGACGTGCGGGTCCAGGCCGAGGTCGACGACGCCACCGACGTGGCCGAGAAATCCCCGCCGCCGGAGCCGCGAGACTGCCTGGCCGGGGTGTACGCCGACCCGCCGGAGGCGCCGGTGCTGTGGTACCGCGAGGGCATCCGGAGCGCGGTGGAGCGGCACGAGCGCCCCGCCGGTTGGGGCACCCACGATGGCTGAGGTCACCTACCTCGAGGCGATCCGCCAGGGGCTGTTCGAGGAGATGGAGCGCGACCCGAGCGTCTTCTGCATGGGCGAGGACATCGGCGCGTACGGCGGCGCGTTCAAGGCCACGGAGGGGCTGCTTGAGCGCTTCGGCGCCGACCGCGTGATCGACACGCCGATCAGCGAGACCGGCTTCGTGGGCGCGGCCGCCGGCGCCGCCCACATGGGGATGCGTCCGGTGTGCGAGATGCAGTTCATCGACTTCGTCTCCAACGCCTACAGCATCCTGACCAACTACGTCGCCACGGCACGCTATCGCGCCTTCCTGCCGTGCCCCATGGTGGTACGGGGGCCGAGCGGCGGCTACGTGCGCGGCGGGCCGTTCCACTCGCAGAATCCCGAGGCGGCGTTCCTGCACACGCCGGGGCTCAAGGTGGTCTATCCGGCCACGGCCTCCGACGCGAAGGGGTTGCTCAAGGCCGCCATCCGCGACGACGACTGCGTGCTCTTCTTCGAGCACAAGTACCTCTACCGC
>DAIPLK010000007.1:38305-39526 GCA_036769285.1 Gemmatimonadales bacterium | reverse complement strand
GCTCCTTCGCCCGGTTCAAGTACAAGCCCAAGGGCGGTCCCGATGGCGGCGACGGCGGCCACGGCGGCAGCGTGTACGTGCGCGGCGACCCGAACCTCGCCACGCTGCTCGACTACCGCTACCGGACCGAGTGGAAGGCGGAGCGGGGGGAGCACGGGAAGGGCAAGACCCAGACCGGCGCATCGTCGGACGACGTCTACCTGCCGGTGCCCCCCGGCACCCTGATCCGGGACGCCGACACCGGTGCCGTCCTCGGCGAGGTGCTGCGTGGCGGGGATACCGTGCTGGTGGCGCGTGGGGGCCGCGGCGGCCGGGGGAACGCGCGGTTTGCCACCTCCACCCACCAGGCGCCTCGTGAATGGGAGCCGGGCGAAGAGGGCCAGGACCGGCAGATCGAGCTGGTGCTCAAGCTCATCGCCGACGTCGGCCTCGTCGGCGAGCCCAACGCCGGCAAGAGCACCCTGCTCTCGGTGCTCTCGGCGGCGCGCCCCAAGATCGCGGCGTACCCGTTCACCACGCTGGAGCCCAACCTGGGCGTGGTCCAGCTCTCGGATCACCGCACGTTCGTGATGGCGGACATCCCCGGCATCATCGAGGGCGCGCATGCGGGCAAGGGGCTCGGCCTGAAGTTCCTCCAGCACGTCGAGCGTACCCGAGTGCTGGCATTCCTGGTGCCGCTGGACAGCCCCGATCCGCCGGTCGCCTACCAGCGGCTACGCGAGGAAGTGCGCCGCTATAGCGATGCGCTGGCGGAAAAGCCGCACGTGCTCCTCCTCACCAAGCGCGACCTGCTGCCGCCCACCGATCCGCTCCCCGTCATGCCGGCGGCCGGGGCAGCCGGCGTGCTGGCCGTGTCGAGCGCGGCCGGCACCGGCCTCGAGGAGCTCAAGGAGTTTCTCTGGAAATTCGTGCAGGAGGCCAAGGTCGCGGAGGGCGCGGGAGAGGGCGCCAGCGCCGGAGAGGATCTGTCCGAGGTGCCGGGCTATTGGGAGTTCATGGACGACGAATGACGAACGACGAACGCCTCGCCTATCTGGCGCTGGCGCAGGTTCCTGGCCTTGGACCCGCGCGACTCCAAACCCTGCTCGACATCTGTCACACCCCACTCGGCGCCCACTCGGCGCCGTTCGCGTTTTTGAGCACCTTGCCCGGGATCACGCGCGCCTGCGCCACGGCCATCAAGGACACGCCCCTCTCGGCAGGCCAACGGCTCCTGGAGGC
>DAIPLK010000007.1:0-38205 GCA_036769285.1 Gemmatimonadales bacterium | reverse complement strand
CGTCCCGCGCTTGCCATCGTGGGCAGCCGCGACCACACCGCGTACGGCGAGACGGTCGGACGGACGCTTGCCACGCAGGCGGGGCGCGCCGGCATCGTAGTAGTGAGCGGAATGGCACGCGGGCTCGACGCGGTGGCCCATGCGGCGGCGCTCGACGCGGGCGGCACCACCATCGGCGTGCTCGGCAACGGCATCGGCGTCGTCTACCCGGCCGCCAACCGCGCGCTGTACGATCGGGTGGCGGCGCGGGGATTGCTGCTCACCGAGTTTCCACCCGGCGAGCGCCCCCATGCCGGCAGCTTCCCGCGCCGGAACCGCCTGATCAGCGGCCTCGCCCGCGTTACCGTCGTGGTCGAGGCGGCGGGTGGCTCTGGCGCGCTCATCACCGCCGGGACCGCACTCGACCAGGGCAGGGAGGTCATGGCCGTACCGGGTCCGATCACCAGCCCGGTCTCGACCGGGTGCAACCGTCTCGTCCGCGACGGAGCCACGCCGTACCTCGAACCCGCCGACCTCTTCCAACATTATCCGGAGGTAGTGCTCGTACCCGAGCAGCCATCCAGCCCGGGCTCATCCGTCCGGCCCCTCCCCGACTCACTCACCGCGGAAGAGCGCCGCCTGGTCGAGCTTCTGGCCTTCGAGCCGGCGCACTTCGACAGCCTGGTCGAGCGTGCGGATCGCCCCGTGGGGCATCTTCTCGCGCTGCTCTGCGCGCTCGAGCTGCATGGCCTCGTCGAGCAGCAGCCGGGCCGGATGTTCCGCCGCTGCTGATCGCGCCAACGCGAGGAGGGCCGAGCGGTGCATATTCCGGTGTGCACATCTACGTCCATATCCCGTTCTGTGCCCGACGGTGCAGCTATTGTGATTTCGCGATCGCGGTCCGGCAGGACGTGCCGTCGCGGCGGTTCGTTGCCGCCGTCCTTCAGGAGTGGGCGGCCTGGCAGGAACACCCCGTGTGGGCGGAGTCCAGCGAGGTGCGGACGGTGTACCTTGGTGGCGGGACGCCGTCGCGGCTCGATCCCGCAGGCATCACGGAGCTGCTCGAGGGGATCGCGTCGGCCCGGCCGGTGGCGCCGGGAGCAGAGATCACGCTCGAGGCCAATCCGGAGGATGTGACCCCGGCGGCGGCCGCCGCGTGGCGGGCCGCAGGGGTGAGCCGCGTGTCGCTCGGCGTGCAGTCGTTCGATCCCGCGGTGCTTCGATGGATGCACCGGACGCACACCGTGGAGCAGGTGGCGCCCGCGGTGGCGGCGATCCGAGCGGCGGGCATCGGCGACGTCTCCCTCGATCTCATCTTCGGGCTGCCGGCCGCGCTCAACCGCGACTGGGACCGCGACCTGGAACGCGCCTTCTTGCTCGAGCCCGACCACCTGTCGCTCTATGGGCTGACCGTCGAAGCGCACACGCCGCTTGGCCGGTGGGCGGAGCGCGGCGAGGTGACCCCGGTGGACGAGGAGCGGTATGCCGCCGAGTTCCTGGCGGCCGACTGCGGGCTCGCGCGTCACGGCTTCGAGCACTATGAGGTGTCCAACGCCGCGCGGCCAGGCCGGCGGGCAAGGCACAACAGCGCCTACTGGCGCCGCATGCCGTTCATCGGCCTTGGTCCCTCCGCCCACAGCGGAGCCGCTCGCTGGCGGAGGTGGAACCTGCGCGACTGGTCCGCCTACGAGCGCGCCATCGTCGAGAGACGGAGCGTGGTTGCTGGTGGGGAGGAGCTGTCGGACGAGTCGGTGGGGCTGGAGGAGATCTACCTCGGGCTCAGGACGAGCGACGGACTGCCCGCCGGGCGCCTCCCGCCGGAGACGGTGGCGGCCTGGACCGAGGCCGGGTGGGGTCGGATTACCCCCGCTGGGCGCGTACGGCTGACGGCCGAGGGGTGGTTGCGGCTGGACGCGCTGGTGGCGTCCACCACGGCGTAGTCAATAGATTTCCAAGCTATGCCCATTGCCGACCAGCTGAGCGAACGAGAGCTCCGGGTGCTCGAGGCGGTCGTTCAGACCTACATCGAGACGGCGGAGCCCGCGGGGAGCCAGACCATCGCCCGCCGGTTTGGATTGGGCGTCTCGGCGGCCACGATCCGCAACACCATGAGCGAGCTGGAAGACAAGGGCTACCTGTTCCACCCCCACCCCTCGGCGGGCCGGATTCCGACTGACCGCGCGTACCGGGTCTACGTGAATGAGATCATGCGGCTCTCGCCGCCGAGCCATGCCGCGCGGCACGCCCTGCAAGCCGAGCTGCTCGGCTCCCGGAATGCGGTGGACGAGATTCTGCGGCGCGCCGCCCAGGTCCTCGGCGTGCTGACCCAGGAGCTCGGCATGGCGGTGGCGCCGGCGCTCGACGAGATGGTGCTCGAGCGGCTCGAGCTCGTGCCCGTCAGTGCCGAGCGCCTGCTCCTCGTCTTCAACCTGCGGAGCGGCGTGGTTCGCACGATCTTCGTGGAGGTGCCGGGCCGGGTCAGCGCGGAGACGGTGCACGACGTCGCCCACATCCTCAACGAGCGGCTGGCCGGGCATACGCTGCAGCAGATCCGGGCGACGCTGCCCGAGCGCCTGCGTGACGCCGGTGCGGCCGACCGCGGGCGGGAGCTGCTCAACATCTTCATCGCCGAGGCCGAGGGGATCTTCGATCTCTCGGACGAGCCGAATGCGGTCGTGCTGGGAAGCGCGCAGATGCTGGCCGAGCAGCCCGAGTTTGCATCGAATGCCCGGATGCGCGACCTCCTCCGGCTGACCGAGGGACGCGACTTGCTGAAACGGGCGCTGGCTTCCCGACGGCAGACGGGGCTCTCGATCACGATCGGGGCCGAGAACCCGGACGCCCGGCTGACCGGCTTCACGCTCGTCACTGCGTCGTACGAGGTCGACGACCTCAAGGGCGTCATCGGGGTCATGGGCCCGACGCGCATGCCGTACGACAAGATCATCGGACTGGTGGAGCACACCAGCCGACTGGTGGAGGATCTCCTCGAGTGACCGAGTTCTACGCTCTGCTCGGCGTATCGCGCGACGCGACCGAGTCCGATATCAAGAAGGCCTACCGCAAGTTGGCCATGGAATTCCACCCGGACCGGAATCCCGCGCCCGAGGCGGAGGCCAGGTTCAAGGAGATCACCGAGGCGTATGAGGTCCTCCGCGATCCGCAGAAGCGCGCGGCGTACGACCGCTACGGCAAGGCGGGCGTGGGCGCCGCCGCCGGCGGGGGCTTCGGGTTCCACCACGTGGACCTCACCGAGGCGCTCAACATCTTCATGCGCGACTTCGGCGGCATGGGCGGCTTCGAGTCGCTGTTCGGCGGTGGGCGCGCGCGGGCGGATGCGCGGCGGGGGCAGGATGTGCGGGTCACGGTCAAGCTGACGCTGGCCGAGGTGGCCGCGGGAGTCAAGAAGACGGTGCGATTCAAGGCGCCGGACCGCTGCACTGCATGCGAGGGGACCGGGGCCAAGGCGGGAACCAGGCCGACGAGCTGCTCCACCTGCGGTGGCGGCGGCGAGGTCCGCCGGGCCGCGCGCAGCATGTTCGGACAGTTCGTGAGCGTGTCGCCGTGTCCCACCTGCGCCGGCGAGGGAGTGGTGGTGCTCGAGGCCTGCGAGGTTTGCCGTGGCGAGGGAAGGGTCAGGGCCGACCGGACGGTCGCCGTCGACATCCCGGCCGGCGTCTCGGGCAACAACTACCTCACGCTCCGCGGCCAGGGCGCGTCGGGACCGCGCAACGGCCCGGCAGGCGATCTGCTCGTCATGCTCGACATCAAGGAGGACGACCGGTTCGAACGCCAGGGTGACGATCTGATCTTCGATCTCCCGCTGTCGTTCTCGCAAGTCGCGCTCGGGGCGGAGGTGACGGTCCCGACGCCCTACGGGCACGAGCAGATCCGGGTGGTGCCCGGCACCCAGCCGGAGACGATCATCCGCCTCCGGGGCCGCGGGCTCCCCGTGCTGGGCCAGAACACCAAGGGCGACTTGATCGTCCGCCTGCACGTGTGGACTCCCGAGCGGCTGAGCCCCGAGCAGGAGCGCCTCCTCCAGGAGCTCGCCAAGCTCGAGGGCGAGCCGCCGAAGCGGTCGCCGGGCTTCTGGTCCAAGCTCAAGGAAGCGCTGGGCGCATGACTTGGTGGGCGATCGACGTGCGGCCGGATCCCTCCCGCCACGAATGGGTAGGGGCCTGGCTCGTGGCCCGGACGGGGCAGGCCGTGGAGGAGCGGGACGACGGCACCCTTGTCGCCTTCGCAGAGGACAATCGGGCGGCTCATGAGCTGGTGGCGGCGCTGGCCGCGGCGGGCGAGGCGCCGGTCGAGACATCATGCCGCCCGCTCGAGGCGGTGGACTGGACGATTCGCTGGCGGGAGGGTCTCGGGCCGCGGCGATTCGGACGGCTGACCGTAGCGCCCTCGTGGGTCCCGCTCATGAACGGCACCGACGAGCCTACGGTAGTGCTCGATCCCGAGACCGCGTTCGGGAGCGGCGAGCATGGCTCCACCCGTGCGGCGCTGACGCTGCTCGAGCGCCATCTGCGGCCCGGCGATCGCGTGCTCGACCTGGGGAGCGGCAGTGGCATCCTCGCCATCGCTGCGGCCAGGCTCGGTGCGGCCAGCGCGGTCGGGATCGAGAATGACCCGGAGGCAAACCTGGTCGCCCGGCGCAACGCGGCGCGGAACGGCGTCGTGAACGCCGTCGAGTTTCTCGAGGGCGATGCGGGCGACCTCGGACCGCTGCTCGGCCCCGCCGATCTGCTCCTCTCCAATATCCTTCGCACCGTCAATACGGCGCTGCTTCCACAGATCGTGGTGGCGCTTCGGCCTGGCGGGCTGGCCATCTTCTCGGGCATGGAGGAGCTGGAGGCCGCGATCTTCCGGCCGCTGCTCGCCGCCGCCGGCCTCACCGTGCGTGACGAAGTGGTGGACGACGGCTGGTGGGCGGTGGCGGCCATGCGCCCATGATGACCGTGCTCGTTCCGCCCGGCGTCACCGCCGGTCGGCGCGAGCGGGTCAGCGAGGGCGAGCAACGTCACCTCCGGGTGCGCCGGGCCGGGGCCGGTGACCTCGTGGCGCTGCGCGATGGCGCGGGGCTCGTCGGGACCGGCCGGCTGGTGGCTGCGGGCCGCGAGTGGATGGTGGCCGTGGAGATGGTCGAGCAGCGCGCCCGGCCAGCCCCGCTTACGCTTGCCATCGGCGCAGGGGACCGGGAGCGGTTCTCGTGGCTGGTGGAGAAAGCGGCGGAGCTGGGTGTCACCCGCGTCGTGCCGCTGGAGACCGAGCGCGCGAGCGGCGTCGCCACGCGGCTTCGCGAAACCCACTTGGCCAAACTCCGCGGGCAGGCCCTGGAAGCGATCAAGCAGTGCGGCGCGGCTTGGGCGCTGCAGGTGGAGGCGCCGGTGCCGCTGGCCGAATTCGCCGTCGCCACCGGGGGCGGCCTCCGCTGGCTGGCCGACGCCGCCGGCGAGACACCGCCACCGGTGCTGGACGACACGCCCGTGACGGTGGTAATCGGACCGGAAGGTGGCCTGAGCGCCGCGGAGCACTCGATGCTCGTGAAGGCCGGCTACCGACCGACAATGCTCGCGCCGCACACGCTTCGTTTCGAGACCGCGGCGCTCGCTGCCGCCGCGGCGGTGACCGCGGCCAGACTTCGGGGGACACATGGCTGACTGCCTCTTCTGTAGGATCGTGGCGGGCGAGATCCCGGCGAAGATCGCGAAGCGCAGCGCCGACGCGATCGCATTCCACGACATCGCGCCCAAGGCGCCAGTGCACGTGCTAATCATTCCCACGCGGCACATCGCCGCGGTGCGGAACGCCGCGGGCTCTGAGGGGGAAGCGATGCTTGGGAGGCTGCTGGGGTTTGCGGCGGAAGCGGCGAGCGAACTCGGGTTGGATGCGGGCGGGTACCGGATCGTGACGAATACGGGCCCGGATGCGGGCCAGAGCGTGGAGCACCTGCATCTGCATGTGCTGGGAGGGCGGAGAATGGCCTGGCCGCCGGGGTGACCCGGCCGCAGGCGGGAATGCCCTTGAATGTCATCCTGAGCGGAGCGAAGGGTGGGGCGGCCTAGCATTGAGCCCGAGGCTCTCCCCCGGACCTTCCCATACCGCAGTGTACACTCCCTCTCGATCGCCGCAGTCGGCTCAGCAATGACCGCGAAGTGGACCACCATCGAGATGCCGGGCCGCGGAGTGAACCCGAACTCGGGGCCCTGCCGGTGCTCCCGTGACCGTCGCCTAAGATCTTTCGTGACGCCGACATAGAGCCGGCAGGTTCGGCTTGCCAGGAGGTAGACGAACATCTCGTGGAAGGATCCCCGGGGCCGATCCTTCGCTTCGCTCGGCATGACCCTGAGGATCGGATCCAAGGCACCTTCCGCACGCGACCCATGGCGTTTCCACTGCTTGGGGCTCCCCAGGACCCACGCTGTCTTGCCCCCCGTCTCTTGCCGTCCTAAATTGCACAAGTTATTCCGATTTCTGCCCTTAACTGGGCTCGAGAGGGGTGAGACAGCGAATGCCAGAAGTCATCATCCACGATGACGAGAGCTTCGAACGGGCGCTCAAGCGGTTCAAGAAGAAGTGCGAGAAGGCGGGGATCCTATCGGACCTGCGCAAGCACCGGCACTTCGAGAAGCCGAGCGAGAAGCGGAAGCGGAAGATGAACGCCGCCGTCCGCAAGAACCGTCGTGGCCCCCGTACCCCTCGTGTCCCCCGAGCCTAGTCTGGGCGAGGCCCTGCGGTCCGCGATGAATGCGGCCCGCAAGGTCAAGGACAAGGATCGCACTCTCGTTCTCGGGACGATCCTCGCCAACCTGAAGAACCGTGAGATCGAGCTCCGGCGGGTCCCCACTGACGACGACGTCATCGAGGTCCTGCGCAAGGGCATCAAGACCCGCCGGGAGTCCGTCGAGCAGTACACGGCCGCCAACCGGCCCGAACTGGCCGAGGTCGAGCGGTCACAGATCAAGGTGCTCGAGGAGTTTCTGCCGCCGGCCGTGGATCCGGAGGAAATCCGGGACGCGGTGCGGGCGGCGATCGCCGGTGGCGCCAAGGACGTCGGCAAGGTGATGGGCCAGGTCCTGCCGAAGTTCAAGGGCCGGGCCGACGGCAAGGTGGTCAACCAGATCGTGCGCGAGGAGCTGCAGGCGGGCTGATGTCGCAGTCGCCATCCATTTCTCCCCCCGGGGTGCCGGCCCACGCGCAGGGCGGCACCCCGTCGCCTTTGCCCCCGGAGCACAGCGCCGAGGCGCTCGAGACGATCGAGTTCGACCACGTGGTCGAGCTCGTCGCCGCGGGCGCGGTGGGGCCCCTGGGTGCGGCACGGGTCCGCACCCGCCGGCCGACCGACGACCTCGCCTGGATTGCCGGCGAGCTGGCGCGGGTGGGCGAAGTGGCGGCTCTCTTCCGGCGGGGTGACGCGCTCGTCGCTGAGCCTATTCCGGACGTGAGCCGCGCGCTCGGCCGGCTGAGGGTCGAGGGGGGTGTGCTCGAGGGGGTTCAGCTCGCCGCGCTTCAGCAGGTGCTCGTGGCCGCGCGGCTGATCGAAGCCGACTTGCGCCGGGTGGCGGAGACGGCGCCGCTCGCTGCAGCGCTGGCCCGGCCGCTGCCGGACAAGCGGCTGGAGCGGCGCCTGGAACAGTCGGTGGATTCCGACGGCAACCTGCTCGACACCGCCAGTCCGCGTCTCGCCGCCGCCCGGCGGGAGGTGCACGCCGCGCGGCACCGTCTGCTTCGGAAGCTCGAGTCGTTGCTCCGCGGCCTCGACGCGAACACCGCGGCCCCGGAGGCGACCGTGACCGTGCGCGGCGGCCGCTACGTCATCCCGGTGCGACGCGACTCGCGGAGCCGTCCCGGCGGGATCGTGCACGACGAGAGCGGCGGAGGGGGAACGCTCTTCATCGAGCCGGCGGAAGCGATCGAGTTCGGCAACGCGCTCCGCGAGGCGGAGGTCGAGGAGGAGCGTGAAGCGCTGCGCGTGCTGCGCGAG
This sequence comes from Gemmatimonadales bacterium, assembly GCA_036769285.1. GTDB lineage: Bacteria > Gemmatimonadota > Gemmatimonadetes > Gemmatimonadales > GWC2-71-9 > CAVVWJ01. The sequence continues at coordinate 30,239 of DAIPLK010000007.1, read as the reverse complement.
CTGTCCGAGCTGCTGCGGCCGGAGCTGCCGGCACTCCGCGAGCTGGTGGAAATGTGCGTTGCAGTGGATGATCTCGTCGCCCGCGCGCGGTATGCCGTGCGGGTCGAGGGCGAAGTGCCGGAGGTGACGGCCGCCCCGGCGGATCTCGTCGTGGTCAACGGCCGCCACCCGCTCCTTCTAGCCGGTACCGAGCCGGTCGTTCCTTTCGACCTGGAGCTGCCCGCCGGCGAATGCACGCTCCTCATCAGCGGTCCCAACACCGGCGGCAAGACGGTTCTGCTCAAGGCTGTCGGACTCGCTTCCGCGCTCGCGCAGAGCGGCATCGTGCCGCCGGTGGGCGCCGGAAGCCAGCTGCCGGTGTTCCGCCGCTACTACGCCGACATCGGCGATCGCCAGAGCATTGCGGCGAGCCTCTCGACCTTCAGCGCGCACGTGCGGATGCTGCGCCGGATTCTGGATGAGGCCGACGCCGCCACGCTCGTGCTGCTGGACGAGGTTGGGAGCGGCACCGACCCGGCTGAGGGCGCGGCACTCGCCGCGGCGACTCTGGTCTCCCTCACCGGGCGCGGCACGCTGACTCTCGCAACCACCCACCTCGGCTCGCTCAAGGACCTGGCCAGCCACACGCCTGGGGTCGTCAACGCGTCGCTCCAGTTCGACGCGGCGACGCTCACGCCGACCTACCGGTTTCTCAAGGGGGTGCCCGGCCGCTCGTACGGTCTCGCCATCGCGCGCCGGCTCGGTGTGGCGCCGGAGATTCTGGCCGATGCGGAGGCGCGGGTCCCGGATGCCATGCGGAGCCTCGACGCGCTGCTCGCGTCGGTCGAGGAGCGGCAGCGGGAGCTCGCGGCGGCGCAGGCGGCGCTGGCCGAGCGCACGGTCGAGCTCGACGCGCTCGGCGCGAGGCTTGACGTGCAGCAGGGGTCGCAGGCTGCGCGTGAGGATGAACTCAGGTCTCGAGAGAAGGACGCCGATCGCGCGGGTCGGCAGCAGGCTCGCGCCTACCTGCTCGAGGCGCGTCAGCGGGTCGAGGAAGCGCTGGGCGCAGCTCGGGGCGCCGCGGATGGTGCGGCGCGGGAGGCCCGCCGGCTGGTGGAGGAGGGGATTCGGGAGCAGGGAGAGGAGCTCCAGAAGGCGGAGCGGACGGAGAAGACGGCGAGGGGAGGCGAAGTCGGGGTCGGGGATCGGGTCCGGCTGGTGAGCGGCGGGACGGGACAGGTGCTGGAGATGCGCACGGACGGCCAACTCGTCGTCGCCATTGGCGCCATGAAGATCGTGGTGAAGGCGGACCAGGCCACCCGCACCGCGCCGGCGAAGGCACCCGCACCCCCTCCGTCGGCTCCGTCTTCACCGTCCGCTCCGCCCTCCCTGGAGATCGATCTCCGCGGCATGACCGGCGACGAAGCCGAGATGGCGACGATGGCCGCGGTGGACGCCGCGGTGCTGGCGGAGCAGCCGTACGTGCGCATCATTCATGGCATGGGAACCGGGGTGGTGCGGGAGCGCGTGCGACGGGTCATCGCGGGCGACCGCCGCGTGGCCCGGTTCGGCTTCGCTCCGCGCAATCAGGGCGGGACCGGGGTGACGATTGTGGAGTTCTCCGCGTGAGCATGATCCCCGACGAGATCGTGGAGCAGGTGCGCGACAGCGCGGACCTGGTCGGGATCATCGGAGAGGCGGTCGAGCTCAAGCGCACGGGGTCCGACTACCGGGGCCCGTGCCCGTTCCATGGTGGCACCCACCGCAACTTCGCCGTCATCCCCAAGAAAGGGCGCTACTACTGCTTCGTCTGCCACGAGAGCGGCGACGTATTCTCCTGGCTCATGAAGCGACTGGGAATGGACTATCCGACCGCCGTCAGGGAGGTGGCGCGCCGGGTCGGCATCGTCATCCCCGAGCGCGCGACTCGGCCGGGGCCCGATCCGCTCGAGCCGCTGTTCGGCGCCGTCGCCGTGGCCCAGGACTGGTTCACCCGCCAGCTGCTCGAGTCCCCGGATGCCAAGGGCGCGCGCGACTACCTGGAGAGCCGCGAGGTGCCGCTGGAGACCGCGGCGCTCCACGGGCTCGGGTTCGCGCCGGGAGGCAAGGCATTTCTCGTCGCGATGGCGCAGCTCGGGCTCGAGCAGCAGGTGTTGCTCGACGCCGGCCTGGCCGCCATGCGCGACGACGGCAGCGTGATCCCCCGCTTCCGCGCCCGCTTGCTCTTTCCGATTCACGACCTCCGCGGCCGGGCCGTCGGGTTCGGGGGCCGGCTGCTCGGTCCGGGCGAGCCGAAGTATCTCAATTCGCCGGAGAACGCGGTCTTCCACAAGGGCCGGCAGTTGTACAACCTGCACCAGGCCAAGGGCGCCATCCGGAAGGAGGAGTCCGTGATTCTGGTCGAGGGCTACTTCGACGTGCTCCGGCTCGTGCTCGCCGGGATCGAGCACGTCGTGGCCCCGCTCGGCACCGCCCTCACGGCCGACCAGGCGACGCTGCTCCGCCGCTTCGCCCCCACCGCAATCCTGCTGTACGACAGCGACCAGGCCGGCCTGCGCGCCACCTTCCGGGCGGGTGACGAGCTCCTGCGTCACGGCGTGCGCGTACGGGTCGCCACACTGCCCGCCGGAGAGGATCCCGACACGCTCGTGCGCCGGGGCGGAGCGCCGGCGCTCGAGCCTCTCCTGCGCGACGCGGTGGACCTGCTGGAGCGGAAGATTCAGCTGCTCGAGCAGAAAGGCTGGTTCGAGGGGGTGGACCACCAGCGCGACGCGCTCGACCGCCTCCTGCCCACCATTCGCGCCGCGGCCGACCCGATCACTCGGGACCTCTACCTCAAGGAGGTGTCGGAGCGGACCGGCGTAAGCCGCGAGGTGCTGCTGCAGCAGGTGACGGCGCACCCGGAGCCCGGGCGCGGGGCGGGGGCCGGGGCCGGGGCAGGGGTGCAGAGAGCGGATGTGGGTCGCGGCGGCGGTGAGCGGGCTCAGGGCGGGCTCCGCGAAGGAGGGCCTCGCCGCAGAGTCAACGCCGCCGAGCGCGACCTGCTCCGCGTCCTCATTCGGGACCCCAGCTGGCTGAAGCGCGCGGCCGCGGAGGTGCCTGAGGAATGGTTCGAGACCGCCGCGTTCCGGGAAGTGTACGACGCCCTGCGGTGCAGTCCCGAAAACGCCGGGTCCGCAATATTCTTGGAAGGATTGTCACCTTCGGCGCGCCGAGCCTGGGCGTGGCTGAACAACATCGAGGCCAAGTACGGGGTGCCGGATCTCGACCGGATGTACGTGGGGGCCTACGGCGATCTCGAGACCCGCGCGCTGCGCAGAGAGTACAACACGCTGGTCAAGCGGATGCGGGAACGGGTTTCGGCGGGCGATTTCGCTGCCCAGGTCGAGCGGCGGAAGTTTCTCCAGAAGGAGATCGCCTCCCGGATGCCTGAGGAGCTGGTGAAACGACAACACAGGGGTGGCGATCCCGATGCACGCTGATCTGGTCAAGCTGCTCGATCTCCAATCCAAGGACGCGGCGGTCGGGGACGTAGACCGGCACCTGAGGCAACTGCAGGGCGACTTCGCCGTCCTCGACCAGGCCGTTCAGCGTGCGCGTGACGCGGTCGCCGCCGCCCGGCGGGCGGCCGCGGACGGTGCGCGGCGACGTGACGAACTCGAGGCCAAGGTCGACAGCTACCGGGTACTCCAGGAGCGCCGGGTGCAGCGGCTGGAAACGGTGCGCAATCCGAAGGAGGCCTCGACCCTCATGGCCGAGCTGGACCTGGCGCGCTCGTTGATGGCCAAGGAGGAAGACGACTGGGTGCGGAGCGCGGAAGCGGTCACTTCGCTCGAGCGAAAGGTCACCGAGGAGGAGACCCGGGTGGCGGCGCTGGATCTGGAGCAGGCCCCCGAGCGCGCGCGGCTCGATCAGCGGCGGCGCGACCTCGAGGCCGAGCGGGCGGCGGCGGTGCGCGACCGCGAGGCGAGCGCCGAGCGGATCGACAAGCCGCTCCGCACGCGCTACGACCGGCTGCGCCGCTCGCGTGACCGGGACGTGGTGGTGCCGCTGGTGGGCGGGACCTGCGGTGCCTGTCACACGACGATCCCGCTCAACCGCCGGAGCCAGATCCGGAGCGGCGCCGTGCTGGACGGCTGCGAGGGGTGCGGCGCGATCCTGTACCCGCCCGAGACTGCGGGGTCGACGTGAACCGGTGCGTCCAGGATATGCTCCCTTGGTGAGCGGCTTTCCGGCCCCGCTGCTGCGCTGGGTCCTGGTCCCGCGCCCCGATCCGGCCGCGGTCGATGGCCTGGCGGCGCAGCTCGGAATCCCTCGAGCCCTGGCCGCACTGCTGCTCCAGCGGGGCCAGGGCACCGAGGCGGAGGCCCGGGACTTCCTCCGCCCCTCCGTCTCGGGACTTTCCGATCCCACTGCCCTGGCCGGAATGGCGGAGGCCGTCGAGGCGATCAGCGTGAGCGTCCGGGCCGGCGGGACCATCCTGGTCCACGGCGACTACGACGTGGATGGCCAGTGCGCCACGGCCCTGCTCACCCGGGCGCTCCGCGTGGCGGGCGCCGACGTCGTCGGCTTCGTCCCGCATCGCCTCCGCGACGGGTACGACTTCGGCCCTGCGGGTCTCGCGGTCGCGCAGCGCCTGGGCGCCTCGCTGGTCGTGACCTGCGACTGCGGCATCACCGCGGTCGAGGCGGTGCGCGCGGCTCGCGCCGCCGGCATCGGCGTCGTCGTCACCGACCATCACCTTCCCGGGCCCGAACTCCCGCCGGCTCTGGCCATCGTCGATCCGCAGCGCGACGACGACGACTCCGGCGCCCAGGCGCTCTGTGGCACCGGGATCGCCTTCAAGCTGGTACAGGCACTGGTGCCCGCACTTGGCCTGCCGCCCAACCTCCCGTATCACCTGCTCGACCTGGTGGCCCTTGCCACGGTAGCGGACGTGGTGCCGCTCGTCGGGGAGAACCGGGTGCTTGTGCGCCATGGGCTCCGACTTCTCGCGGGCAGCCGCTGGCCGGGGGTCCGCGCGCTGCTCGAAGCGGCCGGGCTCGCCGGGCGGGAACTCCGCGCGGGGCACATGGGATACATTCTCGGTCCTCGGCTGAACGCCGCTGGCCGGATCGGGGACGCGGGCGACGGGCTCCGACTCCTGCTCACCGACGACCCGACGGAAGCAACGGAGCTGGCCCACCGGCTCGAGGGGCTCAACGTCGAGCGTCAATCGCTCGATCAGCGGATCCTCGAGGAGGCGCTCGCGCAGGTGGAACAAGCCGGCGACCCTGAGCGGGAGGCCGGCTTCGTGCTCGCCGGAGATGGGTGGCACCCCGGGGTGGTTGGGATCGTGGCCTCGCGCGTCGTCGAGCGCTATGGGCGGCCGGCGTTCCTCATTGCGTTCGATGGGGACGTGGGGAAGGGGTCGGGCCGCAGCATCTCGCGGTTTGATCTGCACGCGGCGCTGCTCGCCTGCGGCGACCTGCTCGAGCGATACGGCGGGCACCAGATGGCGGCCGGGCTCACCATCCGCCGCGGGCGGCTCGAAGAGTTCCGCGAGCGGTTCGGCGGGATCGCCCGCGAGGCGCTGGGCCCCGACGATCTCGGGCCGGAACAGCGGGTGGATCTCGAGCTCCGGCTCCACGAGGCCAACCGCGAGCTCGAGCGCATGTGCCGCCACCTCGAGCCGTGTGGCGCGGGCAACGCGAGCCCGGTATTCGGGGTGCGCGGGGTGCGGTTCATCGGCCGGGCGCGGGTCGGAAACGGGCACCTCAAGGGCACGCTCGACGACGGCACGACCCGGCTCTCGGCCATTGGCTTCCAGTGGGCCGACCGGGTGCCGTGGTTGGGGGAGGGACTGGTGGACGCGGCCTTCCGACTCGAGTCCGACGAGTGGAATGGGCATTCCACCCTGCAGGCTCGACTCTGCGCGCTGTCGCCGCACTCGCCCGAGTGACGAACGCCCCGAGTCACCCCGAGCGCAGCGAAGGGGGCATACCCTGAGGCATTGCCCCTTCACTTCGTTCAGGCTGACTCGGGGGTGAGTCGCCCGCCATGCGCATCGTCGCGGGCGAATTCGGGGGCCGGCGGCTCATCCCGCCTAAGGACCGCCGCGTCCGCCCCACTGCGGACCGGGTGCGGGAGGCGTGGATGAGCATCCTCGCCGCGGCCCTCCCCGGCGCCCGGGTGCTCGACCTGTACGCCGGCAGCGGCGCGCTCGGCCTCGAGGCGCTTTCGCGGGGCGCCGCGTCGGCTGTCTTCGTCGAGCTCAACCCGCCCTCGCTCCGGGCGCTCGAGGCCAACGTCGCCGCGCTAGGCGTGGGGAACCGGGTGACGATCCATCGCGGCGACGCCCTCCGCTTCGCCGAGCAGCTCGCGCCGGGAGCGTTCGATCTGGTCTTCGCCGACCCCCCCTACAAGCGCGACGACGCGGCCCGCCTGGTGGCGCTCTTCCGCCGGACCCCATTCGCGCGCATTCTTTCGGTCGAGCACACCGCCTCCGAACGGCTGGATGGGGACAGCACACGCCGCTACGGGGACACGGCACTCACCTTCTGCCACGCCCCATGACACGCATCGCGATCTACCCGGGCTCGTTTGATCCGCCGACGAAGGGCCACGAGGACCTGATCCGCCGCAGCCTGGCGCTGGCGGACCGCGTGGTCGTGGCCGTGGCGGTGAATCCGACCAAGCAACCGCTGTTCCCGGTGGCCGACAGATTGGCGATGCTGCGCGCCACCGTGGGCGCCGACGCGCGGGTGTCGTTCGAGTCGTTCGACGGGCTGCTGGCCGAGTTCGCCCGGAAGGTGGGCGCATCGGTCGTAGTGCGCGGCCTTCGCGCGGTGAGCGACTTCGAGTACGAGTTCCAGATGGCGCTCATGAACCGGCAGATCCATCCGACGCTGGAGACGGTGTTCCTGGTCCCCGCGCTCGATCTCACCTACCTCAGCTCGAGCCTCGTGCGCGAAGTGGCCCGCTTCGGTGGCGATGTGAGCGCCCTGGTGCACCCCTCGGTCGCCGAGGCGCTGGCGGAGCGGTACGGCCGATGAGCTTCCGCCGGTCGCTGCTCGAGCGCGCCGCCACGCGCAGGAAGCGGATCGTGCTGTGCGAAGGAGAAGACGCGCGGGTACGCGCCGCGGCAGAGCGCCTCAGGGTCGAGGGGGTGGCCGAGCCGATCCTGCTCGGCGGCGACGGGATCCGGCCGGCGGACGACCCGCGCCTGCCGCGGGTCGCCCAGTTCCTGCGCGACCGCCGGCCCGACCGAGTGGTGGACGGCGTCCACGCACTCGACATCGCCGCCCTACCGGTCAACTTCGGCGCCGCCCTGGTCGGACTGGGCGAGGCCGACGCGGCGGTGGCCGGCGCGGTCTGTCCCACCCGCGACACCGTCCGCGCCGCACTCTGGGCCATCGGCACCGCGCCCGGGGTGGACCTGGTGAGCTCCGCCTTCTACATGGTGTTGCCAGACGATACGGTCCTGACGTTCACCGACTGCGCCGTCGTGCCCGAGCCGACGCCGGAGCAGCTGGCGCAGATCGCGCTCGCCGCGGCGCGCGACCGCACGCGCCTCGTCGGGGATTCACCACGCGTGGCGTTTCTCTCGTACAGCACCAAGGGAAGCGCCGAAGGGACCCGGGTGGCCCGGGTGCGCGAGGCCACCGCCCGCTTCAGGGTGCTGGCCCCCAACATCGCCGCCGACGGCGAGCTCCAGGGCGATGCCGCACTCGTGGCGGAGGTCGCCGAGCGGAAGGCCCCGGGATCTCCGCTCGCCGGCCGGGCCAACGTGCTGGTCTTTCCTGACCTCGACGCCGGCAACATCGCCTACAAGCTGGTCCAGCGGCTGGCGCACGCCGTGGCGATCGGCCCGATGCTCCAGGGACTGGCCCGTCCGATGGCCGACCTGTCGCGCGGGGCCACGGCCGATGATATTGTCGAGGTGGCCGCCATGGTGGCGCTGCAGTGCGACTAGACGATCCGACGGAGAGAGCCGATGGGCTTCAGCCAAACCAAGGATGCCAGCGGGGTCGTGGTGGTGCAGGTGGAAGGGCAACTGATCGTGGGCAACCGTCAGGAGCTCAAGGGGCTGGTGCAGGCCGCCATGGACGCGGGCGAGCGCCGGATCCTCATCGACTTCTCCCGCACCGGCTACATCGACTCCTCCGGGCTCGGCGCCCTGGTCACCATTTCCAAGAAGATCCGCGAGGCGGGCGGTGAGCTCCGCCTGGCCGGCCTCAACGAGGACCTCCGCTCCCTGTTCGAGCTGACCAAGCTCGACACGCTCTTCGCCATCGCCGAGACGCCCCAGCAGGCCCTCGCGAGCTTCTAGCCCGACCGACGATGCCGTCGCCGCTCCGCCTCTGCGTCCGCCGCACCCCGGCTTCGGACGGGGGCGAGGGCGGTACGCTGGTGACGCTCCGCCTCCCCAGCGAGATCGAGTGCATCGAGGAAGCCGTGGAGCTGGTCACGCGGCACTGCCTCGCCGGCCACGATACCGCCAGAACGACCCGGTTCCGGCTGCAGGTGGTGCTCTCCGAAGCACTCAGCAACGCCATCATGCGCGGCAACCGCGAGGATCGCGGCAAGTGGGTGGACGTACGCGCCGAGCTCGGGGCCGACGCCATCCGTCTGATCGTGACCGACGAGGGGCCGGGCTTCGACCCCGAGGCCGTGCCCGAGCCGATCCGCCCCGATCAGCTCGACGAGGCCACCGGGCGGGGCCTCTATCTCATCCGGAAGCTCGTGGACGCCGTCCAATTCAACGAGCAAGGGAACTCCATCTGCATGATACTGCGCCGTCCGTAGGGCGGCTCGATCTCGTCCTCGACGGCCTCGGCGCCCTCGCCGGCGGGCGCGTGCGCCTGTGGCGGTTCGACGGGCGGTCGCTGCGCATCGCCGCCGGGCCGGACCCCGGCCTCGCCCCGGCGCTGCCCCGGACGGCGGGGCTCACCCCGACGCCGGATGGCACCGTCTGGCTCGAGCCGGTGGGCGAGGTCGAAGGGTTCTGGCTGGAGGTCGGGGGGATGGCGGAGAACGAGCTGGGCGCCGCCGCGGCCCGAGTGATGCCGCTGGTCGGCGCCCTGCTCGGCGCCGAGCGGCAACGCGCGTTCTTGGCGGAGGAGCTGACCAGCCGCTACGAAGAGATCGACCTGCTCTATGCCATCAGCGAGATCCTGGGACAGACGGTACGGCTCGAGGAGGCGACGCAAACGATCGCCCGGGAGGTGAGCACGGTCGTGGGCGCGCGGCGCGCCTCCATCATGGTGTTCGACGAGTCGGCGGGCGTGCTGCGCACGGTGGCGGCGCGCGGCTTCGGACTCGACGGGTTGGCCCCGGTCCAGGTGGACGACGAGTGCTCGGTCGCGGCCCGCGTGTACCGGGAGCGGCGGGTCGTGGCCTATGATCCTTCGAGCCCCGACCCCGCGCTCGCCGACTGCGGCGAGGTGCGAGGCTACCGTGGTCAGGCGTTCCTCAGCGTGCCGATATGCTACGGCGCCCCGGGCTCACCGCTCCGCTGCGTCGGCGTCATCAACCTCACCGACCGGCTTGGCGGCGACCGCTTCAGCCTGAGCGATCGGAAGCTGGTGACTGCCGTGGCCAATCAGATCGGCGCCGCGGTCGAGAACGCGCGGCTGGTCGAGCGGGACCTCAAGCAGCAGGGGCTGCGGCGCGAGCTCGAGCTGGCGCACGACCTCCAGCTCAAGCTCCTCCCGTCGCCCACGGTGCTCCAGGGGGACGCGGAGGTGGCGGCGCGCTGCTTCCCGGCGGAATCCGTCGGTGGGGACTTCTACACCTTCGCCCGCCTGGGACGTGGCCGCGTGGGCGTCATGCTGGGCGACGTGGCGTCGCACGGGTTCTCGGCCGCGCTGGTAATGGCGCTCGTGATGTCGGCGGCGGGAATTCACGCGGCGGCGTCGGTCGCCCCCGACGAAACGCTCAACGCGCTGCTGGACAGCCTGTCGACCGAGCTGGTCACCACCGAGATGTACTTCAGCGTCTTCTACGGCGTGCTCGATCCGCTCACCGGCCGCCTCTCGTACGCCAACGCCGGGCACCCCTACGCGTTCCGCGTCCCCCGCTTTGGCGACCCCGAGCGCCTCGAGGCCACCGCCCCACCGCTCGGCCTCGCCACCGCCGGAAGCATCCATCGTCGCCAGGTACCCTGGACGATTGGTCACGACCTGCTCGTCCTGTGGACCGACGGGCTGGTGGATGCGCGCAACGCGGCGGGCGAGCCGTTCGGCGACCAGCGGCTGCTGTCCACCGTCTGCGCGCGCCGTACCGAGTCAACCGAGACCATCGTCCGCGCCGTGCTGGAGCAGGCCGAGGCGTTCGGCTCGAAGCCGCTCGACGACCGGACGATCCTGATCCTCCGGATCTAGCGGTGCCCCGGGCCAAGCGCCGCCTCGGCCAGCACTTCCTCACCGATCCCCGCCTGCTCGGGCGCATCGCCGACGCGCTCGGTGCCGGCCCCGGGGACACGGTGCTGGAGATCGGCCCCGGACCGGGCGGACTCACCGCGGCGCTGGCCGAGCGAGCAGGGCGGCTGGTGGCAATCGAAAAGGACCGCGATCTCATCCCCTTGCTGCGCGAGCGCTTCCCTGAAGCCGCGATCGTCGAGGCCGACGCGCTCGACGCCGACTGGCGGGCGCTGGCTGGACCGAGATTCCTGGTCACCGGCAATATCCCCTACAACATCACGTCACCGCTCATCGACAAGGCCCTCGAGCCGCCCCGTCCGGACCGGATCGTCTTCCTGGTGCAGCAGGAGGTGGCCGACCGGGTGACCGCGCGGCCGGGCGAGCCCGCGTACGGGGCGCTCAGCGTCGGAGTACAGTCGGTCGCGCGCGCCGAGCGTCTCTTCACGGTCCCGGCCGGAGCGTTCCGGCCGCGGCCCAAGGTAGACTCCGCCGTGCTCCGGCTGACGCCGCTCGCCGAACCGCTGGTGTCGGCCGCGGAGCAGCGGAGCTTCCGCCGGCTGGTGGTGGGGCTGTTCGGGTTCCGCCGAAAGCAGTTGGCGCGCGGTCTCAGGGAACTCACGGGGTGGGAAGCGTCTCGCGTCGCGGGGTTGCTGGCGGGGCTCGGGATACGCGCCGAGGTCCGACCGGAGGTCCTGCCGGCTGAGTCGTTCGTGGCGCTGCTGCGGGGACTCGTTGACGGGGGGTGGGTGGCACGATAGCTTTGTGAAATGTTTCACAAAAATACCGGCTATGCGTAAGGTCGCGGATTCCACGGTACGGCGGTTGTCACTCTACCTGAGCTTTCTCGAGGAATTCGAGGGTCAGGGGATCGAGACCGTCAGCTCGGGTGCCCTTGCCTCGCGCGGGAGCACCACCTCCGCGCAGGTGCGGAAGGACCTCTCGTGCTTCGGTTCCTTCGGCAAGCGGGGGCTGGGGTATCCGGTCCCGGAGCTGGCGGACCGACTTCGCGAGATTCTCGGACTCAAGCAGCGGTACAAGGTCGGGATGATCGGGGCGGGGAAGATCGGCAGCGCCCTCGTGCAATACCGCGGATTCCGCCAGCGTGGCTTCGACGTCGTCGCCATCTTCGACAGCGACCCCGCCAAGATCGGCCGGCAGTGGAACGGCCTCACCATTCAGAACATCGACGCGCTCGAGGCCGAGTTTGCCACTCGGCCGCTGGACATGGCGGTCCTGGCGACGCCGCCGGACGTGGCCCAGGCGGTGACCGACCGGCTGGTGCAGCTCGGCATCAAGGCGATCCTCAACTTCGCGCCGGCGCAGCTGGTGGTGCCGGAGGACGTGGTGGTGAAGACGGTGAATCTCGCGCTCGAGCTCGAGACGCTCAGCTACGCGCTCGCCAACCGCTGACCGCCGTGCGATCCGTCGCTCTCTGCCTCCTGCTGCTCTCCCCGCCCGTGGCGCTCCAGTCCCAGGAAGCCATCTACGACGTGGTGATCCGGAACGGCCGCATCATCGACGGCACCGGCTCCCCGTGGTACGCAGGGGACCTGGCGATCCAGGCCGGCCGGATCGCCGCGATCGGCACACTCGGCGGGGCCGCGGCGCGGCGGACGGTGGACGCTGCCGGGTTGGTCGTGGCGCCGGGGTTCATCGACATGCTGGGGCAATCGGAGCTGAGCATCCTCGTCAACCCGAGCCTGCCCTCCAAGATCTTTCAGGGGATCACGACCGAGATCACCGGTGAGGGTGGCTCGGCGGGGCCGCTGAACGATTCGATCGTGACCGCCGACCGCGCCTGGTACGCCCACTACGAAATCACGCCCGACTGGCGCACGCTGGGCGGTTACTTCGCCCGGCTGGAGAAGCAGGGGATCGGCATCAACCTCGCGAGCTACGTCGGCGCGACGCAGGTCCGCCGGATGGTATTGGGCGACGGGGACCGGCAGCCCTCGGCCGACGAGCTCGAGCGGATGCGGGCGCTGGTGCGGGACGCCATGCGGGAAGGCGCGGTGGGGGTCTCGACGGCGCTCCAGTATCCGCCGGCGCCCTATGCCCGGACCGAGGAGCTGGTGGCGCTCGCGGCCGAAGCCGCGAGGTTCGGCGGCCTGTACGCCACCCACATGCGGTCGGAGGGCTTGGAGATCGACGCCGCCCTGAACGAGGCGATCCGGGTCGGACGCGAGGCCGGGATCCCGGTCGAGATCTGGCACCTCAAGGTGGCGGGCAAGCGGAGCTGGGGGCGGATGCCCCGGGTCGTGGCCAAGATCGATTCGGCGCGCAAGGCGGGCGTGGACATCGCGGCCGACACATACGCCTACCCGGCATGGTTCAACTCGATGTCCGCCTTCGTCCCGCCCTGGGCGCACGACGGCGGTACCGCGAAGCTGATCGAGCGATTGAGGGACCCGGCGGCCCGCCGCCGGATCCGCCGCGACATGCTGACGCCGAGCGGAGCCTGGGACAACGAGTGGCAGGAAATCCCGGGGCCGTCGTCCGTGCTGATCGGTGTGGTCCAGAACCCGGCTCTCGCGCCCTATATGGGGAAGACCCTGGCGCAGGTGGCCGCGCTTCGGCATACCGACGCCATCGACGCGCTGCTGGACCTGCTGATCGAGGATTCGGGCTACACCTACGTGGCGGTGTTCGGGATGTCCGAACCGGACATCGCGCTCGCGCTCGAGCAGCCGTGGGTCTCGATCAACAACGACTCGCAGGGGACTTCGCCCGACGGACTGCTCGGAAGGGAGCATCCGCACCCGCGGGCCTACGGCACCTTTCCCCGGATTCTCCGGAAGTACGTGCGCGAGGAGCGGCGCCTGACGCTCGAGGACGCGATCCGCAAGTTCACCTCGCTGCCGGCGCAGCGGATGCGGCTCGGCGACCGGGGGGTGCTCAAGGTCGGGATGTGGGCCGACGTGGTGGTCTTCGATCCGGACCGTGTCCGTGACCGCGCCACCTTCGCCCAGCCGAACCAGCTCTCCGAGGGAATGGAGTGGGTGCTGGTGAACGGGGTCCCGGTCATCGCGGACGGGAAGGCGACGGGGGCGCTGCCGGGGCGGGTGCTTCGGGGTCCGGGATACAGCCGGGAGTGAGCGTGGGGCACTAGCCCCGCGGGAGCCGCACCCAATAGTTTCTCGTATGCCCGTCGACGTCACCTCCGAAATCGGCCAGCTCCAGACCGTGCTGGTGCACACCCCCGGCCGCGAGCTGGAGGCGGTGACGCCGGGGAACCGCGAAGACTACCTCTACGACGACATCATCGACCTGGAGATCGCCCAGCGGGAGCACCGCCAGTTCGTGTCGGTGCTGCGCCGCTTCGCCACGGTCTTCCAGGTGCGCGACCTGCTCGCCGAGATCCTGGCCCAGCCTCGTGCGCGCGACTTCCTGATCACCAAGACGATGGACGTCGTGTCCTCCGACGAGCTGAGCCAGCGGCTCGGTACGCTGCCCGCCGCGCAAATCGTCGAGATGCTGATCGAGGGAACCCGGGAGGAGAGCGGTCCGCTCGCCCAGGCGCTGAACGAGGAAGGATTCGCCTTCCCGCCGCTGCCCAATCTGTTCTTCCCGCGCGACATCGGCATGGTCATCGGCCGCAGTGCCGTGGTCGGGTCGATGCGCTACGACGTGCGCTGGACCGAGGAGCTGCTCATCAAGGCGCTCTTCACCTTCCACCCCGAACTTGCCAACGAGGGACTGCTCTACGACGGCTCCGAGGAGCGGCGGAGCAACTACACGCTCGAGGGCGGCGACGTCCACTACCTGCGGCCCGACCTCTTGGTCCTCGGCTTCAGCGAACGGACCTCGCCGGCGGCGCTCGACGAGCTGTGCGAGACCGTCTTCGCCCAGGGTGCGGTCACGGACGTGATCGTGGTGGTCATGCCCAAGGCGCCCACCGCGATCCACCTCGACATGATCTTCACCCACGTGGACCGCGAGCTGTGCGTGATCTATCCGCCGTACTTCGTGGGCCCCGAACGGCTGGCCGTGCTCCACCGCCGGAAGGGCCAGGCGAGCGTGCGGGAGATGCCCGACTTCTTCACGGCGCTGCGCGAGGTGACCCTGCCCATGGAGGGAGTGTTCGCCGGCGGGCAACACCGCACCAGCCAGGAGCGGGAGCAGTGGAGCTCGGCCTGCAACTTCCTGGCGGTACGCCCCGGAACGATCGTGAGCTACCGCCGCAACGACGCCACGCTGTGCGAGTTGCAGACCGCCGGGTTCCGGGTCGTCCCCGCCGTGAACTTCCTCGCCTTCGACGACTGGACCGATGCCAAGCACCGCACGGTGATCACTATCGAGGGGGCCGAGCTCGCCCGAGGCGGCGGCGGGCCGCGCTGCATGTCACTGCCGCTCCGGCGGGCACCGCTGTGACGGGGTTGGCGGTCCATTCGGCCAGCACCCTGCTCGACCGGGTGGTGGAGACGCTGCGCGAGGGGCCGCGCCCGGCGGCCACGCTCTGCCACCGCGTGCTGGGCCTGCCGGGCGCGTCCGAGGCGGTGTGTGAGCGGATCGCCATCGCGCTGCTCGGCGCCGATCCGCGCGTGCGGCAGCTCGCCGACGGGCGATGGGGGCTCATCCCCGAGGCCCAGGGCTCGCCGCTGCTCGACGAATGCGCATTTGCGGTGGTGGACGTGGAGACCACGGGAATGCGGGCGGGCGCGAGCGACCGGATCACCGAGATCGCCGTCGTGGTGGCGCACGGCGGGCGGCGCGAGGTGGTGTTCGACTCGCTGATCAATCCGGGCCGGCCGATTCCCCCGGCCGTCTGCGCCATCACCAACATCACGAACGAGATGGTGTGCGACGCCCCGAGGTTCGCCGAGGTGGCCGACCAGGTGCTCGCGGCGCTGGCCGGCCGGGTGTTCGTGGCCCATAACGCCCGGTTCGACTGGGGATTCGTGAGCGCGGAGCTGCGGCGGGCGAAGGCGATAACCCTCGACGGGCCGCAGCTTTGCACCGTGCGGCTGGCGCGCCGGCTGGTCCGGGACGTGCGCTCGTGCGGGCTCGACAACCTGACCCAGCACTTCGGGTTCGAGAACGCCGCCCGGCACCGCGCGGCGGGGGACGCACTGGTCACGGCCGATCTGCTCGAGCGGCTGCTCCGCCTGGCGCGCGAGGAGGGGGCCTGCACCCTCCAGGATCTCTGCGCGATCGCGCTCCGGCGCACCGGGGGCGCGCGGGCCGGGCGGCGGGCCATGCCCACCGAGCCCCGCGCGGAGAGCGCCGCGGAGGGTCCGGCATGAGCCTCTCGCGCACGTTCCAGGTCGGCCGCCTCCGCTGCCACACGCTCGAGGGCGGGGAGCAGCGGCTCGACGGCGGCGCGATGTTCGGCGTGGTTCCGCGGCCGCTCTGGCAGACCCGGGTGACCCCCGACGAGCGGCACCGCATCCCGCTCGCGATGCGGTGCCTCCTGGTCGAGCACCCCGACGGCCTGGTACTGATCGACACCGCGCTGGGCAACAAGGAAGACCGCAAGTTCCTCGACATCTACGGGGTCGAGAACGCGGGGCTGGAAGGTGCCACCCAGCTGGAGGACGCGCTTGCCTCCGCCGGTTTCCTGCCCGTGGACGTGCGCTGGGTCATCAACACCCATCTGCACTTCGACCACGCGGGCGGCAACACCACCATCGACCCCGAGCTCGAGAACGACCCGAGGCGACACGTCCGGCCCACATTCCCCCATGCGACCTACGTGGTGCAGCGGGCGGAGCTCGAGTTCGCCCGCCACACCAACGAGCGGACGCGGGCCAGCTACCTGCCGTCCAACTTCGAGCCGATCGCGGCGGCGGGCCGGTGGCGGTTGCTCGAGGGGGACGGGCAGGTGCTTCCCGGGATCTCGGTGCGGCTCACACCAGGCCACGTGCCGTTTCATCAAGCGGTGCTGGTCCAGGACGGCGGGGAGACGGCCGCGTTCATCGCCGACCTGATCCCGACGGTGGCCCATCTGCCGCTGCCATGGATCATGGGGTACGACCTGGAGCCGCTCCGGACGCTGGAGAGCAAACGGGGGCTGCTCAGGGACGCCGTGGCGGGTGGGTGGCGGCTGGTGTTCGAGCATGACCCGGCCATCGCGTCCGGCGTGGTCGTGGCGGAGGGGAAGGGCGTCGGGCTGCGGGAGGTCGTGGAGGCGCCACGGGCGATTCGAGCGGGGTAGGAATGGTCCTGAGCCCGTTCGCCGCGCTCGGCGTGAACCCCGCGAACGGGCCAGGCGTCGGGTCATGCCCCCTTCACTTCGTTCAAGGTGACTCGGAGCCTGCGCGGGCACTACGATCCGACGTTGACACAACGCCTTACGTCCGCTAGCTTGCCCCACTCATAGAAGCGGGGAGGCAACTCCCCCACCCTCAGCCTGCCGGCCCCGGTGCCGCAGCGCACCCGGGTCCCGGCATCGTTGCCGACAGCTGGCCGTCTGGCCGGCGCGGCAGGTGGCATTGCGGGCACCCGGCAGTAGGAAGGGTGCCCTTTTCATTTCGCCTGGGAGGCACGCCCACTGTCCACGAACGATCGCGATAAGCGTGTCCGCGTCAATCGCATGATCCGCATCAGTCCGGTGCGCGTGATCACAGGGGATGGCGAGCAGTTGGGGGTGCTGCCCATCGAGGAGGCGCTCGCCGCTGCGCAGGAACGGGGGCTGGATCTCGTGGAGGTGGCGCCAACCGCGCGCCCCCCCGTCGTCAAGATCATGGACTACGGGAAGTTCAAGTTCGAGGAGGCCAAGGCGGCGCGGGCGGCCAAGAAGAAGCAGCACGTCATCCAGCTGAAGGAAGTGAAGTACCGTCCCGGCATCGACGATCATGACTTCGACTTCAAGACCCGTCATGCGCGGGAGTTTCTCGGGGACGGGAACAAAGTGAAGGTCACCATGATGTTTCGCGGGCGCCAGATCGCCCACCTCGAGCTGGGCAGGGCAGTGCTGGACCGAGTGGCCGCCAGCCTGGCGGACGTGGGAAAGATCGAGGCCGACGCGAAGCTCGAGGGGCGCAACATGACGATGGTCATCGCGCCGAAGTAGGACGGGGGGACGGAGACGACGGAGAAGACGGAGAGGCTTGCTCTCCGTCGCCACCAGGGGAGCACGATGCCTAAGCAGAAGACGAAGCGCGCGGCGATGAAGCGCTTCAAGAAGACCGGGACTGGCAAGCTGAAGCGCTGGCACGCCAATCACAGCCACATCCTGACCAAGAAGACGCGGAAACGGAAGAACCGGCTCAAGAAGGGCGATCTGGTGAGCTCGGCCGACTTCCCGCGCGTCAACCGGCTGCTTCAGGCCTAAGGAGCGACCATGCCTCGCGTCAAGAACGGTGTCGCCCACCACGCCCGGAAGAAGAAGATCATGGAGGCCGCCAAGGGTGCTCGCGGCGGCCGGAGCAAGCTGTACAAGGCGGCCAAGGAGACGGCCGAGCGCGCCATGCGGTACGCGTATCGCGACCGCCGCAAGAAGAAGTCCGAGTTCCGTGCGCTCTGGATCACCCGCATCAACGCGGCGGCCCGCATCCACGGCCTGAGCTACAGCCGGCTGGTCGCGGGGCTCAAGAAGGGCGGCGTCGAGATCAACCGGAAGGTGCTGGCCGACCTTGCCGTGCGCGATGCGGACGCCTTCGGCAAGCTGGCCGACGTAGCCAAGAACAACCAGTAGCGCGCGCCGCCGCATCCGGGCGCGGTCTGCCGCGCCCCCGTCTTTCGCCCGGATGGGGCCGTTCGCGCTCGGCGAGCGGCCCCGTTGAGCATGAGTCACCCATGTCCCTGAGCTCCGCACCCGTGTCCACCGGCTATCCCGATCTCGACGCGCTGCTGCCGCGCCTCGAGGCCATCCCCGCGCTGACCTCCGAGGCGCTCGAGGCCGAGCAGATCGCCATCCTCGGCCGCAAGAGCGGGCTCCTCACCGCCATGCTCAAGTCGCTCGCGTCGCTGCCGGTCGAGGAGCGCAAGAGCTACGGCGCGGCGGTGAACCAGCTCAAGGTCCGGTTCGAGACGGCGTTCGCCGGGCGTGCCGAGGCGCTCGAGGCGGAACGGCGGCGGCGCGAGGAGGCCGAGGCGGACCTCACCATGCCCGGCCGCCGCCGCTGGGTCGGCGCCGAGCATCCGGTGACGAAGGTGGTGGACGAGATCGTCGGGATCTTCCGCGAGCTCGGCTTCGCCACCGCGACGGGGCCGGAAGTCGAGACCGAGTGGTACAACTTCCTCGCGCTCAATTTCCCGGCGGACCACCCGGCGATGGACATGCACGACACGCTGTACCTCGACGCGCCGCCGGCCGCCGGCGAGCCCGGGGGCAGGCTGCTGCTCCGCACCCATACCTCGCCGGTGCAGATCCGCACGATGCTGGCCTCGCCGCCGCCGGTGCGGGTGGTCATTCCCGGGATGGTCTACCGCAACGACGCCATGGACGCCTCGCACCTGCCGGCCTTCTCGCAGATCGAGGGGCTCGCGGTCGATGAGGGAATCTCGTTCGTGGACCTCAAGGCGACGCTCAACCACTTCGCGCACCGGTTCTTCTCGCCCACGACCAGGACCCGGTTCCGGCCCTCGTTCTTCCCGTTCACCGAGCCGTCGGCGGAAATGGACGTCGAGTGCCAGCTCTGCCATGGGAACGGCTGCCCCGCATGCAAGGGGACCGGGTGGATGGAGATCCTCGGCTGCGGCATGGTGCACCCAGCGGTGCTGGAGAACTGCCACCTCGATTCCGAGAAGTACACGGGATGGGCGTTCGGCATGGGGCCGCACCGGATCGCGCTGCTGCGCTATGGGGTGCCGGACATCAGGCTGCTGCTCGGGGGGGACATGCGGTTCCTGGCGCAGGTGGGGAGGCCGGGAGGTGGAACGTCGGGAGGTCGGGATGCGTGAGTCGAGGCCGGTGCACGGCCCGAGTCACCCTGAGCGAAGCGAAGGGGGCATGGCCCGGCATGGCCTCCTCCGCGCCGCTCGGGATGACTCCCAGGGCCGGATGCAGGGACCGCGATGAACATCTCCCTCCGCTGGCTCCAGGAGTTCCTCCGTCGCGAGCTGGATCCCGCGGACGTGACCGCGCGCCTCACCATGCTTGGCGCGCCGGTGGACGCCGTGGAGCCACTGCACGCCGATCTGGGCGAGATCGTCATCGGCCTCGTCGAGGAGGTCCGCCCTCACCCCAATGCGGACCGGCTTCGCGTCTGCCTCGTCAGCGACGGGACCGACCGCCAACTCCACGTGGTCTGCGGCGCGCCCAACGTCACCGCCGGGAAGAGGTACCCGTTCGCCCGCGTGGGTACGACCGTGCCGCACGGCAAGGGCGGCGCGCCGATGAAGCTCGAGAAGGCCAAGCTGCGCGGCGAGGTCTCCGAGGGGATGCTCTGCAGTGCCCGCGAGCTCGGCCTCGGCCAGGAGCACGACGGCATCCTCGAGCTCGCCACCGACGCGGCGCCCGGCACCCCTTTCCTCCGGGCGGTCCCGCTGGCCGACCATCGCCTGATCGTGGACGTCACCCCCAATCGTCCCGACCTGCTCGGTCACAAGGGAGTGGCGCGCGAGCTGTCGGCCTCGTACGACACCCCGTTCCGCCTACCGCAGGTGCCGGGCACGGCCGGCCTCGACGTGCCCCCCGCCCGGCGCGCCGGCGCCGCCGGGACCGTGGGCGGCGTGCGCATCGCGATCGAGGACACGGAATCGTGCCCGCGGTTCCACGCGGCCGTCATCCACGGCGCAACGGTCGGCCCGTCCCCCGAATGGCTCCGCCACCGGCTCGAGGCCGTCGGCGTGCGCTCGATCAACAACGTCGTGGACGCCACGAACTACGTGATGTTCGAGCTCAACCAGCCGATGCACGCCTACGACCTCGCGCGCCTCCGGGGGAGCAGGCTGATCGTTCGTCGGGCCCGTACCGGCGAGCGGCTGGTGACGCTCGACGACGTCGAGCGCCCGCTCACCGACGAGATGGTGGCGATCGCCGACGGCGAGGGGGTCATCGGGCTTGCCGGGGTCATGGGTGGCGCGACTACCGAGGTGAGCGACGCGAGCGGGGAGATCCTGCTGGAAGCGGCGTACTGGAGCCCGGCGCGGATCCGCCGCACGCGCCGCGACCTCAACCTCAGCACCGAGGCCAGCTACCGGTTCGAGCGAGGCATCGATCTCTGGGGTGGCGAGGCGGCGATGCGTCGCTGCATCGAGCTCGTGCTCGCCACCGCGGGAGGCACGCTGCTGGACGCGCCGCTCGACCTCTGGCCGGCGCCGTCCAGCCCACCGCGGATCTTCCTCCGGCCCGCCCGTGTGGCGCAGTTGCTGGGTGTCGAGCTGCCGTGGCACGAGCTGGAGCGGCATCTCGTCGCGATCGGTGCCACCGTCGTGAGCAAACCCGAAGACGGCCGCATCGCGGTCGATGTCCCGGGCTGGCGGCCGGATCTGCAGCGCGAAATCGACCTGATCGAGGAGATCGCTCGCCTGCACGGC
Organism: Gemmatimonadales bacterium; assembly: GCA_036769285.1. Lineage (GTDB taxonomy): Bacteria > Gemmatimonadota > Gemmatimonadetes > Gemmatimonadales > GWC2-71-9 > CAVVWJ01. The sequence goes on along the minus strand of DAIPLK010000007.1, from coordinate 9,435 downwards.
TACGACAGCTTCCCCTCGGAGCTTCAGCGGTTCCGGGTGGGGAATCTGCCGGACGCGCCCGAGGAAGTGGTCGCCGCGAGGCTTCGCCGCGGACTCGCGGCCGAGGGGTTCTACGAAGTGGTGAGCCTGCCGATGGGTCCGGCCAACGGTCCCGACAGCGTCCGCCTGCTCAATCCGCTCGCAGCCGACGACGCCTGGCTGCGGCGGCGGCTGCTGCCGGGGCTCGTGAGGCTGGTCGAGGCCAACTGGGCCACCCGGGTGGCCGACATCCGCCTGTTCGAGATCGGCACCACCTTCGCGGCCGGCGCCGCCGGCGAGCGCCCGCGCGAGGAGCGCCGCCTGGCCGCCGTCCTCACCGGTCGCCGTGAGCCCGAGCACTGGACCGGTACCGGCGAGGCGCGGTTCGACATCTGGGATCTCAAGGGCCGGCTCGAGGCCGCCGTCGCACTGGCTATTCCCGACGCCGAAGTGCAGGTTGAAGGGCAGGTTTGGGTGGTTCGGGATCGCGACGGCCGCGTGGTCGGCGGAGGCGGTCCGCTGGCCGCCGACGCCCCGCCCTGGGCGGCGCCGCTCTTCGGGTTCGAGCTCCTTGTCGATCCGGCGCCCCGCCGTCCGGCCCCCTTCGCGCCGCTGCCCACGACACCGTCGTCCGAGCGCGTGCTCGCGCTGCTGCTCCCCGAGGGGGTGCGCGCGCGGCAGGTGGAGACGCTGCTCCATCGGGCCGGCGGCGCACTGCTCGAGCGGGTGGACGTGGAGAGCGATTATCGCGGGCCGGAGCTGCCGGCCGGCACGCGGAGCGTGGCGTTCAGGCTCACCTTCCGCGCACCGGACCGCACCCTGCGCGACAGCGAGGTGGACGAGGCAGAGGCGCGGCTGCTGGCCGCGCTCGTGGCGGAGCTGGGGATTCAGCGGCGCGACGGGTCGTCCCGCACCGGAGGCTGACCGTGGCATACACCTACGAGCGTCCCGACTTGCCGGCCCTGGCCGAGCTCGAGCCGGTTCTCCAAAACCTGGCGGAGGAGCTGGCGGCCTGGCGACGCCGCACCCTCAAGGCCGAGGGCGAGCTGAAGGAGGCCCAGGCGAGCGGGGGCGTCGTCGCAGGTGCGGAGCTCAAGGAGTCGCGCCAGCGGGTGATCGAGCTCGAGACCGAGAACCAGGCGCTCCGGCAGCGGATCGAGAGTGCCAAGGAGCGCCTCCGGGCGCTCGTGGCTCGCCTGGCGTTCCTCGAGCAGCACGGGGGAGGGAACGCGGCATGAGCCAGGCGAAGAACGCGGTCAAGGTGACGATCGGGGGCGAGGAGTTCACGGTCCGCTCGGAGCTTCCGCCCGAATACACCCGCGAGGTGGCGACCTATCTCGATGCCGCGCTCAAGCGCGTGCGCGACTCGCTGCCGATGGTCGAGACCCACAAGGCGGCCATCCTGGCCGGGCTGGCGATCACCGATGAGCTGTTCCAGGCCCGGCGGGGCGACCGCCAGATCGCGGACCGGCTGACCCAGATGGCGAACGAGTTCGCCCGCTTGCTTCCGCCGTCGAAGCGGGGCAATCGCGCGGCTGCGTCCTAGCGGAGATTCTCGATGTCCCAGCAGCTCCTCCTGCCCGCGCTGGTGGGCGTGGTGGCCGGCCTCGCCGTCGCGCTCGCATTGATCGCCATCAACGCCCACCGACAGCGGGTCGCCGCCACCGGCATCCTGGGCCGCGCGCGCGCGGAAGCCGAGCGGCTGAAGGGGGAGGCGATCCGCGAGGGGGAGGCAGCCAAGGCCGAGGTGATGGTGGCCGCCAAGATCGAGGCCCTCAAGCAGCGCGAGGACCTCGACCGCGAGGGACACCGGCGGCGGGAGGAGTGGGAGCGGCTCGAGCGCCGCGCCGACGAGCGGACTCGCGCGCACGAGCGGAAGCTCGAGGAGCTGGAGGCGCGCGACCGCACGCTCGGCAAGCGCGCGGAGGCGCTGGCCCAGCGGGAGCAGGCGCTCGGCGCCCGCGAGGGCGAGGCCGACCGGCTGGCGCAGGAGCAGCGGGTCAAGCTCGAGCGGATCGCGGGCCTGAGCGCGGAAGACGCGCGGCGCGAGATTCTCCAGCGGGTGGAGGATGAGGCGCGGACCCAGGCGCAGGCGCTCGCCCGCGACATCAAGGAGCAGGCCAAGCGCGGCGCCGACCGCGAGGCGCGGCGCATCCTCTCGATGGCCATCCAGCGGATCGCCGCCGAGCACACGGCGGAGACCACCGTGGCGGCGGTGCCCCTGCCAAGCGAGGAGATGAAGGGCCGGATCATCGGCCGCGAGGGCCGGAACATCCGCGCGTTCGAGACCGCCACCGGCGTGGACGTCATCATCGACGACACGCCGGACACGGTGAGCGTGAGCTGCTTCGACCCGATCCGCCGCGAGGTGGCGCGGCGGTCGCTCGAGGCGCTGATTCAGGACGGGCGGATCCACCCGGGCCGGATCGAGGAGATCGTCCACAAGGCGCAGAAGGAGCTGGAGGCGCAGCTGGTCGAACTGGGCGAGCAGGCGGCCTACGACACCGGCATCCACGGGCTCCATCCCGAACTGATCAAGCTGATCGGCCGGATGCGCTACCGCACGTCCTACGGCCAGAACATCTACGACCACTCGAAGGAGGTCGCCTGGCTGGCCGGAATGATGGCGGCCGAGCTGCACCTCGACGTGGCGCTGGCCAAGCGGGGCGGGCTGCTGCACGACATCGGCAAGGTGCTCACGCACGACAACGAGGGGACGCACGTCGAGCTGGGTGTCGAAGTGGCCCGCCGGTACGGGGAGAACGCCGCCGTCATCAACTGCATCCAGGCGCACCATGACGACGTGCCGCACGAGAGCACCGAGTCGGTCCTGGTGCAGGCCGCGGACGCCGTCAGCGGCGCCCGCCCCGGCGCCCGCCGCGAGGCGTTCGAGACCTACGTCAAGCGGCTGACCCGCCTCGAGGAGATCGCCAACGGGTTCCCCGGGGTCGAGAAGACCAACGTCATCCAGGCGGGGCGGGAGGTGCGGGTGGTCGTCACGCCCGAGCGCATCGACGACGGCGCCGCCGCGCAGCTGTCCGAAACCATCGCCCGCAAAATCGAGCACGAGCTGCAGTATCCGGGTCAAATCAAAGTCGTCGTCATCAGGGAGACCAGAGCCGTGGACTATGCACGATGAGCGCCCGCATTCTCGATGGAGTGCCGCTGGCCGACGCCATCCGCGCGGAGGTCGCGGAAGGGGTCAAGAAGCATAGCGGGCGGGGCCGGCAGCCCGGGCTCGCCGTGGTCATCGTCGGCGAGAACCCGGCCAGCCAGGTCTACGTCAAGGCCAAGGGGAAGGCGTGCGAGGAGGCGGGGATGCACTCCGAGACGATCCGCCTCCCCGAGCAGGCCAGCGAGGCCGAGCTGCTCGGGGTGGTGGAGCGGCTCAACACCGATGCGCGCATCCACGGCTTCCTGGTGCAGCTCCCGCTGCCGAAGCACATCAACAGCGAGCGGGTGCTCAACAGCGTCAACCCGGCCAAGGACGTGGACGGGTTCCACCCGGTCAACGTGGGCAAACTGAGTATCGGCGATCCGACGGCGCTGAAACCGGCCACCCCCTACGGCGTGCAGCAGATGCTGATCCGCTCGGGGATCGAGACCCGGGGCGCCAACGCCGTCATCGTGGGTCGTTCGAACATCGTCGGCAAGCCGATGGCGAGCCTCCTGATCCAGCCCGGCAAGGGCGGCGACGCGACGGTCACCGTCTGCCACTCCAAGTCGCGCGACCTGCCCGGGATCTGCCGCGGGGCGGACATTCTGGTCGTGGCCATGGGCAAGCCAGAATTCGTCACCGCCGACATGGTCCGCCCGGGAGCCACCGTCATCGACGTCGGCATCAACCGGGTGGACGACGCCTCGCAGCCCAGGGGCTACCGCATCGTGGGCGACGTGGCGTACGGGCCGGTGTCCGAGGTGGCCGGGGCCATCACGCCCGTGCCGGGCGGCGTGGGCCGCATGACCATTGCCATGCTGCTGCAGAATACGCTCCAGGCGTTCGAGCAGGCGGAGGCTCGGTGATGATTCACCGCGACGGCGCGAGGGGGACCGAGAGCCCGCTCGTGCCTTCATGGTGAGCAGCCGCGCGCCCCGGTCCGACGCCGTCCTGCCATGGCTCTCCCCTTCCAGTCCGACCTGATCACCCCCACTGACGATGTCTGGTCGGTCAGCCAGCTCACGGCCGCAGCCAAGCGGATCGTGGAAGGCGGGTTCCTGCCGATGTGGGTGCGCGGGGAGGTGACCGGGTTCAAGGTCTGGACCAGCGGGCACTGGTACTTCAACCTGCGCGACGCCACCAGCCAGGTGCGCTGCTGCATGTGGAAGCGCGACGCGGTCAAGGCGGGGAAGCCGCCGGCAGAGGGCACCGAAGTATTCGTGCAGGGAAAGCCCGCGATCTACGAGGCCAAGGGCGAGTTCCAGCTCAACGTCACCCGGCTGATCCCAACCGCGGCCATCGGCCAGGCGCAGCAGGAGCTCGAGCGGGTGAAGGCGCTGCTGCACAAGGAGGGGCTCTTCGACCCGGCCCGGAAGCGGCGCTTGCCGGCGTTCGCCAGCGCCGTGGCTGTCGTGACCAGCGTGGCCGGCGCCGCGCTCCGTGACATCATCACGGTCAGCCGGCGGCGCTGGCCCTCCGCCCGGCTCCTCGTCATCGACACGCGCGTGCAGGGCGATGGTGCCGTGGACGAGCTGGTGCGAGCGCTCCGCCTGGTGAATCGCCTCCCCGACGTGGACCTCTGCATCGTGGGCCGCGGTGGCGGCGGGCGGGAAGACCTCGCGGCGTTCAACGCCGAGGCGGTATGTCGTGCCCTTGCGGCAGTGCGAGTACCCACGATCTCGGCGGTCGGGCACGAAACCGACATCTCCCTCACCGATCTCGTCGCCGACGTCCGCGCCCCGACCCCGTCCGCCGCCGCCGAGCTGGCCCTGGCGGATCAGCGCGACGTGCGCCGCGCGCTCGATGATCTGGCCGCGCGGCTGGCCGGCGGGCTCGGCGGGCGCACGCGGCTCGGGATCGAGCGGGTCGAGCGGGCCGGCGATCGGTTGCAGGGCGCCATTGCCGCGGTGCTGGAGCGCCGCGGCCACGACCTGGCCCGGCTGGCGGCGCAGCTCGAGGCACTGAGCCCGCTCCGCGTGCTCGAGCGCGGTTACGCGCTGCCGACCGCGCCGGACGGCCGCATCCTCAAGCGCCGGGCGGAGTTCATCCCCGGCGCACCCTTCAGCCTGCGGGTGGTCGACGGCAGCGTCCCTGCCCGCGTGGAGGCCCGATGACCACCATCGCCGACGACCTGACCCGGCTCGAGGAGATCGTCCGCCGGCTCGAGTCCGACGACATCGAGCTCGACGCCGCCCTCGCGCTGTTCGAGGAGGGCGTGGCGCGCCTCCGCTCGGCCCGGGAGCGGCTGGCTGCCGCCGATCTCAAGGTCCAGACGGTACTGGAGGGGGCAGGCGGCGATCTCCACCTTGAGCACCTGGATACGTGAGGAGGCCATGATACGCCGCCATCCGAGGCATCCTGAGCCGACCGCAGGAGCCATGGCCCGACGCATAGCTCCTTCGCTTCGCTCAGGATGACCTAGGAGGAAGCACGCTTGAACCTGGCGCCGGGTTCCGCGGCCGACCTCCTGACCGACGCACGGGAGCGCACTGACGCGCTGCTGGCACACTGGGCCGAGCGGCTCCAGGGGGAATTCGGCGGCCGGTTGGGGGACGCGCTCGCGTACGCGCTGGTGACGCCAGGGAAGCGGGTGCGTGCGGCGCTGGTGACGGCCGCGTACCGCGCGGTGGGCGGCCGATCGCCCGCGATTGCCGGTGTCGCCGCGGCGGTGGAGACGGTGCACGCCTACTCGCTCGTCCACGACGATCTCCCCTGCATGGACGACGACGATCTCCGCCGTGGCCGGCCGACGACCCACCGCCAATTCGACGTCCCGACGGCCACCCGGGTCGGCTTCCTGCTGGTACCGGTGGCCGCGCGCGTGCTCGCGGCAGCGGCCGACGAGCTGGCCCTGCCGGCGGCAGCGCTCGGCCGGATGGCTCGGGAGTTGTTCTCGGCGGGCGGGATCGAGGGAATGGTCGGTGGGCAGTGGCTCGACCTGGAGGCGGAGCGACGGACCCTCACCCTGCCACAGCTGATGGCGGTGCACCGCGGGAAGACCGGCGCGCTGATCCGGGCCTCGTGCACCCTGGGCGGGATTGCGGCCGCGGCGGAGCCGGCGCAGGTCGCGGCCCTGACGGCGTTCGGGGAAGACGTGGGGCTCGCCTTCCAGATCGCTGACGACGTGCTCGACTGCACCGGGACGAGCGAGGAGCTCGGCAAGACGGCCGGGCGCGACGCGGAGCTGGCCAAGTCCACCTATGTGCGGTTGCTGGGTGTCGAGGAGGCCCGCCAGGAGGCTGAAGCGCTCGCGCGGAGGGCGGTGGAGTGGCTCGACCGGGCCGGCGTTCCGGCGCGGGCACTCGGAGCCTTGGCGGGGTATATTGTGAGCAGGAGTTCGTAGCGATATCCGACGCAGGGAACGGGGTTTCCACTCCGAGTCACCCTGAGCAAGGCGAAGGGGGCAGAACTTGGCGCATGCCCTCTTTGCTTCGCTCAGGGTGACTCAGGAATAGGGCACCGCTCCGCGCATGCACGATCACCGAGCCCGACCATGACCCTCCTCTCGACTATCCAGACCCCTGCCGACCTCAGGCGCCTGCGCCGGGACCAGCTCCCGCAGCTCGCGCAGGAGATCCGCGACCGCCTGATCGAGTGCGTCTCGATGACCGGCGGCCACATCGGCGCGAGTCTCGGGGTCGTCGAGCTCAGCATCGCCCTGCTGTACGAGTTCGACTCGCCCAACGACAAGGTCGTGTGGGACGTCGGCCACCAGGCCTACGCCTGGAAGCTCCTCACCGGCCGGAACGAGCCGTTCCCGACCCTCCGCCAGCGTGACGGGATCTCCGGCTTCCTCAAGCGGAACGAGAGCGAGCACGACCAGTTCGGCGCCGGCCACGCGGGCACCGCCATGTCGGCCGCGCTCGGGATGGCGACGGCACGCGACCTCAAGGGCGAGAACCACAAGGTCGTCGCGGTCGTGGGTGACGGCGCGCTCACCTGCGGGCTCTCGTACGAGGGGATGAACAATGCCGGGCACTCCGAGCGCGACATCATCCTCATCGTCAACGACAACGGGATGTCCATCTCCCCCAACGTCGGCGCCATCAGCAAGACGCTCGGCCGGATCGTCGCCGACCCGCGCACCAATCGCCTGCGCGAGAAGATCAAGGGAATGACCTTCGCCCTCGGCGGTGTGTTCGGCGACGGAGTGGTGGACTTCGCCAGGAACGTCGAGGAGAGTGTCAAGAATCTGTTCTCGCCCGGCATGCTGTTCGAGGAGCTTGGCTTCCGGTACTTCGGGCCGATCGACGGGCACGACCTGCCGAAGCTGTGCGACACCCTTCGGTTCGTCCGCGACATGAGCGGGCCACGGGTGATCCACGTCATGACGCAGAAGGGAAAGGGCTTTGCCCACGCCGAGGACAACCAGGAGAAGTGGCACGGGCTGGCGGCGTACGACCCGGTCACGGGGGAGGCGCGGAAGAAGGCGAGCGGCCCGCCTACGTGGACTCAGCTCTTCGGCGAGGGTCTGACGGCGCTCGCGGTGGAGCATCCCGAGGTGGTGGCGATCACCGCGGCCATGGCCAGCGGCACCGGAACCAACATCTTCCAGCAGCGGCACCCGGAGCGATTCTTCGACGTCGGAATCGCGGAGGGACATGCGGTAACGTTCGCCGGCGGGCTCGCGACGCAGGGGATCCGGCCGGTGGTCGCGATCTACAGCACGTTCCTTCAGCGGGCGTACGACAACGTCATCCACGACATCGCCGTGCAGCACCTGCCGGTGACGTTCTGCATGGACCGCGCGGGGCTGGTGGGCGAGGACGGCCAGACCCACATGGGCCTCTACGACATTGCCTACATGCTGGCGGTGCCGGGGATGACCGTGACCGCCCCCAAGGACGGCGACGAGCTGATCGGCCTGCTCCGGACGGCGCTGGCGTACACCGGCGGCCCGTTCTGCACTCGGTACCCGCGCGACAAGGCCCCGGCCGAGCCCCGGCCGGCATCCGAGATCCCCGCCGTGCCGTACGGCACGTGGGAGCAGCTCCGCTCGGGGAAGGACCTGGCCATCCTCGCGGTCGGCACCATGGTGCAGCCGGCGCTGCTGGCGGCCGAGCTGCTGGCGGCCGACGGCATCGACTGCGCAGTGGTCAACGCGCGGTTCCTCAAGCCGCTCGACCTCTCGCTGCTCGAGTTGCTGCTGCAGGAGCACCGGACGATCGTCACGGTCGAGGAAGGGACCATCGTGAACGGCTTCGGCGCCTACCTCGCCGAGACGCTGCAGACGACGCGTCCCGAGGTGCGGGTCGTGGCGCTCGGCGTGCCCGACCGCCTCATCGAGCAGGCCCCCCGCCTCGAGCAGCTGGAGCTGTTCGGTCTCACCGGCGCCGGCATTGCCCGCCGGATCACCGCGCTGCAGCACGAGGAGAGCCTCGAGGCGCGATGAAGGTCGGCGTCGTCGGCAATCCGCGCTACCGCGATCTCAAGGTCGTGTTGGAGCACGTCGCCATCCAGGCGCCGCCTCGCGGCATCGTGCTCTACAGCGAGCCCCGGCTCGACGACTTTTGGAACCGGGACATTCCCGCGTTCGAGGGCGTGGAGCTCGACGCGCTCATCACCTTCGGCGGCGACGGCACGCTGCTCCGTGGCGCCCGTCTCTGCACCGGACGCGAGATCCCGATTCTCGGGGTCAACCTCGGCCGCGTCGGCTTCCTCACGACCGCCACCCGGGAGACCCTGGAGCCGGCGCTCGATGCGCTGGTGGCGGGGCGCTACCTCATCGAGCGGCGGCAGGCGCTCCACGCGGCCATCAAGGACGGCGACGGGAATCAGCTGGTCAGCCAGATCGCGGTGAACGACGTCGCGGTGCACAAGGGCGGCATGTCGCGCGTGGTGCGGGTCAACGTGTTCATCGAAGGGGAGAACGTCGGGCCCTACAGTGCCGACGGGATCATCGTCGCCACGCCCACCGGCTCGACCGCGTACAGCCTGAGCGCGGGCGGGCCGATCGTCGTCCCCGACGTCGAGGCGATCATCGTCACGTCGATCGCGGCGCACACCCTCGCGGTGCGGCCGCTGGTCGTCCCCGCCACCTACCGGATCGTGCTCGAGCCGATGGCGGGCTGGGCCGACGATATGCTGGTCTCGTTCGACGGGCAGACGGGCACTACGCTGGCGCCCGGGGAGAGCGTGGATGTGCGCCGGGCCGACCATCGCGTATGCCTGATTCGGCTCAGCGGAGACGGGTTCTTCGGCCGGATGCGGAAGAAGCTGCACTGGGGGGACCTGTCCGAGCGGGAGGCGGTGCGCTAGCT
>DAIPLK010000197.1:2455-3763 GCA_036769285.1 Gemmatimonadales bacterium | reverse complement strand
AGCTCGGGCGGCGAGACGAAATTGTTGTCCTGCTGGAAGTAGTCCACGCCGCCGATGCCGATGAACTGCAGGTTGCTCCTGGCGGTGCGGAGCGCGGACCAGCGCAGCGCGGAGGTGCCCAGGATGCGCCAGACGTCCTCGTCGTTGGTCAGGAACTGGAACGTCTGCAGCGGATTGCTGCGCTCGAACGGGTTGCGCGGGAAATCCGAGGCCACCAGGCTGTCGCCGCTGGACGCCGGGAGCAGATCCACGAAGTTGGGCGTGAACGGGAAGACCAGAAACGGGCTGGTGCCCGAGTTGTCGTTGTTGGAGAGCCCGCGCTTCGACAGGCTGTGGGTGCCGCTCAGGTTGACCGAGATCTGGAACCCGCCGCCCAGCTCCTGGTCGATGTTCGAGCGGAGGGACTGCTTCTTGTAACCGGTGTTCGTGGCGATCCCGCCATCGTCCTTGACCAGACCCGAGACGTAGTACTTGGTGTTCTCCGTGCCGCCGCTGATGCTGGCGTCGGTCTCGTACGAGAACGGCTTGTGGCCGTAGATCTCCTTCTCGAAATCGAAGGTGCGGCCCGGTTGGAAGTACTGCGTCACGAGCGCCGTGTCGAAGGCGGCGCGCGCCTCATCCAGCGTGAAGGTGCGCGACCCCAGCTCGTTTGCCCGCGCGGAGAAGCCGAACCGCTGGGTGATGTTGAACTGCGGCTTCCCCACCTGCCCGCGCTTGGTGGTGATGAAGATGACGCCGTTCGTCGCCTTGGAACCGTAGATCGCCGCGGCGCTGCCGCCCTTGAGAACCTCGATCCGCTCGATGTCCTCCGGATTGATGTCGGCGATGCGGTTGACGGCGTTGTCCTGGTTACGCGGGTTGCCGCCCGCCTGCGCCTGGGTCACGGCGTTCGCGCCGTTCGGGATGGAAACGTCGCTCACCACGATGCCGTCCACCACGTAGAGCGGCTCGAGATCGCCGTTGAGGGTGGACACGCCGCGCAGGTTGACCTGGATGCCGCCACCCGGCGCGCCGGAGTTGGACTGGATCGTCGCGCCGGGGATCTTCCCCTGCAGCGCGCTCTCGATCGTGGGTGTCGGCGCCCGGGTCAGCTCGGCGCCGCTCACCGTGGAGACGGCGTTGGCCAGATTTCGCTGCTCCACCCCCGTGGCCTGCCCGGTGATGACGATCTCCTCGAGCTTGAAGACGTCCGGCTCGAGCGCCACGTCCACCGATTCCTGGTCGGCCGGGACGCTCACCTGCTGCCGCTTGTAGCCGATCGCGCGCACCACCAGTTTCGCCTCGCCTTCGGGCGCGTTCAGCACGAAC
>DAIPLK010000197.1:0-2355 GCA_036769285.1 Gemmatimonadales bacterium | reverse complement strand
GCGAACGGCAGATGGTAGCTCGGCGCGGAGCCGGGGTTGAAGTCCGTCGCCACCGCCACGGCCACGCCGGCGGCGATCCACCGGCGCACCGGCGCCGGCGCCTGACCCAGATACAGCGAGGCGAACGGAAGACTCACCGCCACCACCCCGGCCCGCGCCATGGCCGCGAGACCCACGTCGGATGCACACTCCAGGTGATCGGCCGACGTGGCCCCCACCTCCGCTGCGAGCTCGGCGCCGCCGCCCGCGGTGAGCTGGTCGGCGTGAAGCTTGGCGCCGAGCCCCGCGGCCCGCGCCGCGACCAGGAGGCGCCGGGCCTCGTCCACCGTAAAGGCCGAGCGCTCGACGAACACGTCGCAGAACGCCGCCAGGCGCTCGCGGGCGATCAGCGGGATCAACTCATCGGTCAGCAGGCGGAGGTAGGCCGCGCGATCGTCGCGAAACTCGGGCGGCACCACGTGCGCCCCGAGGAAGGTCGGCACCAGCCGCACGGGCTGCATCCCCGCGAGGGTGCGGTACACCTTGAGCAGCCGGAGCTCGTGCTCGCGGTCGAGCCCATAGCCGCTCTTGCACTCGACCGTCGTGACGCCGAGCGAGAGCATCTCGCGCAGGAAGCCGGCCGCGCGCTCTACCAGCTCGGTGTCGGACGCCGCGCGGGTGAGCCGCATCGTTTGCGCGATGCCGCCGCCCGCCGCCGCAATCTCCAGGTAGCTCCGCCCGAGGATCCGCTGCTCGAATTCGTCGGCGCGCCAGCCGCCGAAGGCCAGATGGGTGTGGCAGTCCACCAGGCCGGGGATCACCAGGCCGCCGCCGGCGTCGAGCCGCTCGGCACCGGCGTAGGCGGAGGGCAGCTCACGCCGCGGGCCTACCCAGCGGATCGTCTCCCCTTCCCATACGAGCGCCGCATCGGCGATCGCGTGGATCTCGCCCTGCCCGCCTTCGGCGCGGCAGGTGGCGAGCTGGGAGATGTTTTCGAGGAGCTTCATACGGCTGAGCGACGGCTCGAGTCACCCTGAACGCAGCGAAGGGGCCATGAGCAAACGCATGGCCCCTTCGCTCCGCTCAGGGTGACTCGGTCGGTCACGCCGCCCCGGTGATCATCGGCAGGTCCACCCCCCGCTCCCGCGCCGTCTCGATCGCAAGCTCGTACCCCGCATCCGCATGACGCATGACTCCGGTCCCCGGGTCCGCCGTCAGCACCCGATCGAGCCGCCGGTCCGCCATGGTGGTGCCGTCCGCCACCGCCACCATCCCGGCGTGGATCGAGTAGCCGATGCCCACGCCCCCGCCGTGGTGCAGCGAGACCCAGCTCGCCCCGCACGCGGTGTTGAGCAGCGCGTTGAGCAGCGGCCAGTCCGCGATCGCGTCCGAGCCGTCCTTCATCCCTTCCGTCTCCCGGTTCGGTGACGCCACCGAGCCGGTGTCGAGATGGTCGCGCCCGATGACGATCGGCGCGCGCACCTTCCCGCGCTTCACCAGCCAGTTGAAGCGCAGCCCCAGCTCGGCGCGCTCGCCGTACTCGAGCCAGCAGATCCGCGCGGGGAGGCCCTGGAACTGCACCCGCTCCTGCGCCTGCCGGATCCAGCGGGCCAGCGCGTCCTTCTTGGGGAAGGTCTCGAGCACCGCCCGGTCGGTGGTGGCAATGTCCGCCGGATCGCCCGAGAGCGCGGCCCAGCGGAACGGGCCCGCGCCACGGCAGAAGAGCGGCCGGATGAACTCGGGGACGAATCCCGGGATGGTGAAGGCCTCGGGCATCGCGCGGCGGTCGGCCACCTGGCCGCGCAGGTTGTTGCCGTAGTCGAAGGTGACGGCGCCCTTCGCCTGCAGGTCGAGCATCGCGCGCACGTGCACCACCATCGAGTCGAGCACGCGCGCCTCGTACCCCGCGGCGTCCCGCTCGCGGAGCTCGGCGGCCGCGGCGAGGGAGAGGCCGGCCGGGATGTAGCCCACCCGGAGGTCGTGCGCCGAGGTCTGGTCGGTGAGCACGTCGGGCACCACTCCCCGACGGACCAGCTCGGGCAGAACCTCGGCAATGTTCCCCACCAGCCCCACCGAGAGCGGCCGGCGCTGGGCCCGCGCCTCCTCGACCAGCCGGAGCGCCGCGTCGAGGTCGTGCTCGAGGCGATCGCAATAGCGGGTCTCGACCCGGCGCAGGATGCGCGACTCATCCACGTCCACGCCGAGGAACGCGGCGCCGTTCATGGTGGCCGCAAGCGGCTGCGCGCCGCCCATCCCACCCAGGCCCCCGGTCACCACCAGCCGCCCCTCGAGACTGCCCCCGAAGTGCTGCCGGGCACACTCGGCGAAGGTCTCGTAGGTGCCCTGGAGGATCCCCTGGGTCCCGATGTAGATCCA
>DAIPLK010000074.1:2570-12420 GCA_036769285.1 Gemmatimonadales bacterium | reverse complement strand
CTCCAGGTGGGGACCGGAACCCCGAGCTACGTCTGCAACGGTGCGCCGGGCGCGAGCGGGCAGGACGGCCAGAGCGTCACGATGACGCCCGAGCCCGCTGGGGCCAACTGCGAATTCGGCGGGGTGAAGCTGCAGGTGGGGAGCGGACCCGCGACGTACCTCTGCAGCGGCGCACTGGCCGGCGCGGCCCGGCCTACCGTGGAGACCGTGAGCGTGACCGACACTCGCTACACCGAGACGGTGGTGAATGCGAGCGTCACGAACGACGGGAACGAGCTGATCCTGTTCAGGGGAGTCGTGCTGGCCACCCATGCGGAGCCTTCCCTCCACGACACCATCTGTTTCTCGGGAGCGGGCTCGGGCGGCTTCGCTACCCACTGTTCCGACCTGGTGCCTGGAACGACGTACTACGTGCGGGCGTTCGCCACGAACGCACTGGGGACGGGCTTCGGCAACGAGCTGTCCTTCACCACGAAAGCGCTCACCGTTCCGGCCATCACCACGCAGGTGGTCTCCAACATCACCAACACGACCGCCATCTCCGGCGGGGACATCACGGATGACGGCGGGACCCCGATCCTCGCGCGCGGCATCTGCCGGTCTCCGGCTCCGGATCCCACGCTCGCCGACGCCTGCGTGTCCGAAGGCGTGGGGGCGGGGAGCTTCATCGCCTTGATGACCGGACTCACCGCGAACACGACCTATCACGTGAGGGCCTACGCCACCAACGCACAGGGGACGTCGTACGGAGACGACCGATCCTTCACCACCATCGTGCTGCAGCTCGCCACCGTGACCACGACCGCGCCCAGCGGTGTCTCCTACACCACGGCCACGGCGGGCGGAAACGTGACCAACGACAACGGCGCCCCCGTGACCAGCCGGGGGATCTGCTGGGCGACCACCCCGGCGCCGACCACTGCCGGCAGCAACTACACCGAGGCCGGTGGCCTGGGATCCTTCACCGCCGGCATGACCGGGCTGGCCGCCAGCACGACCTATCACGTCCGTGCCTTCGCGGTGAATGGCGGAGGCACCTCGTATGGCAACGAGGTGACCCTTACGACGCTCGCCCCTTCCGTGCCGTCGCTGACGACCAAGTCCGTCGGCGGCATCTCCTCGAACCTCGCCGGGTCGGGTGGCTTGATCGGTACGGACGGAGGCTCGCCCATCACCGCCAAGGGGGTGTGCTGGAGCCTGAATCCCAACCCGACCATCGCCAACAGCACGACCACCGATGGCACGGGCCCTGCCAGCTACAACAGCACCATGACCGGGCTGAATCCCCTGACCGCGTACCACGTCCGCGCCTACGCGACCAACGCGCTCGGCACCGCGTACGGCAACGATCTCGCCTTCACCACCACGGCCCTCGTGACCCCCGGCCCCGGCATTCCGGTCGTGGGAACCTCCACCTCGACGATCACCGGCAGCTCCACCGCCTCGAGCGGCGGCTACGTGAGCTCGGACGGCGGGTCGGCGGTGATCGCCCGGGGCGTGTGCTGGAGCACGACCGTCAACCCGACCCTGGCCGGCACCTGCTCCACGGATGGCGGCACCGGCGAGGGATTCTTCACCAGCACCATCACCGGGCTGAGCGGCTGCGGCGTGGTGTACTACGTGAGGGCCTATGCCACGAACGGCACGGGCACCGGCTACGGCAACCAGAACACGGTGAGCACGGGGCTGCTGCCGGCGGTGACCACCGCGGCGGTCACGGGCATCGGCTACTACGGCGCCAGCTCCGGCGGCACGATCGCGGACAATGGCGGCTGTGCGATCACGCAGAAGGGCGTGGTCTGGAGCTGGAGCCCGAATCCGACCACCGCGAACCCGAAGACCACCGAAGGGGCTGGAGACGCTCCGTTCGTCTCGAGCATGACCGGGCTTGCCGGCTACCGGACCTACTACGTGAAAGCCTACGCCACGAACAGCGTGGGCACGACCTACGGTGCGCAGGAGGTGTTCACCACCGCCGAGCCCCCCACCCCGTACGTCGGACAGAACTACGCGGGCGGCATCGTCTTCTACGTGGACGGCACCGGCCAGCACGGCCTGGTCATGGCCCCGGTCGATCAGGGATGGTATCCGTGGGGATGCGAAGGCACGAGCATCCCGACCAGCGCGGCAGTCGGAACCGGAGCCACGAACACCGCCGCCATCGTCGCCTCCTGTGGCGAGGCGAACATCGCCGCCAAGATCGCCGACGACCTGGTGCTGAACGGGTACGACGACTGGTTCCTGCCGTCGAAGGACGAGCTGTCGTTGATGGGCACGAATCTCTCGAGCCAGGGTCTCGGCGATCTGGGCCCCTACTACTATTCTTCGACCGAGAGTAATGCGTCCAGAACTTGGTATCTGTACTTCGCCTATGGTTACGGCGAGTACCCTAAGTCATATGCTTTCCCAGTTCGCGCCGTCAGGGCCTTCTGATCGCTCCGCGCCGTGAGTGAAACGGGGCGCGCCTCCGGGCGCGCCCCGAGCCACGCCCACGGGAGCCCGGCCCCTCGGCTCCAGCTCCGGCTGCGCCCGATCCGGCCGCCCCGAAACCCCCTCGAGTGCGGGACGCACGCCCCGCCCCGGCACGACAGCGCCGGTGGACTCGGTGGTAGCTTGGTGGTCGACTGTACTGCACCGACGTCCCGGCCGGAGTACTCTGGCGCCTGCCATGTGCCATGTCGTGACGGCAACCCACCTGGAGCGACGGTGACCCCATGCGAGCCGCCACTCGACCCATGACCACCGCACTCGCCGCCCTGAGGGCCCTCCGCTCCCCCGCCCAGCTCCGGAAGGAGGCCAGGCCGGAGGCCGGGCGCCGGCCGTCGGCAGCGTTCAACGCCCACGTCCACCTGCCGCCCAACTTCTCGGCCTTCACCACCGTGGCGCAGGCCGTCGCGCTGGCGAGCGCCCAGGGCTGCGTCCTCCTCGGAACGAGCAACTACTACGACTTCTCCGTGTATGCGGAGTTCGCCACCCGCTGCCAGGCGGCCGGCGTCTTCCCCCTGTTCGGGCTCGAGATGATGTGCCGCGACGAGACGCTTGCCCGGCAGGGCGTGAAGGTCAACGACCCTGCCAACCCCGGCAAGATCTACCTGTGCGGGAAGGGCATCAGCCGCTTCGACCCGCTCTCGCCCAAGGCGGCCGAGATCATGGGGGGCGTCCGGGCCCGCGACGGCGCGCGCATCGCCGAGATGATCCGGCGCTGCGCTGCCACCCTGGCCGAGCGGGGCCGTCGCATCGACCTCACCTACGACGCCATCGTCGACGCGCTGGTGAAGCGGCACGGCAGCCCGCGGCCGACGGTGGTCCTCCAGGAGCGCCACGTCGCCCAGGCCATCCAGGAGGCGCTGTTCGCCGCCATCCCGGCCGCGGAGCGCCTGGCCCGGCTCCCGGCCCTTCTCGGCGGGCCGTGCAAGCTCGAGGACGCGAACGACGCGGTCGGTGCGCAGAACGAGGTGCGCAACCACCTCATGAAGTCCGGCAAGCCCGGCTTCGTCCCCGAGAGCTACATCGACCTCGATCAGGCCAGGACCCTGGCCCTGGAGCTCGGTGGCATCCCCTGCTACCCGGTGCTGGCGGACGGCGCGAACCCGCTCGGCCAGTTCGAGGCCACGCCGGCCGGCCTCGTCGCCAGCCTGAAGAGACTGGGGATCTGGGCCACGGAGTTCATCCCCAACCGGAACGCGCCGGCGCTGCTCGTCGACTACGTGAAGACGGTGCGCGGCAGCGGGCTCGTCGTCACCGCCGGCACCGAGCACAACACGCTCGACCTCCTGCCCATCCTGCCCTCGGCCAAGGGCGCGCCCATCCCCGCGGAGCTCCTGCCCATCTTCTGGGAGGGGGCCTGCGTCGCCGCCGCCCACCAGTACCTGGCGGCGCACGGGGAGAGCGGGTATGTGACCGCGGATGGCGTGCTCGACCCCACCTACCCCGACGCCGAATCCCGCATCGCCGCCTTCGCCGCCCTGGGCGAGGCGGTGATCGCGGCCTTCCGGAGCCGCTGACCGGCCCACGCGGCGGCGGAGCAGGACCCGCAGCCTGGACACGAGACCCCTGGACACCATGACCTCGACACTCCCCTGGCCCTCCTTCGCCGACGCCGCCGACCCCTTCGACCAGCTGGTGCTGCTCTCGCGCTACTTCGGGTCCGACCCCGAGATGGTGCTGGCCGGCGGCGGCAACACCTCGGTCAAGCTCGGCGACAAGCTGCTCGTGAAGGGGAGCGGCTCGGCCCTGGCGACCATCGGCCGCGAGGGCTTCGTCGCCATGGACCGCCCGCGCCTCGAGGCCCTCTCGAACGCGCGCCTGCCGGCCGAGCGCGAGCCCCGCGAGGCGGCCTTCAAGCAGGCCCTCTACGCGGCCCGCCTCGAGCCGGAGCGCAACCAGCGTCCGTCGGTGGAGGCCCTGCTGCACCACCTCGTGCCCGGCCGTTTCGTCGTGCACGGCCACGCCACCGTGGCCAACGCACTGACATGCTGCGTCCGCGGAGAGGCCATCGCCCGGGAGATCTTCGGGGACGAGGTGCTCTGGGTGCCGTTCGTCGACCCGGGCTTCGCGCTGGCCCAGACGCTCCGGGCGGGCCTGGCCACCCACCAGGGGAAGCACGGCCGCGCCCCCCGCGCGGTGCTCATGGCGAACCACGGCATCATCGTCGCCGGCGACGCGCCCGAGGTGGTGCGCGGGAACGCCGACTGGCTGCTGGAAGCGATCTCCCGGCGCCTCGCCGCCTCGCCGCCGGCGCCCTGGACGGCGAGCGCGACCTCGCGCCGCGCCGGCGCCGCCGCCCCGGCGCTGCTCATCGCCCCGACCCTGCGCGGCCTGCTGGCCGAGAGCCCCACCCTGCCGGTGGTCGCGCTCGAGGACGGCGAGGAGGCGCTGGCCTTCGCCGCTTCCGCCGCCGCCCGCGCCGCCACCGCCGCAGGTCCCCTCACGCCGGACCAGATCGTCTACTGCAACTCGTTCCCGCTGTGGTTCGAGGCCGTGGACGGCGAGGGCGACGCCGCGCTGCTCGGCCGCCTGCGAACCGCGGTGGCCGACCACCGCGCCCGGACCGGCTTCCCGCCCAAGCAGGTCATCGTCCCCGGGGTGGGGATCTTCTGCGCCGGCGACGACGTGGCCGGCGCCGGCAATTGCCGCCTCGTCTACCGCGACGCCATCCGCGTCATGACCGGCGCGGCGCGGCTGGGGGGCGTGCAGGCGCTGAGCGAGGGCCACCGCCGCTTCATCGAGAACTGGGAGGTCGAGGCCTACCGCAAGCAGATCGCCCGATCCGGCAGGGCGGGGCGCATGGCCGGGCGCATCGCCGTCGTGACCGGCGCGGCCCAGGGTTTCGGCCTGGAGATCGCCAACCAGTTCGCCGCCGAGGGCGGAGTCGCCGTGCTGGCGGACGTGAACCTCGCTGGCGCGCAGGCCGCCGCCCGGGACCTGGCGAGCCAGGTCGGCACGGGGCGCGCCATGAGCGCTGCGGTGGACGTCACCGACGGGGGCTCGGTGGCGGCGATGATCCAGCAGGTGGTACGCACCTACGGCGGGTTCGACGTGCTCATCTCCAACGCCGGCGTCCTTCGGGCGGGGTCGGTGAAGACGCAGGGCGAGAAGGAGTTCGACCTCGTCACCGCCGTCAACTACAAGGGCTACTTCCTGTGCGTGCAGCACGCGGCCCCGGTGCTGGCCCGGCAGCACGCTGCCCGGCCCGAGTACCGCTCGGACATCATCCAGATCAACTCCAAGTCGGGGCTGGCCGGCTCCAACCGGAACGGCGCCTACGCCGGCTCCAAGTTCGGGGGAATCGGGCTCACCCAGAGCTTCGCCCTCGAGCTGGTCGAGGACGGGATCAAGGTCAACTCCATCTGCCCGGGCAACTTCTTCGAGGGCCCGCTGTGGTCGGACCCGAAGAACGGCCTCTTCGCGCAGTACCTCGGCAGCGGCAAGGTGCCCGGCGCCAGGACCATCGAGGACGTGAAGCGCTTCTACGAGGCCAAGGTCCCGATGAAGCGCGGCTGTCGCGCCATCGACGTGATGCGCGCGGTCCTCTACCTCATCGAGCAGGAGTACGAGACCGGCCAGGCAGTGCCGGTGACCGGGGGGCAGGAGATGCTCAGGTGACCGCCGAGGGACCCCCTGCTCGGCGTTGAGGCATCCAGCCTCCGGATCGGAAGCGACGACCATGACCAGCCCCTCCCTCCCCTCCACGCAGTACGCCCTTCAGCTCGTCGGTCCCGGCAAGCTGGCCCTGAACACCGCCAAGCCGGTGGACCGGCCCGGCCCGACGCAGGTCCTGGCCCGCATCGAGTGCGTCGGCCTGTGCGCCTCGGACATGAAGCTGCTCAAGCAGTTCGACCAGCACGCCCGGAAGAGCGAGATCCAGACCGGCCTCGCCGCCGACGTGCTGCGGGAGATCCCGAGCTACGTGCCGGGCGGCAAGCCCACCGTGCCCGGGCACGAGGTGGCGGCGCGCATCGTCGCCGTGGGCGACAAGGTCACCCGCCATGAGGTCGGCGAGCGGGTGCTGGTGCAGACCGACTACCGGGCCCTGCGCACCTCCGCCTCCAACGCCGCCTTCGGCTACAACTTCGAGGGCGGACTCCAAGAGTACGTGCTCATGGACGAGCGCGTCATCATCGACGCGGGCGGAGAGCGGTTCCTTCTCCCCGCGCCGGATCACCGCTCCGCGAGCGCCATCGCCCTGGTCGAGCCCTGGGCCTGCGTCGAGGACAGCTACGCCAACGTCGAGCGCCAGGGTCCCAAGCCCGGCGGGCGGCTCCTCGTGGTCGCGGACGCCGGCGCGACGCTGGGTGGCCTGGCCGCGCTGGCCGCGGCCCGGCCGGCGAGCGTCACCGCCGTCTGCGCCGGCCCGGCCCAGGCCCAGGCCCTCGCGGCGGCCGGCCTCTCCGCCGCCACGGCCGCGGAACCCGCCGCCCTGCCCGACGAGGGCTTCGACGACGTCGTGTACTTCGGGGCCAGGAAGGCGGTGATCGAGGTCCTCAACGACAAGCTCGCCGCCCGGGGGATCTTCAACCTGGTGCTCGGCGGGAAGCGCGTGGGCGCGCCGGTGAACGTCGGCGTGGGCCGTGTCCACTACGGCCTCACGCGGTGGACCGGCACCACCGGCTCCGACTGCGCCGTCTCGTACCGGCACATCCCCCGCACCGGCGAGCTGCGGGAGGGGGAGACGCTGCTGGTCATCGGCGCCGGCGGCGCCATGGGACAGATGCACGTGCTGCGCGCCATCTCCGCGGGCATCGCCGGCGTCTCGGTGGTCGGGACCGACAGGGACGACAGCCGCCTGGCCCGCCTCTCCGCCAAGGCGGCGCCCCTGGCCGCCGCCCGGAAGGTCCCCCTCAGGCTGGTGAACGCGCCGACGGCGAAGGCCGGCGGGCCCTTCAGCTACTTCGCGCTGATGGCGCCGGTGGGCGCACTCGTGGCGAGCGCCATCCAGGACGCGGCGGACGGCGCCATCATCAACGTCTTCGCCGGCATCCCCGCGACCGTGAAGCAGGAAGTCGACCTCGACACCTACGTGGCCCGCCGGGTGTTCATGTTCGGCACCAGCGGCTCGACCATCGAGGACATGAAGACCGTGCTCGGCAGGGTGGTGAGCGGCGCCTTGGACACCGACGTCTCGGTCGACGCCATCAGCGGCATGCGCGGCGCCGAGGCCGGGATCGCGGCCCTCGAGAATCGCTCGCTGGCGGGGAAGATCATGGTCTACCCGTGGCTCGCGGACGTCGGCCTCGTCCCGCTGAAGGACCTGGCAGCCACGCTTCCGACCGTGTCGGCCAGGCTCGACGGCGGCAAGTGGTGCAAGGCGGCCGAGGACGAGCTGAAGCGGGTCGCCGGCTTCACCGGCTGAGACCGGGCGAGTTCCGGCCCGCGCGCATCTCCGTCACGGGTTCCCCGCCATCAACGAAACGGCGGTGTCCTCGTCCGTGACGAGCACGTCCACGAGGCGGCCCTTCAGCGCCGCTCCGATCGCGGCGGTCTTCTCGGGTCCGCCGGCCACGCCGATGCGCCTGGGGATGGCGGCCAGCGCCCGGGCGTCGAGGCCCACGACCCTCTCGTCGAGGTCGGTCTCGAGGTAGCGCCCGCCCGCGTCGAAGTGGCGGAACGCGATGTCCCCCACCGCCCCCTGGCGGAGCAGCGCGTCCAGCTCCCCGCGCTGCAGCAGGGCTCCGGGGCCGAGCAGCGCGGGGGTCAGCTCTGGAACGCCGATGCCCACGATGGCAAGGTCGGCGCGCGTGCCGAGGTCGATGGCCTCCGCCACCTGCGGATCGGCCAGCAGGGCAGCCTTGACCTCCCTGGACGCGACGATGCCCGGCGCCTGGATGATCCGTGGGCGGGCGCCGCAGCGCTCCGCCAGGCGGCGGGTCAGCTCGGCGCCGTTCACTCCGGCGTCGACGCTACCGAGCCCGCCGATGATCTGGACGATCCGGACATCGGGCAATTCCAGCCGGGGAAGGCTCTCGACGAACGCCCGGAGCGAGTTCCCCCAGGTGAGCCCGATCGTCTCGCTGCCGCGGACCGTGCGCGTGAACAGCGAGGCTGCGGCGGCGCCGATCCGGTCGAGGATCGAGAGGCGCGGGGCGCGGGGCGCGATGACCGCCTCGCGGAGGCCGAAGCGGCGCTCGAGGGCGCGTTCCAGGTCTCCGCAGCCGGAGCCGGGCCCGCGCACCGAGATCCGCACGATCCCCGCCTCGCGGGCGCGGCCGAGCAGCCTGCAGACCTTCACCCGAGACAGTCCGAACCGGTCGGCGATCTCCTCCTGGGTGAGGTCGTCCTCGTAGTAGGCGCGGGCCACCCGGTACAGCAGACGCGCCTCGTAAGCGACCTCAACGCGTCTGGATCTCGGCTCGTGCATGAAAGTTCTTGCCAGAACAAATGTTCAAAGACAAGATGGGCGAAGCGCTGAAGAAAGTCAACGCCAGGAGTCTTCCCCCGGCGACGTTCCCGGCGACCGGTCCGCGCTCTCGGGCCGCCGCCGAGCCCCGGCCATGGGTCCTGCAGGAGCGGGGAGGTGACGAGTGGCTCACGTGCTGGTGATGCCGCAGCAGGGAAACACGGTGGAGTCGTGCCTCATCGTGGCGTGGCGCGCGGCCGAGGGGCAGCCGGTTCGGGCCGGCGACGTCGTCTGCGAGGTCGAGACCGACAAGGCCACGTTCGAGGTGAGCGCCGGCGCGGACGGGGTCCTCCTCAAGATCCTGCGGCAGGCGGGTGATGACGTCCCGGTGATGGCCCCGATCGCCGTGATCGGCGCGCGGGGAGAGGACTGGACGTCCGCCGTTCCGGGTTCCGATCGGCCCGGCACCGGGCCCGCGGCGGTTCCAGAGGGCGGTGTCGCGCCGGCGCCATCCGCGATGCCGTCGCCGGACGAGGTCCGCGGCCGCGGCGGACCGGGCGCACGAGCCATGCGTGCGCCGTCGCCCCGTGCACGCCGCCTCGCGGCCGAGAAAGGGATCTCCGTGGCCGCGCTCGTGGGGACAGGCCGGGCGGACGCGTCATCGAGCGCGACGTGGTGGCGGCCCAGGAGGCAAGCGCCGCCCCCGCGGCCCGTCGCGCGCTCGCGGCAAGCGGCCCCACGCCCGCCGCGGCGCGCGGGGTTCCGGCCGGGGAGGGGGCTCGCGCGGAGGCGCCGATCCGCGGAATCCGCAAGCTCATCGCCGAGCGCACGCGGGCCTCGCTCTCCACCACGGCCCAGCTCACCTTCAACGGCTCCGCGCCGGCTGCGCGCATCCTGGCGCTCCGCGCGCGCCTGAAGGCCAGCGAGCCATCCCTGGGTCTCTCGTCCATCACCATCGGCGACCTCGTCCTGTACGCGGTGTGCCGGGTCGTGCCGCGCTTCCCCACGCTCAAC
>DAIPLK010000074.1:0-2470 GCA_036769285.1 Gemmatimonadales bacterium | reverse complement strand
CTCTCGCTCACCGTGGACCACCAGATCATCGACGGAGCGCCTGCCTCCCGCATCCTCAAGGCTTTCGCCGACGCCATCGCCGACGTCGACCTCCTGCTCGTGAAGTGAGCCGACCATGCCCAAGCAACTGATCGTGAATCCGGAAGAGGTCCGGAGGCCCGGGGTGCTGGAGATCCCCGGCATCCCGCTCAATCAGTACCGGCCGGACTTCCGGGCCGAGGTGGCCCGGTTCGGCGCGGAGGGCCTGAAGCGCATCTGGATCGACATGGTCACGATCCGCGAGTTCGAGTCCATGCTCGACGCATTCAAGACCAAGGGCGCCTGGGAGGGGATCTCGTACAACCACAAGGGGCCCGCCCACCTCTCCATCGGGCAGGAGGCCGCCGCGGTGGGGCAGTGCGCCAGCCTCGACCCGCACGACCTGGTCTTCGGCTCCCACCGCAGCCATGGCGAGATCCTGGCCAAGTGCCTGGCGGCGGCGCGCAAGCTGGACGAGAAGGCGCTCCAGGGCGTCATGGAGGCCTACCTGGACGGCGAGATCCTTCGGGCGGCCGAGCGCGTGGCGCACTCCGGGACGGGCGATCTCGCCATCTCCTTCATCCTCTACGGCACGCTCGCGGAGATCTTCGCGCGGCGCGACGGATTCAACCGCGGGCTGGGCGGCTCGATGCACGCGTTCTTCTCGCCCTTCGGCTCCATGCCGAACAACGCCATCGTGGGCGGATCCGCCGACATCGCGACGGGGGCGGCGCTGTTCAAGAGGATCAACCGGCAGCCGGGCATCGTCGTCGCCAACATCGGGGACGCCTCCATGGGCTGTGGCCCGGTCTGGGAGGCCATCTCCCTCGCGGCCATGGACCAGTACCGCACGCTGTGGCCGAAGGACGTGGGCGGTGCGCCGCCCATCCTCTTCAGCTTCTTCAACAACTTCTACGGCATGGGCGGCCAGACCCAGGGCGAGACCATGGGGTACCAGGTGCTCGCGCGCGTGGGCGCCGGAGTGAACCCCGAGGCGATGCACGCCGAGCGCGTGGACGGCTACAACCCCCTGGCCGTCGCCGACGCGGTCGACCGGAAGAAGAGAGTGCTCCTGGAGGGCCGCGGCCCGGTGCTGCTGGACGTGGTCACCTACCGGGTCTCGGGCCACTCGCCCTCGGATGCGTCGAGCTACCGCTCCCGGGAAGAGGTCGAGCTCTGGCAGAGCGCGGACGCCGTCCAGCGCTACGGCGCCTACCTGGTCGAGAACCGCGCGGCCTCGCAGCCCGAGCTCGACGCCGCCCGCGCCGCGGTGCGCGCGCGGCTCGCGGCCGTGGTCCGGCTCGTCACCGGCGATGCCGCCTCGAGCCGCGCGGACGGGGCGTTCATCGAGTCGGTCATGCTCTCCAACGGAAACGTGGAGCGGCTCGACGATCGCGCGCCCGAGCTTTCGCAGGACCTGGCCCAGAACTCACGGGTCAAGGCCCTGGCCGGAAAGGCACGCTTCGCCCTCGACGCCGAGGGCAAGCCCGTCCCCAAGAGCAAGCTGTTCCAGCTGCGCGACGGCCTCTTCGAGGCGCTGCTCCACCGCTTCTCCATCGATCCGACGCTGGCGGCATGGGGCGAGGAGAACCGCGACTGGGGCGGCGCCTTCGCCGTCTACCGCGGCCTCACCGAGGCGCTCCCATACCACCGCCTGTTCAACAGCCCCATCTCCGAGGGCGCCATCGTCGGCTCCGGGGTCGGGTACGCGCTCTCGGGCGGCCGGGCGGTGGTCGAGCTGATGTATTGCGACTTCATGGGCCGGGCCGGGGACGAGCTCTTCAACCAGGCGTCGAAGTGGCAGGCCATGTCGGCGGGCCAGCTCCGCATGCCCCTCGTGGTGCGGGTCTCCGTGGGCAGCAAGTACGGGGCCCAGCACAGCCAGGACTGGGCCGCCCTGGTGGCCCACATCCCGGGTCTCAAGGCCTACTTCCCGGCCACGCCGCACGACGCCAAGGGGATGCTCAACCTGGCGCTGCGAGGTACCGACCCGGTCGTCTTCTTCGAGAGTCAGCTCCTCTACGACATGGGCGAGCGCTTCGAGCCCGTGCCGGAGGGCTATTACGAGACGCCCGAGGGCGAGCCCGCCGTCCGCAAGCCGGGCAAGGACCTCACGATCGCGACCCTGGGCGCCACGCTGTACCGGGCGCTGGACGCGGCCACGGTCCTCGAGGAGCGCTACGGCGTCTCCACCGAGGTCGTCGACCTGCGCTTCATCACGCCGCTCCGCTACGGCGTGCTGCTCGAATCGGTGAGGAAGACGGGCCGGCTGGTGCTCGCCAGCGACGCCTGCGAGCGCGGCTCGTTCCTGCACACCGTGGCGTCGAACGTCGGCCATCTCGCCTTCGACTGGCTGGACGCGCCCGTCGCGGTGGTGGGAAGCCGCAACTGGATCACGCCCGCCGCCGAGATGGAGGAGCTCTTCTTCCCGCAGAAGGAGTGGATCGTGGAC
>DAIPLK010000196.1:0-3782 GCA_036769285.1 Gemmatimonadales bacterium | reverse complement strand
GGCGCTTTCAGCTTGATGCTCTTGTTCGCCGCCCGGCGTGCCGTCACCTTTTCTACCATGCTTCGCATCGGCGTGGTCGGTTGCGGCAGGGTATTCGAGCGATTCCACCTGCCGGCGCTGGACCGCACCCCTTCGCTCACGCTCGCCGCCGCGTGCGACCCCGATTCCCGGCGGCTGGAGTGGATCTCGCGGCACGCGCCGCACCCCGCCGCCTACGCCTCGCTCGACGATCTCCTCGCGGCCCCCGACTCGCCGCAGGCGCTGCTCATCCTCACACCGCCCGCGACACACGCCGAGCTGGCGGTTCGTGCGCTGGACGACGGGGTGCACGTGCTGGTGGAGAAGCCGATGGCGCTCACCGCCGGCGAGGGACGCACGATGGTGGACGCGGCCCGCCGCGCCGATCGAGTGCTGCAGGTCGGGTTCACCCGCCGGTTCCGCGCGCCCAATCAGCGGCTCCGCGAACGACTCGGACACCTCGGGCGCGGCACTATTAGGTGGATTCGGTTCGAGCTCGCCTTCTCCACCGTCGGCTGGAATGCCCTCAGCGCGTTCCTGGGAGACGACTCCCGCGGAGGCGGGGTGTTCGACGACGTCCTCTCGCACCAGGTGGATCTCGTCTGCTGGCTGCTGGGGGGGGCGCCGGACGAGGTGCGAGCCACGGTGTCCTCGGGAGGCGCGGCCGTGAGCGCCGAGCTGAGGTTCGGCGGCCTGGTCGCCGATTGCCGGGCGGCTCACGGCCGGTATCGCGATCGCCTCGTGGTCGAGCTGGCCGACGGCGGCGTGCTCGAGGCAACCGGCAGCCGGTTCAGGCACACGGGGTCCGCGTTCCCGGCCTTGCGGCGGCGGCACGCGATGCTCATGGACCGGGTCGCGCTGGTGGAAGACCACCTGCTCCGCCGGCCGAACGTCTCGCTCTCGAGTTTCGAGCGGCAGTTGCTGGATTTCGAGCGGGCGGCGCACGGCCTTCCGGCGATGGGCGCGAGCGGCGAGGACGGATTGCGGGTATTGCGGATCGTGGAGGCGTGCCGCGAGAGCACGCGACATCGAGGCGAGTGGCGGTCACTCGGCTGAGCGGTCAGACCAGCTGCGTCAGCACCTTTCCCGCGAGCGGCAGACCCGAGCGACCACCGAGCCGCCGGATTGCGGTGGGCGCGATGTCGAGGATGTCGGCGCCCTGATCGAGCCGGCCTCCGGCCGCGATGCCGGTGCCTCGGGCAAGCAGGAAGCCGTACGGGGCGTGGTTGCCGCTCCGGCCGTTGGGGATCCGCCCCGGGGTCGATCGCTCGATGCGGCCAAATCGCGGCGAGCTCACCGCCTCATGCGGCGCTCCGGACGTCGGGTGCCATCGCACCACGAGGTCGGGCAGCCGATCCCGCCGCTCGCCACCAGGCAAGACGTCGCTCATGCGGATGACCTCCTCGATGAGCGGCGCGCCGGTAGCGGCGTCCCGGAAGGAGAGCAGCCCCTCGGCGATCCGGTCGGCCAGGGCCTCGGCCTCCTCCGGCGCCACGGCGCCCTTGGCTTCCCGCCCGCGCAGGTTGAGCCGGATGTATCCATTGAGGTCGGCCCGGAGGGTAAAGGCCAGAGTGCGATCCCAGTTCACGCCTCCGGTGGTCCACCGCGTCATGATGCGGTCCTTGATCGCCCGGGGCACGGCGTTGGTGAGCGCGCGGCGCGCCGGCAGCGGCATCGACTCTCCGAAGCGCCGCAGGAGCCCGTGCTTGGGGCGCGCCGCGTCGGGGCCGTGCAACACCCGGGCGAGCATGTCGTCCAGGAAGTCCACCCGGGCGGTGTTGACCATCATCCCGTGCAGGCCGAACACGAAGACGGTGGCGTCCGGGGCCGCGGTCACGAGCCGCCCCACCGCCTCGTCGGCGGTGCGGTAGAGGTCGCGCAGGGCGCCATCGTACCAGCCCTCGAGCCCCGGCGGCAGGTCCCCGTCGATGCTGGTCCGGTCCCAGAAGCGGTGGCCGCCCCGATGCAGCGCGCCGAACACCGCGATGCCGAGGCTCCAGGGCCGCTCCAGCAGCCAGCAGGCCAGCTCCGAGCACCGCTGGGTGAGATTCGCCAGCTCGGCGTGCAGCTCCCGGAGATGGGCGATGGAGGCGCGCCCAAACTCGTCGGTGCGGATGGGGGACTCGCCGTAGCGCCGGGAGATCTCGCCAAGCAGCTCGGGCGGGTACGACTCGGGGGGCACCAGCTTGTCGTGACTGCCCCACCCGGTGACTTCGGTGCCCCGGAACGGCTCGGTGCCCGGCGTCATCGGGACGTCGAGGGCCACGGTGACGACATCGCCCTCGATGGCCCGCCAGAATGGGCGCACCGGCAGCCACTCCGCCGATGGCGCGGCGAACGCCATCTGCTCCTGCCGCCACTGGAAGTCGTGATAGATGCCGTGGTCCGAGGGCGGCCGGCCGGTGTAGAATGTCGGCCAGGGGGAGCCGGTGAGATACTTCGCCGACGTCGCGAGACGGCCCCAGGTACCGGCCCGGCGGAGGGAGGCCAGGACCGGGAGGGTGCCGTCGTCAGTCCAGCGTTCGATGAGTGAGGCATCCGCGGCGTCGAGGCCGATCAGCAGGAGCCTACGATGAGTCTCAGCCATGGCGCGAACGATCATGGGACGGGAGAGGGTTGTCAAACCGACCTCCTGGCCGTGGTCGTGCTCAGCTTCAACAAGCGCGAGCACACGCTCCGCTGCCTGGAGAGCGTGCGCCAGCTGCGGTACCAGCCGCGCGAGGTCATCGTCGTGGACAACGGGTCCTCCGATGGCTCCGCCGATGCCGTGGCGGCGGAGTTTCCGGAGGCGTGGGTCCTCCGCAGCCCCGTCAACACCGGCGCGGCCGGCGGCCGCAACCTCGGGCTCCGCTATGCCGCCGAGCAGCTCAGCGCCGAGTACGTTCTCTATCTCGACGACGACGCCGTGGTCGACGAGCGGCTCGCCGGAGAATTGGTGGCCGCGTTGAAGGCAGAGCCTCGGGCGGGCCTGGCCACCCCCAAGGCATACCGGATGGGCGCCTCGGACGTGATCGCGTCCGCCGGAGGGATGCGGGTCGAGCTGGGCCGGGGATCGATCACCGACATCGGCGCCGGAGCGACGGACACCGGCCAGTTCGACCGGAGCGATGTGGTCGAATCGTGCGTCGGATTCGCCCTGCTCGCACGACGTGCGGCACTCGAACAATGCCGCGGCTTCGACGAGGCGTACAATCCCTATGGCTGGGAGGAAGTGGATCTCTCGCTGCGCATGCGCAAGGCGGGCTATACGATCCGGTACGTGCCCACCGCGGTGTGCTGGCACGCCGGCGGGGCGACGGGGCGCGGCTCCCACGTGGCGGAATATGAGCGGGGCAAAGTCGCGAATTACTTCCGCCTCATGCGGCGTCACGCTTCGGCGGTGGAATGGCTCACCTTCCTGGCCGTCCTGCCGCTCAAGGGGCTGCGCCTGCTCGGAGCCCAGCTCCACGGCGGCAACTGGCGGGTCGCGCGAGCGCAGGCGGCCGGGCTGCTCGAAGGAATGGGACGCGACCGGAAGGGCGGCGCCGAGCCGGAGGCGCGGTCCGCCCCCGACGCGGAGGCGTAACCGCCAGCCTCGCGCTCCAGGACCGGCAGCGCTGGGCCATCGGGGTTCCCTCCCGGGCTCGAGCCGTGGGCTCGGCAGGTCTTGGAGGACAGAGCAGCAGTTGACGGATGAGTCCCCCGGAGAGACGTTGCTTTGAACTCCCGGATCGACTCGCGCACGGAGGCACGGCATGGAGCTCGAGCGTACAGTGGGACTCAGG
>DAIPLK010000073.1:3477-12453 GCA_036769285.1 Gemmatimonadales bacterium | reverse complement strand
CCCGGCAGGAGCTCTCACCCGAGGGCGAACACATCGCGCAGTGGCAGGTCGGGCTGCGTGACGTGGCTGCGTTCGTGGAGCGACGGCGGCATCCCACCGTCCCTGCCTGACTAGCCCATGCAGCCGCCAAACGCGGGCGGCCCCAGGCCCCGCCTGCGCCCAGGCCCCCGGCCCCGCGATACGGACCGTAGGTCTTCACTGGTCCTTTGCAGAAGGGGTGCCTCCATGTCCAGTCCTCCATGCCGCTCCCGAACCCCGCTCGGCCTCCTCCTTCTGGTTCCGCTGGCCGCGTGGGTCCAGACGCTCTCCGCTCAGACGTGCTTCCCCGGCCGACCGCTCCCGGCGTGCCACTCGTTCCCGCTCACTGAAATCGGCTACGCCCATCGGCTGGACAAGACTCCTCTGGCGACGGGTGGGAATCCGCAGGTCCACTACTTCAATGGTGAATTGGGCTGGATGTTCAATCGATCACCTCGGCTGGCCATCGGTGGGGCCTTCTTCGCCGGCGCACTCGTCGATTACGCGTTTGAGTTTCGGCCTGGGGTCAAGGCTCGGGTCCGCTACTGGATCAATGGCCGTACCGGACTCGATCTCGGCGCGGGCCTCGTACTGGGTCGAACGCCAGTCGATCGAACCATCGGTGCCCCCGCCGAGCACCGCCTCGGGGGCGCTGGGCATGTGGGCCTCTCGTTTCGCGATGCGGCCCTACTGATCCTGCACGTCGAGTATCTGCCCAACCCCGCGGATCGCGATCTGGTGGGTTACCTGGGCGCTCGCCTCGGGTCCAAGCCCGCGGCGTGGACCGCCTTGATCGTGGGGCCACTCCTGGGACTGGGCGCGTTGCTGGCCTCCGATTAGTCCGGCCCCGAGCACGACCGAGGGCCGTGGCCGGCACCGCCCTTACCGCACGAACACCGCACCGTGCGGCATCGCCATCCCCGTCACTCCGTTCGGCCAGGTCGCCCGATGGTAGCTCACGCCCGGTGACGTCGCGCCTGCGTCCTTGAACCGTTCATCCCACGACAGCCGGCCGGTCGCCCGGTCGAGGCGCGCGATCTTCACCATGGGCGCGCCGTCGCCCTGATCGGTGAAGACGAGACGATCGCTCCCGGGATCCGCCGAGGCCCAGTGCGGGAAGAACGTGGCGTCCGTGGGAAAGGAGGCGACCTCCTTGGGATGCGCGGGGTCGGAGATGTCGATGGTGGCGTACCGATGCGCGTAGGCGATCGGCATGACCATGAAGTGACCGGCGATCACCGGCACGGAACATCCGATATTCGCCGGACGCGGAAGTGCCATCACCCGGTCGATCCTTGGATCGCGATCCAGGCCCGAAATGCGAAAGAAGCCACAGAAATAACTGTTCAACATCACCGTACCATCATCCAGGGCGCGCACCTCGAACGGGTACGTGTGCGCCGAGTCCCCGGCGATCTCGGGCACGGGCAGCGTCTTGAGCAGCGTGAGATCGGACAACCGCCACACCTGGATGACGTGCGCGGTCTTCTCGCTGTTCATGGGTGAGCTCGTAGTCACGACACGATCCGCATCCGGAACCACGGCGAGTGCGTAGGTACGAATGTGGGCCCCCGGGAATGTCGAATCACGTGACCAGGCGCTGCGCACCAGATTGCCATCCCCGTCGAATTCCGCGAGTCCGCCCGGGTCGCCCGGTACGGAGCCGTCGCCGAACTGGACGGTGGCCAATACGTGCCCGTTCGCCAGACGCGCGAACGAATGCAGCCGGCGGCCGCCCGGCACGCTCGCGAGCCGGCGGGTGAGGCGTGGCGATGCCGGCGTGCTGAAATCCACTAGGAAGGACTTGTCGCCGCTGAAGTCGTTGGCGAACAACGATCCCGTCGGGGGCGCGCTGAACTCGGTGTGGTGCGGCATCCGGCCGCTCGAATCCACCGTGAGCACCGAGAGGACCGTAGCGTACGCGGCGCTGGACGGGTCGGCATCCAGCACGGTCATCATATCCACGCCATTGGTGGAGTCGTTGCCCGTGCCCGCCCACACGTACAGGTAGCGCGCCGGCCCATTGCTCACCCGCCGTTCGCCCTGACCGGCGCACGCGACGAGCAGGATGGCGAAGAGGAGCGGCGTGCTGAACCGATTGGGAATCATGCAGCGAGCTCCGGAGAGAGGCCTGAGTAAGCTATTGATGGGCGAACGGGATTCTTGCGCTTGCCACCTTTGGCCCGTTCACCCGCCACCCAGCCCGCATTCGCCGCTCCCGGGGAGCGTAAGCGCGAGGCCAGCGGCGCAGTATATTGTCCTGTCGGGGCGCCGTGACGCCAGGTACGATGTCGGGCGTCGTGCCCCCACTGCGAGCGCCCAATGGAAGACCCCCCACGCTGGCTGGCCGCGTACGGCGAGGTGCCCCACCATCTCGTTTATCCCGAGTGCTCGCTCTATGACGTCATCATGGCCACGGTCCGGCGAGTGCCGGACGCCGTGGCCTATGACTTTCTGGGCGCCACGGCCACGTACCGGGAATTCGGCCGCCTCATCGACCAGGCGGCCGACGGCCTCGCGTCGCTCGACATGGGCGCGGGCGACCGGATCACCATCGCGCTCCCCACCTCTCCCCAGGGCGTGATCGCCTTCTACGCCGCCAACCGGCTCGGCGCCATCAGCGCGATGATCCATCCGCTCTCGACCGCACAGGAGGTGGAACGGCTGATCACCCTGAGCCGCTCACGGTTCGCCCTGACCCTCGACGTCCTGTACGACCGGTTCGCGGGCGCGCTGGGCCGCACTCCGCTCGAGACGCTGATCCTCACCCGCCTCTCCGATGCGCTCACCCCGATCCGGACACTGGCCTTCTGGCTGGTGCAGGGTCGGAAGATCCCGGCCATCCCGCGCGACGCGCCGGTCCGATGGTGGAAGGATGTCGTTGCCCGCTCCTCACCCCCGGCACCCCGCCCCGCGCTCGACACCAATGCGATGGCGGGCATCCTCTTCTCCGGCGGGACCCTCGGAACGCCAAAGGGGATCATGCTCTCCCACCGGAATTTCATCGCCGATGGGATGCAGCTCGCGGCCTGGGTAGGATTGAAGGATGACGACAGGATTCTCGCGGCCCTTCCGATCTTTCACGGCTTCGGACTCGGCGCGCTGGTCAACGCTGGTTTCGTGACCGGGTGCCGGGTGATCCTGGTGCCCCGATTCACGGCGGAGGTAGTGGCAAAGCTGGTGCGGAAGAAGCAGCCGAACATGATCGCCGGTGTGCCCACGCTCTACGAGGCGCTGAGCCGCGACCCGAACTTCCGGCGGGCCGATCTCTCCTGTCTCAAGGCGGCATTCTCCGGCGGCGACACGCTGCCCGCTCCGATCAAGGAACGCTTCGAGCGGACGGTCGCGGCGCGCGGCGGTTCAGTGAAGCTGCTGGAAGGGTACGGGCTCACCGAGGCAGTCACCGGTGTGATGGTGATGCCGCTCCATGCGGTCCGCGAGGGGAGTGTCGGCGTGCCGCTCCCCGACATGCTCGTCGCGATCTGCCGCCCGGGCACCGACGAGGAGCTGCCGGATGGAGAAGATGGCGAGATCTGTGTCCACGGCCCTCCGGTCATGCTGGGCTACCTCGACGACCCGGCGGCGACGGCCGTGACGCTCAAGCGGCACTGCGATGGGCGGACGTGGCTCCACACCGAGGACATCGGGCACCGCGATGCGGACGGCTTCTTCTATTTCCGCGGCCGGCTCAAGCGGATGATCAAGTCCTCCGGCTTCAACGTCTATCCCGCGGAAGTGGAGCAGGTGCTCGGCCAGCACTCCGCCGTGGCGGAGGCTTGCGTGGTCGGCGTGCCGGACCCGTCCCAGGGCGAGCGGGTCAAGGCATTCGTGGTGCTCCGGGCCGGGCAGGCGCCGAGCTCGGCGTTGGCGCAGGAGATCATAGCGCACTGCCGGGATCGGCTGATCAAGTGGTCCTGCCCTCGAGATGTCGAGTTCCGGACCGAATTTCCCCGCACCCGCCTCGGCAAGGTGGACGTCCGGGTGCTGGCGCGGGGCGAGCCGGCGGCGGCGGGGCTCTGATGACGCGCGGCTCCTTCACCGGCAAGGTGGTGTGGATCACGGGTGCTTCCTCGGGGATCGGGCGCTCGCTGGCCCTGGCGTTCGCCGCGGCCGGTGCCCGGCTCATCCTCTCGGCGCGTCGCGCGGAGGCGCTCGTGGAGGTGCAACGCGCCTGCGGCACCGCGGAGGTCCGTCTGATTCCCTTCGACCTGGCCGATCTCGACGTCCTCCCGGCCCGGGCAGCCGCGGCGCTGGCCTGCTTCGGCGGCGTTGACATCATGGTGCACAACGCGGGGCTCGCGGCGCGGGATCGGGTGGCGAACACGACCCGCGACGTACACGAGCGACTCCTCCGCACGAACTACCTGGGTCCGGTCCTGCTCACCCAGGCCCTGCTGCCCTCGATGCTCGAGCGGGGCGGCGGGCACTTCGTGGTGATCAGCAGTCTCTCGGGGAAGTACGGCGGGCCGCTCCTCGCCGCCTACGCGGCCTCCAAGCACGCCCTGCACGGCTTCTTCGAGTCGCTCCGGGCAGAGGAGCACGAGCGCGGCATCGTGGTCACGTTCATCGTGCCGGGATTCATCAAGACCGACATCACCGCGCACGCGCTCACGGGGTCCGGCGGCAGCTTCGGGCGCGTGCTCCCGATCTACCGGAGCGCCATGAGTCCGGACGAGTGCGCGCGTCGGATTCTCCGCGCCGTCGCCCGCCGGCGGAAGGAGGTGCTGGTCGGTGGGGCCGAGGTCTGGACGGTCTATCTCAAGCGCTGGTTCCCGAGTGCGCTCGCGGTCGTGGTCCGGAGCCACCCGGTGCGGCTGCGGAACAAACTGCTCGGCTGGATACCCATCCTCGGACGGCGGTGGCGCCCGCCCAAACCGTGAACGCGAGCCAGTGAACTCATCGCGACCTTGAGCCGCAACAGGAGCCGGACAAGACGGAGCCCGCGATGTCGAGTCGGCATGCGGCAGTCTCTGGAGCGGATGGATCCTGGCCTCAGGCGCTCGATGCCCCGGGGGGCACCCCTTACTTCGCCCCCGGCGTCTGCTCCGCCTGCCGCCGGGCCTGGGCCACCAGACTGTCGGCCCGCTGGTTGGCCTCACGGACGATGCCCGCGGCCTTGCTGTCGGCCTGCTTCCGAAGCTGGTCGGCGGCGGGCTTGGCGGCGAGCTGGAGCATCGGATTCGTCGCCTTGGCCGTCAGCGAGTCCGCCCGCTGGTATCCCTCCTGCTTCACCTTGTCGGCCAACGTCTGGCCTTCCTGGCGGATCGCCGCGGCCTTCTGCTCCGCCTCCTGCACCAGCCGCGCCGCCTCGGCCGACACCTGCTTCGTGGCCGCCTGCTGCACCGCCTGCTGCACGCCTTCCTTCACCGACGAGGCGACGCTGCCGACGTCGACCTTGACCGAGGGGTTCGTCACCGTGCCGGCGAGCTGAATGCCAAGGTCGATCTCGGGCGCCGCGTTGAGATCGATCCCGGCCGTGCCCGCCTTCGACACCAGGCCGGCGAGGGCCTGATTCGCCGCGCCGCCCAGCTCGGAGCGCGGGACGCGTAGGCTGAGGGCGTACTGCAGCGACTGGTCGAAGCCGTTGGAGCCGGACACGTTCATCGTGGTCTGCCCCAGCTTCACCGCGAACGGCTCCACGAACAGCCGGCCGTCCCGGATCTGAAACGCCGTGCTGAGGCTCTGGAGCGTCGGATTGTTCAGGAACTGGAGCTTGGTCACGTCCACCACCTTCGTCATCGCCGGAAAGTCGTGCAGCACGAGCCGCGAGGTCAGGAGCGTGCCGCGCCCGCTCATGGCGGGGAACAGCGGCATCATGTTCTTCCCCAGCGCGCCGTTCACGTGCAGGTCGGTGGTCACGTTGCCGACGGCGTACTTGGCGACGGGGGCCAGCATCTGAATGGTCGTGAAGGCCTGGAAGGCCGACGGGATGTCCACCTTGGTCATCTTGAGGCCCACGTCGAACGTCGGCTTGGCCACGTTGGTCGTCTCGTAGAACCCGGTCACCCCGATCTCGCCGCCCAGCGTGTTCATGCGGAAGTCTTCCAGCGTGACGCGCTGGTCCTTGAGGCGGAGACGGCCGCGCGCGTTGGTCATCTTCAGCTTGTCGTACGTCAGCTCCGCCACGGCCGCGTCGAGCCCGAAGTCGATCTTCGGTGGCACCGGGATGACCTGCAGGTCGCTGTCGCCGGAGCGCCACTCGTCCAGGTTGAAGCGGTTGCTCCGTACGGTCGCGGTGCCGCGGAGCGTGTCGTCCCGCATCATGAAGCCGAGCAGGTTGACGATCGTGCCCGTGGCCTGCACGTCGCTGCTGCCGATGGTTCCGTTGAACGACCGCAGCTCCGCGCGCTCGGGCGCCAGCCGGAGCGACGCCTGCCGGATCGCGAGCGGCTTCGGCAGGCTCTGGCCCTTCACCGTGAGGTCGGCGACGTCAACGGTGCCGCTGGCCGCAACCCGGTCGTACTGCTTCTTGTCCAGGTACGACATCCGGGTGCGCACCGCCGCGTCGGCCGCGACGGTGCCGGCGAGCTGGTCGATCCCGTCGAGCTTCAGGGTGCGCCGGACGTCGGCGAGGTCCACCTTGCCCTTCACGTGCAGATCGACGTCGGGATCGGAGATGGGCGTCCGGAGCACTGCGTTCGCGTCGACCGGATTGCGGCCAAGCAGCAGGTGGAAGCGGTCCAGCCTCACCACGGTGCTGTCGGCGCTGCCGCCGGGGTTGGTGAGCGAGAGATCGACGAAGATGTCCCGCGCCGGGAGCGGGAGATCGGGATACTGGAAGGCGGCGTTGTCCACCTTGGCGTTCAGCGCGAACGACGGGAAGGCGCTGTCGCCGTACTCGCCCTTGACCCGGCCGTTGACCGCGATCGTGCCCGCGGTCTTCACCTTCTCGAAGTCGTGGGCGTAGACCGCCGGCACCAGCGAGAGGATGCTGCGGAAGTTCGTGCTGGGCGCGTCGAACACCAGGTCGAGGCCGGTGTTCTTCCCGGCCGTGTTGGCCGTGCCGGAGACGCCGAGCCTCAGATCGTTGAGCCGGAGCTCGGTGCCCTTGAGGGTGTAGGTCTTCTTCGCCAGGTCGGCCTGCACGTCGGCGGTGAGGCCGAGCCGCACGCGGTTGAGGTAGGGGATGCCGGCGAAGGTGACGCTGACTGTGTCCGCGTCCGCCTTGGTCTGGATGCCGACCAGGTCGCGGCTGAAGTCGCCCGAGAGGGACTGATCGTAACCGCTCAGCGAGGCGTTGAGCTTCGCGTGGCGATCGTCGAACGTGACGGCCGCGTCGTGGATGGCGAACTTCCGCAGGCTGATCGCCATCGACTTGGTCGCGCCGGCCTGCGGCTTCGTCTCCGCCGTCTTCCCGGTGATGTCCCAGTTGGCCGCGCCGTCCTCGAGCTTGACCAGCCGGAGCCTCGGCTGGTCCAGCTCGATGGCCCGCACCACGATCGGCCGGCCGGCGGTCACGTTCCCCAGCACGCTCGCCAGGTCCAGCACCACCCGGAGATGGCGCACCGCAGCGAGCGTGTCGCCCTGGAACCGCCCCACGTTCGCGGCCGTGAGGTCGTCGAGCGTGAGGGTGAGGTTGGGGAAGTTCCGGAAGAACGAGAGGCCGACGTCGCGCCAGTCCACGCGGGCGTCGAGGTTTCGATTCACCTCGGTCTTGACGCGTTGCGCGATCTGGTCCTTGAAGAGGAGCGGCAGGACGAAGAGCAGCGCGAGGACGAGGACGAGCACCGCCCCCGCGATGGTCGGGATTCGAGTGGGTCGTTTCATGACCCGAAAGGTACTATGGGCGAGAGCGTTCGTCCGGCCGGGTGGACTGCCTACCCTTGATCCTCCCGCCGCGCGCGCTCGAGCAGCTCCGCCAGCTGCCCGAGCTCGCGCCGTGTCATGTGCCGGAGTTGGCGGGCGTGCATCTCCGCGACGGGGCCGTCGAGCGCCTTGAGTATCCGGAGCCCCTCGCGCGTAATCCGCACGGTGACCACCCGCCGGTTCTCCGACAGCCGCTCGCGCTTCAGCAGCCCGTGCTCCTCCATCCGCACCAGGAGCCGCGTCACGTCCGGCTCGCGGCTCGCCACCATCCGGTCCCCCACCTCGCCCGTGGGCAGGCCGGCCGCCCCGGCGCCCCGCAGGATGCGCAGCACGTTGTACTGCGGCTGCGACAGCCCGTGGGGCTTGAGCAGATCGACCAGGTCCTGCACCAGAGCATGCCCCGTGCGGAGCACCTCGAGGAACACCTCCTGCTCGCGGCTCGCGAACGGCTTTCGCTGCTTGATGGCCTGCCGGAGACGACGCATGCGTGGCGACCGTTGGTGAAGGGTGCGAGGTGGAACGTGGGACAGAGTGGCCCGTTCGACACCTGTGATCACAGATGTCTTGACGAGAGCTGTGATAACAGATAAGGTGGGCAGGCCAGCCGGTGCGGGCAAGCACCGCTGGCCCGGATGCGCGCGACACCAGCGCGTCCGGACCCATTGACGGAGAGTGGAGGACAGATGCACGGCACACGCACCTCGCTGCCGGCCCTCGTGGCCGCGCTCGCGGCGGCGATCACGCTCAGCTGCTCGAGCAGCAGCACCACGGGGCCGAGCGGCGGGGGCACGGGCGGCGGCCCGGTCGGCTCGGTCAAGGTCGGCAACAACTTCTTCGAGAGCGGTCACAACGGCACCCGGAATCCGGCGAAGGACACCGTGGCGGCCGGGCAGACGGTCACCTGGACCTGGACCGGGACCGGCGGCACGGCGCACAGCGTGCGCTCCGACGGCAGCTTCGCCAGCAGCCAGACCATGACCGGCAACGGCGCCACCTACCAGGTGACGTTCCCGACGCCCGGCACCTACCGCTACGATTGCGCCGTGCACGGCAGCGCGATGAGCGGCACCGTCGTGGTGCAGTAGCGCCGATGGCCCCGGGCGCCCGGGCCGCGGTCCGGAACTTCGCCTACGTGCCGCCCACCCTGTCCGT
>DAIPLK010000073.1:0-3377 GCA_036769285.1 Gemmatimonadales bacterium | reverse complement strand
CAGAACGTTCCAGGCCGTCTGCCCCGGGGACTCGCATGGCGCGGTAGTTCCATCCATGGCAACTCCCAGCGAGACAAGCGCTTCCACCGCGGTAGCGGCCCAGATAGGGCGTGGCACATCGCCTGCTTCCCTCCTCGGCGTCCCGCGAAGGCATGCGGGGCCAACCAGCTCCCGAAACGCACACCCGTCGTGAGGCGGGGCCGCAAAGCCAGGAGTCTCCCGAGGGAGATCGTCCGGCTGCCGATGGAAGCATCGGCCTCCCGGGAGCGACTTGCCGGCTCGGCCGGCATCACTTTTTCAGGAGGCTACCGTGTCCGCTTCATTCTCTCGTCGCATCCTTCCCTGCCTGCTTGGCGCCGGTCTCGTTGCCGCGTGCAGCGACGGCAGCGCGCCGACCGGCGGGTCGCAGGGGACCCTGTCGTTCACCAGCGGCACCGGCGCCCCGGCGGCCGCGGCCGCCGTCCACCCGCTGTACAGCGCCGCGCCGATCTCCGCGAACGGGCAGACGCTGGACATCAGCAAGGTCGAGCTGGTCCTCGCCGAGGTCGAGCTCAAGCAGGCCGACCACGCGGGGCTCTGCGATGGCGAGGGGCCCGGCTGCGAGGAGTTCGAGGCCGGCCCGGTGCTGGTGGATCTTCCGCTCGGCGGGGGCGTGATCAGCCCGCTCAGCTCGCCGGTGGCCGAGGGGACCTACTCGGAAGCCGAGCTCAAGGTGGACATTCCAAGCGAGGATGACGCGGCGACGACGGCGTTCCTCGCGGCGAACCCCTCGTGGCCCCAGACCGCGAGCGTGCACGTGGCCGGCACCTTCGACGCCAACGACGGCACGGGCCCGCAGCCGTTCGACATCTATCTCTCGACCGAAGCCGAGCTCGAGCTCGCCTTCAACCCGCCCGTAGTGGTGGACGCTTCCGGCGCGTTCAACGTGACCGTGGCGATCGACCCGAACGCCTGGTTCACGGCGGGCGACGGCAGCCTGATCGACCCGCGCGCGCTGGCGACCGACGCCAACCTGAGCGAGGCCGTGGCGGCGAACATCGACAACTCGTTCCACGCGTTCGATGACGACGACAAGGATGGCATGGAAGACTGAGGTCGGGGGGCGACGTGGGTCGCCCTGAGCGAAGCGAAGGGGCCATGCGGTGACGCATGGCCCCTCTGCTTTCCGTGACTCCTCTATGACCCTCGCTCGAACCGCGGGTCGGCCAGCTCACCCGAACAGCAGCCGCACCGACCAGACCGCGAAGAACATCGCGGAGATGTCGGCGGCGAGCCCCGCCGGCACCGCGTGCCGCGTCTTCCTGATGTTGATCGCCCCGAAGTACACCGCGATCACGTAGAAGGTCGTCTCGGTGGACCCGAACATCACCGCCGCCATCTTCACGTAGATCGAGTCCTCCCCGTACCGGTTGATCATGTCCACCACGATCGCCGCCGAGCCCGAGCCGGTGAGCGGCCGGATGATCGCCATCGGCAGCACCTCGGCCGGGAAACCGAGCGGCGCCAGGATCGGGCTCAGGACTTTCGCCAGCAGATCCATGGCCCCGCTGGCGCGGAACATCGCGATGGCGAAGAGGATCGCCACCAGGTACGGGATGATGCGGACAGCGACCTGGAACCCCTCCTTCGCCCCCTCGACGAAGCTCTCGTACACCGGCACCCGCTTGACCAGCCCGTAGAGCGGGATCCCCACCAGCATGAGCGGGATGACGAAGTAGGAGACGAGATTCATGGCGTTGCGCACGGCGTCCATGGCGGCCTCAGCTGTTCGGTGCCGCGGCGGAGGCCGGCGGGAGGAGGTTGGGATCGGAATCGCGGAAGGTGCGGAGCCGGCCGAAGAGCTTGGCGGCCACGATGGCGACGATCAGCGAGAGGATCGTCGAGATGAGGATCGGGAAGATCAGCCGGTTGATCTGCAGGCCGAGGAGCGCCAGCAGCAGCACCGGCGGCACCAGCTGCACGCTGGCGGTGTTGATGGCGAGGAGCATGACCATGGAGTTGGTGGCGGTGTCCTTCGAGTGGTTCAGCGTCTGCATCGACTCCATCGCCTTGATGCCGAACGGGGTGGCCGCGTTGCCGAGGCCGAAGACGTTGGCGGCCAGGTTGAGGGCGATGAGGCCGAGCGCGGGGTGGCCGGGCGGGATCTCCGGGAAGAGCGGGCGCAGGACCGGCTGCACCACCTTGACCAGGGCGTACACGATGCCGGCCTGCTCGGCGATCTTGAGCAGGCCGAGGAAGAGCGCGAGCACGCCGGTGAGGCCGATGGCGATCTCGGCGCCCGTCTTCGCGAAGTCGAGCGCCGCGGCGGCGATGGCGTTGAGCTTCACGAACGAGACCGGCTCGAACACCACGCCGGACGATGCCAACGCTGGCGCCGAGTCCACCGCCGGCGCGGGCGGCATGAACCCTGCCAGGCGGCCCTGCAGCTCCTCGTCGCGCGACTTGGAGACCTTCGCGATCGTGGCCAGCGGCTCGGGGAGCTTGGTGCCGGCGGCGAAGCGGAGCTGCGCCCCTTCGCGTGTCTGCAGCAGGTAGCCGGGATAGCTCGCGGCTGAAGTCTCCTCCGTCCGGTAGAACCCCGCGTACTGCCGCGGGTCGATCCGGATCTCCACCGGTACCCGTCGGGCCGCGGGGTCGTAGCCCTGGGGGAACGCCAGCGCGACGGGGAGCGGCTGGCCGTTCCGGTAGCGGTCGTGGGAGATGTCGCCGGCGTCGGCGCCGAGGGCGAAGAGGAAGGCGGAGATGATCAGCCCTGCCCAGATGTAGTTCAGCATTGTGGGGCCTGGGTGACGGGGGTGTGCGGGGGATTGGGACTAATATGACCGGTCGCCGTGCCGGCGCCCACTGGGGCGCGGGATAGCCGGGCGAGGGGGGCGATCAAGCGCTTGATCTTCGGAGCGGTCTTGGGGATCGGGAGATCTAAGGATTCCAGCCGCGCGAAAGTGATGAAGCATGGCAATCACGCCAGGCCAACAAAGGCGTATGTCTATGTCACGAGTTCGCGCGGCTTCTCTTCCGCCATGAGGCGATGGTGGCGCAGGAGCAGGCGATCGTGCGGGAGGAGCTGCTGAGGAGCTGCCAGAGTACTGCAAGATGGAAAGGCTGGGAATGGTGCGGCTGTTGGATTGACTGCTCCGCGACGTCGCCCGGACGGGACTCAACTGATCGGGTCGACGGCCTCAGATGCGGAAACGATGCGGAAGCGGAACCGCTGCTCGACGAGCTGGCGGACGGTCTTTCCGGCGCGCTTGGCCGGCCGGAAGCGCATCCCGCCGAGCGCGGTGAGGACGGACTCGGTGAAGCGGGGGTCGTCGCTCTGCAGCACCTGGATCGTGGTCGGGTCCACCCGGCCCGTGGTGTCCACGACGTAGATCGCC
>DAIPLK010000195.1:0-3796 GCA_036769285.1 Gemmatimonadales bacterium | reverse complement strand
GCCGACTCGCTGAACGTCCCGTCCCTGATGGGCCTGATGGGCGGAAGCGGCCTCGTGCCGCGCGACGGCGAGGGCCGCGCCGCCCTGGCGACCGGCGGCGAAGCCGCCGCCCCGGCGAAGGGGACCGCCCCAGAGGCGGCCAAGGAAGCGCCCAAGCACCTGTAATCCGAACGGGTACCTGCTGCGCAAGGACCTAGTTGCCGAGTTGAGCCCCGAGTACCCGCGCTGGCCGATACCGGGCCAAGCGCTCGGCATCTCACCGGTCAGCGACGGGCGGTCCAGCTCCCGGTCAAGGTGACCGTACTGGTACCGTCACTACCAACCCAGGTCGAGCGGCCGGACATGCTGGTGCGGCCGGGCGCCACGACCCCGTGCTGGTCGAAATCCTCAAGATCGAAGTGGAAGTGGACGGAATCGCCGGCGAATACCTCACCGGCGACCACGGTTCCGTCGCCCGAGCCAAAGTTGATGCCGTTGGTGCAGGTGAACGAGGAGACGTGATACGACCCGTCGAACGAGGCCCCGCTCTGATTCAGCTGCATCGCGCCCACAACACTGCACGAGAATCCCAATCCAGCCGTCGTCAGGTTCTTGATGTTGAACGACCAGCCGCCGGTGACGTCCACCGGGGACGGCGGGCCGACATCACCGCCGCCGCCGTCGCCGCAGCCCCAGAGGGCCACGGCTGTCCATACAATCGGCCACCGCACGCGTCCCATGATTCCCCCTGGAAAGGGTGGGTTGCACCCCGCTATCAGCAGCCCGGGTGCAGAGCGAAGGTAGGTGTGACCGGTTGAAACGAGGTGGAAGAGGGAGTGAAGGTTCCGATACGGGGTGGCAGCTGCGGGTCTAGACGTTGTGGAGTGCGGCCCACATGTTCAATGCTCACTTCTCTGCTACGCCTGATGCCCTTCGGCCCGCTCGCCGACCTGCTGCTCGTGCTCCACGGCGCGTTCGTTCTCTTCGTGCTCGCCGGAGGGCTCCTGGTGGCGCGGTGGCCCCGGCTGGCGTGGGTTCACCTCCCCGCGGCGCTGTGGGGGGCCGCGATCGAGTTCGTGGGGTTCACCTGTCCGCTCACCCCCCTGGAGCAGGCGTGGCGGCGCGCGGCCGGCGGCGGTTACGCGGGTGGGTTTGTCGAGCACTACATCACGGCCGCGCTGTATCCGTCGGGCCTCACCCGGCCGATCCAGATCGGGCTGGGCGTGCTCGTGCTCGCCGTGAATGCGTGGGTCTACTGGAGGGTCTGGCACCGGCGAACCTGAACCGAAGTCGCGGCGGCAATGCGGCGAGATTCGCGGTGGGCCTTCAGACGTCCTGCCGGGGCAGTGCGGCGACCTGCTCGCGGAGCACCCGGATCGCCAGGTCTATGGTCCGCCGATGGGTCCGGAACGCGAGCGCCGCCAGCCGGATGGTGAACCTGCCGTCGAGCATGGTGGACGACAGGAACACTCGGCCGTCGCGCCGGACGCCGTCCACGATCGCCTGATTGATCCGATTGATGTGCTCCAGGCTCGCACCCCCGACCGGCGGGACCCACCGAAAGGTCACAATGGAGAGGTCGGGCGGCGGGCCGACCTCGAAGCCGATGGCCTGGATCTCCCGGTAGAAGTAGTGGGCCAGGAGCAGCTTCTCGTCGAGC
Source organism: Gemmatimonadales bacterium (assembly GCA_036769285.1). Classification (GTDB taxonomy): domain Bacteria; phylum Gemmatimonadota; class Gemmatimonadetes; order Gemmatimonadales; family GWC2-71-9; genus CAVVWJ01. The sequence continues at coordinate 2,157 of DAIPLK010000195.1, read as the reverse complement.
GCCGCCCGAAACGGCTTCGTCCCGAGCAGGATCAGCGGCAGCCACATGCGGGGCGCCCGGAAGTGCTTCGAGAGCTCGGGTGAGACGTCGGCGGGAGAGATCTCGCCCGGCTCGCGCAGGGCGTCCTGCATATAGTGGCCGGCGTAATCGTGGGTGGCCGCGAGCCGCCCGCCGTCCCGGACTACCACCATGCCGGCGCCGTATGGCAGGAAGAGGCTCTTGTGCGGGTCGAGGACGACCGAGTCGGACCGGTCGATGCCCCGGAGCGCGTCCCGGCCGTGCCCGGTCAGGAGGAAGAAGCCTCCGTACGCCGCGTCCACATGGAGCCAGCAGCGCTCGCGGCCGGCGACGGTCGCGATGGCGTCGAGCGGGTCCACCGCGCCGGTGTCGGTAGTACCGGCGGCAGCAATGACGAGCCACGGGCGGAGGCCCGACGCGCGATCGGCAGCGATGGCCTGCTCGAGAGCGTCGGGCCGCATGCGGAAGCGGTCATCCATCGCGACGTGGCGGATCTGCGCCTCGCCCATGCCGGCGATGCGGAGGGCCTTCTCGATGCAGTGGTGGGCCTGGAGTGTGAGGTACACGACCGCCGATGCGAAATCAGCCCCCTTCAATCCATGGGCATCGCGGGCGGTGGCGATCGCCGCCAGGGTGGCGATGCTGCCACCGGAGGCGATGGTACCGGCGGCCTCGGCAGGGTACCCCACCAGGTCGGCCACCCACCGGACCAGCATGTTCTCCATCCGGACCGCGCCCGGGCCGGTGAAGAAGATCCCCGCGTACTTGTTGCTGACGGCGGCCAGGAAGTCGCCCAGCGCGGCGTGGTACAGCCCGCCACCGGGGATGTAGGCCAGGTGGCCGGCCGAGGCGGGATTACCGCCGGGCCGGACGACGTCGCGCTCGAGCAACTCGATCGCGGCGGCGATGGGGATCCCGTGCTCGGAGATCGGCGAGGCGAGCAGGCCGATCCCTTTGTCTTGGGTTTCGTCGTAGGCCTTGAGGGTGGCGATCTTCCGGAGGAATCGCTCGGAGGAGGCGACGGCCGCGGCGCGGAGCTGCTTGCGGCGCGCGGACCCGGGCTCGAGCGGCCGGGCGGCCCGCTCGAGCCGGCGCAGGCGGTCGAGCAGATCGTCGTCTGCCATCGCGTGGTCATCCGAAGGCATCGTGAATCATGATGCGCGACCGGGGCTGGCGCCAGCAGCACGCCTGCGACGGCAGGGCCCTTCCGATGCCTGGTCGCCGACGCTAAGCTCAACATGCCCCTGAATCGCAGCGGCCCCGAGCCGACCTGCTCCTCGAGGAGCCCATCCATGTCCGATAGCGTGCGATCCGAGCTCGCCAGAATGCGAGCCATTCTCTACGAACTCGAGGGTCGCCTGGAGGCGGGAGAGGTTCCCGCCGAGGGGCTGCCGGAGTTCAAGAGCACGGTCGACGAGATCCGCATGCGGGTCTGGAGCCTGCTGGCGGCAGCCGGAAGCGAGGAGCCGCGCGCCGCGGCCGAGCGCTTCCGGCTCCGGCGCGCCGCCGAGCTGTGCCGCACGCTGAGCCACGAGCTCGACGCCGGCACGCTCGGCGCGGACCATCCCGAGTGGCCGGACGTGCAGCAGGCCGCCGCCCAGCTGCATGCCACCATCGCCGAGCACGCAGGGCGGGCGGCCTAAACGCACGCGTTCGTCTGGCTCGGCCTCGGCACGGCGCTGTGGCTCTTCGGACCGGGCCGCTGGACCGTTGCCGCGGCACCCTGGCTGGCGCTCCCGCCGCTGCTCCACTTCACCCGCCTCGAAGAACCGGCCGCCGGCTTCCTCTGGCTCTGGCTCGCGCTGCTGATCGCGAGCGCGGCCGCCAACCGCGACGTGCTGCCGATCCCTGGCCTCGCCTACGTCCGCGCCTTGCTCGGCATCTCGCTGCTGTCGGCCCTCGCGTTCCTGGCCGACCGGCTCCTGGCACCGGATCTCCCGGGGTTCGCCTCCACGCTCGTGTTCCCGCTGACCTGGGTGGCTCTCGAGACCGTAAGCTCGCGGATAAGCCCTTATGCCACCTGGGGTTGCCTGGGGTACACGCAGGCTGGCGACCTGCCGCTGGTACAGCTCGCGTCGGTCACCGGCGTCTCGGGGATCGCGTTCCTGATCGCGTGGTTCGCCTCCGTCGTGAACTGGG
>DAIPLK010000194.1:0-3816 GCA_036769285.1 Gemmatimonadales bacterium | reverse complement strand
AGGCAGCGGAGAATGACGGCCTCGAGCTTGGCCGGGAGCTCGGGCCGCAGGTGGCGCAGCGTGGCGGGCGACCCGCGGAGCCGGGCGATCATCGTCTCCTGCGCCGACTTGCCGGCAAACGGCAGCTGGCCCGTGAACAGCTCGAACGCGAGGATACCCAGCGCGTAGACGTCGCTCCTGCCGTCGAGCGGCTTGCCCCGGATCTGCTCCGGACTCATGAACTCCGGCGTGCCGAGCACCATGCCGGTCGCGGTGAGCTTGACCACCTCCGGCCCGGCTCGCCGCTCCTTGGCGAGCCCGAAATCCATCACTACCGCCCGATACCGCGGCTCGCCCGCATCCATGGCGCCATCCGGCACCAGCATCACGTTCTCGGGCTTCAGGTCGCGATGGACGATCTGCAGCTCGTGCGCATGCCGGAGTCCATGGCACATCTGAACCAGCAGCGGAATCCCTTCCGCCACCGTGAACGGCCCGCGCCGTGCCTCGTGCTCGCTGAGCGGCTCGCCCTCCAGATACGGCATGACGAGGTAGATCATGCGGTCCGCCTCGCCCATGCGGAGAATCGGGCAGACGTTCGGATGATCCAGCCGCATGGCGATCGTGGCTTCGCGCCGGAGCCGCTCGACGGCACCCGGGTCCCGCGACAGCCGGGGGAGCAGGATCTTCACCGCGACCGCGGCCCCGGAGTCGAGGTCCTCCGCGCGGTAGACGTACGACATCCCGCCCTCGCCGAGCCGGCGGCCCACCCGGTAGCGCCGGTCGAGCAGCTGACCGCTGAGCGTGGCGCAGCGATCGAGCTCGTCAGGCTTGATCGGGAGGTTGCCGACCACGTCGGCGGCGGGCGGCGCCAACGACGGCGCCGGGTCGATCTCCACCAGGGGCGACCCGTCCTTCACGCAGTAGCGAGCGGGCGCCGGGTATGTCGCCCGGCAACGGAGACACCGGCGAGTGCTCAATCGCGGAACCGGTTCCGGCCGTCGCTCTTGGCGCGGTACAGGTGGCTGTCTGCGAGCCGGAGGAGCGACTCGCCGTCGCTTACTCGCTCGTCCGGGTAGGAGGCGATGCCGATACTGATCGTCACCCGCACCGGGCGGCCCGGCTCTCCGAAGTCGTGCGTCGCCACCCGGCGCAGAATGCGCTCGGCGAAGTTGCGCGACTCGGCGGAGGTCGTCTCCGGGAGCAGCACCACGAACTCCTCGCCCCCGTAGCGGGCCACGACGTCCACCGACCGCTGTTCCCGCTTGAGCAGGTTGGCGAGCTGCTTGAGCACCCGGTCGCCCACCAGATGGCCGTGCGTGTCGTTGATCTGCTTGAAGTTGTCGATGTCGATCATCAGCCCGGTGAGCATCGTCGCATACCGGGCGGCGCGGTCCATCTCCTGCTCGAGCTTCTCCATCAGCGCCCGGCGGTTGAAGCAGTTCGTCAGCGGGTCCGTCTCGGCCAAGTGCCGCATCTGCTCCTGGCCCATGACCGCGCTCTCCAGGTCGTAGGCTTTCTCGAGCGCCGCCACCGCCGCGGCGATCACCTGCTCCGCGAACTGCACGTCCTGCTCGTTGAGCGGTGTGTCCTCGGTGGTGGCCCGGAGAAAGAAGACACCGGCGGGCGCACCGCGCAGGGAGAACCGGAGCGCAATCGCCGACCGCGTCTGCACCGGTTGACCACCGGTCGCCCAGCCCGCCCGTACCGCCTCGTAGAGCGGGTCCGTCGCGGCATCGCGCACCAGCACGACCTCGCCGGTCGCCATGGCGCGCCGGATCTCGGGATACTTCCGGAGGTCGACGGAAAGGTTGTGCAGCATCGGGTTCTCGAACGCCGCCACCACGGTCCCCGTCTCGTCGTCCGGGCCCGCGATGATGATCGAGCAGCGGGAGATGTCGAGCCCCTGGGCCACCCGCCGGACGAGGATCTGGTAGATCTCCTCCGGCTTGAGCGAGGTGGTCACCTCCTGCATGATGTCGAACATCTCCGAGCGGGAGCGCGCCTCCGCCCGCGCCTGGTTGAGCTCGCGCCCCACCCGGAGATGCGCCTTCACCCGGGCCAGCAGCTCGCGCACCCGAAACGGTTTCGGAATGAAGTCCGCAGCGCCGAGGCCGAGGGAGCGCACGGTAGCTTCCTCGGGCGGCATCGAGGAGATCATGAGGACCGGCAGGTCCTGGTAGCGCGGATCGGCCTTGACCTGCTGCAAGAGCTGCAGCCCGTCCACCTTGGGCATCATGATGTCGAGCAAGAGCAGGTCGAACGGTTCGGCTTGCAGATGCTCGAAGAGGTGCTCCCCGCCGGGTGCGGTGAGCACGTCGTAGCCGTTCTCCTTGAGGATCCAGGACAGCGTGCGGGACAGCGCCTGATCGTCATCCACGACGAGGATCTTGGGGGAGAGCGCCATTCAGCCCACCAGACGTTGATAGAGATCGGGATCCACGTTGCCGCCGGTGACGACCGCGACCGCGGGGCCGGGCGGGCGGACGTGCCCCGCGAGCAGCGCGGCCACCGCCACTGCGCCCGACGGCTCCGCCCGGAGGTCGGTGTGGCGGTGCAGGTAGCGAACGGCGGCGGCGATCTCGTCGTCGGTCACCATGACCGCCTCCCGCACCACCCGGCGGAGGATGTCAAAGGTCAGATCACCCACGGAGCGGGAGAGGAGCCCGTCCGCGATGCTCTCGGTGTGCTCGAGCGTCCGCGGCGCTCCGGCGGCGAGCGCGGCGGTGAGCTTGGCGGCGCCTGCCGGCTCGATGCCGATCACCTGGACCCGCGGAGCGAGTGCCGCCACCGCCACCGCGATCCCCGCGATGAGGCCGCCGCCGCTCACCGGCACGAGGATCGTCCGCACGTCGGGCCGTTGCTCGAGGATCTCGAGTCCGCAGGTGCCCTGCCCAGCAATGACGTCCGGATGGTTGAACGGCGGAATCATCGCCAGCCCCTCGTCGCGTGCGATCGCCTCGGCGCAGGCTCCCTGCTCGCCCGAGCGGATCGCACCGGCGAAGACGACCTCCCCCCCGTGCCGCCGGACGCCCTCTACCTTGACGCCGGGGGTGGAGGCGGGCATCACCACCACCGCCCGAAGGCCGAATCGCCGTGCCGCGAAGGCCACCGCCTGCCCGTGGTTGCCGCTCGACTGCGTCACCACCCCGGGCACACCGCCCCGCGCCGCCACCCGCGAGACGGCGTTGTAGGCCCCGCGGATCTTGAACGCGCCGATCGGCTGTAGCAACTCGCACTTGAGGGCCACGGGCGCGCCGACCCGGGCGCCGAGATCGGGAAGATCGAGGATCGGGGTGCGAACCGCCACGCCCTCGAGCACGCGCGCCGCGGCTCGAAGCGACTCGAGCGTGACGGAGGTGGTCACTCGTCGGCGGCGGCGGTCGGTGCCACTTCGTCGCCACCGGCGGCGTCCTCCGTCCCGCCCTCGTCCTCCTTCACCACCCGGGCCACATCCACCACCGCATCGCCCGCGTCGAGGTTCATGACCTTGACGCCCTGCGTGTTCCGCCCGATGACCCGGATCCCGTCCACCGGGAGCCGGATGATCACGCCGTGCCGGGTGATCATCATCAGCTCGTCCTCGGGGATGACTTCCTTGAGGGCCACGATGGAGCCGGTCTTGTCGGTCTTCTTGAGGGTGATGATCCCCTTCCCGCCGCGCTTCTGCACCCGATAGTCGGAGAGCTCAGACCGCTTGCCAAACCCCTTCTCGCTCACCACCAGCAGCGTGGCGTCACGCCGGACGACCACCATCCCGATGACCTCGTCGCCCTTCTCGAGCTCGATCCCCTTCACCCCCGTGGTGGCGCGTCCCATCTCGCGCACGTCGCCCTG
>DAIPLK010000072.1:8396-12645 GCA_036769285.1 Gemmatimonadales bacterium | reverse complement strand
ATACCGAAGGTCTCGCAAACTACGAGGCTGCGACTCGCGAACCGGGCGATGTCCCGGCAGGCCGGGAAGGCAGGACCGGGCCGCCCCGATCGTCCTCCAACCGAGGTTGAGCGGAAGGCCAGCCCGTAACCCTATCGTGCATCAGCCGTTCGGCGGCGATCGACCGAGGCGGGCCGCCAGTCCGGCCGAGCTGTTTCGTTGAGGAGTCCGCCATCGGATGATGCAGAAAGATGCAGCCTAGGCGAGCACGAAAATGGCGTCGTTAACGGGGTCCACCGCCTCACATCGAGGACGCGGCATGTACCGGATCGAGCTTGCGCCCGGCGAAGTCACCGTATTCCGCACCATCGAGGAATTGGCGACCGGGATTCGCAACGGCTTCATCACGCCGCGCGCGCGGATCTATCACAGCGCATCCCAGAAGTGGCTGCCGATCGAGTTTCATCCCCACTACAAGAAGGCCCTCGAGGGCCCCACCGCGCATGCCATCGAGGTTTCGGCCCCACGGCCGGTCGAGCGGCCGCGAGTGGAGGCGCCGAGCTTCTTGCGCACGCCCGCCGCACCGGCCACGCCCGCCGCCGAGGTTGCCACCGTGGTGGACGAGCCCGCCGAGCCGGAGCCCGCCGATGAGCTGCTCCCCATCACCGCCTCCCCCGTGCTCGAGCTGCCGAACATCTCGTACCCCGAGGTCACGCCGGCCGAGGAGCCGGTGGCCGATGGGCGGGCGCGTGCGGCGCGGAGCCGCCGTCCGCTGCAGCTCGCGGTCGCGGCCATCGTGCTTGCGGCGGGAGCGTACGGGATGATGTCCGCCTTCGGGCCGTCGCGCGGCGACACCGGCCCGACCTCCACACCACCGGTGGCGGAGCGTCCACAGCTGCCGAGCGTGGAATCGCAGACAACCACTCCCGCGGCGGTGCCCGCCAGGAGTCCCGTCACCGCCCCGCAGCCGGCAACGTCCGGCTTCGCGCGCGCGCTCGAGCCGCGCGCGATCGTCTCCACGCCATCGAAGATCGCCGCGGACCAGCCGTCGGGGCCGCCCGCCGCAGCGGTGGATTCGTCCATCGCTCCCGCGCCGGTCGAGGTCGATCTCACCCTCCCCTCGCTGCCGTCAGCCGACTCCCTGGTTGCGGCTGCGCGCCAGCGCGGCGACTCGGCCGCGATCAAGCGGATCCTTCGGGCCGTGAGCGGCGGAACGGACCAACCGCAGCGCCCCTGACCGATCCGGTAGCCCATCCCACCACGACAGCCATCATCCTTGTACATTATTGGATTGGGTAGCCTAAGTCCTTATTTATCAACATGTTGTGTTGATAAGCCCGTGGAAAACGCAGCTGTTGGTGTGGAAAATCCACAGGCGGTGTGCACAAGGTCCGTGGTCCCCGGGCGCCTTCTTCAGGAGGTCGGCATTCAGGTGCAGCTGGTCGTCGGAACGCGGAGCGCGGGGTGACGCGCTGCCTCCAGGCACTACCACGCCCGGGTAGCGCCCTGCTCCGCGGCCGCCAGCAGCCGGATTGGATCCCGCCGATGCTCGCCACGCCTGCGGATGTACCACCGCGCGCGGGTCAGTGGCTGTACGAGCCCAAGCTCGACGGCGTCCGTGCACTCGTGCACGCGAGCGGCGGCCGGATCCGGCTCTTCTCCCGGACCCGGAGGCCGCTGAATGCCGCCTATCCCGTGCTGGTCGAGGCGCTCGAGGCGGCGGTCCGCGGCAATGCGGTCCTCGACGGTGAGATCGTCGCTGTCCGGGACGAGGCCCGGGCGCGGCGTAGCGGCGTCGCCGCCGAGCTCTACCTGTTCGACTGCCTGTTCTACGAGGGGATCCACCTCACCGGCCTGCCGCTGGTAGACCGGAAGGCGGTGTTGCGCGACGTGGTCTGGTACGACGGGCCGATCCGCTTCACGCCGTTCCGCACCTCCAGCCCCGCCACGATGTCGGGCGAGGCGTGTGCCGGCGGCGCCGAGTGGACCATCGTCAAGCGCGCCGAGAGCCGATACGAGAGTGCGCGGTCGGCCGACTGGCTCGAGGTCAGGTGCGTCCGCCAGCAGGAATTCGTGGTGGGCGGGTACACCGCACCGCGGGAATCGCGCGAACGCCCAGGCGCGCTGTTGGTGGGTCACTACGAGAACGGCGCGCTGCGCTACGCGGGCAGGGTGGCTACGAGCTACGACCGCGCGGCGCTAGGGATGCTGCGCCGCAAGCTGGTGCCGCTGCACCGCCGCACGTCACCGTTCACGCTCGGCCCGGCCCCGGCGGGCGAGGTGCAGTGGGTGACGCCGCGGCTGGTGGTCGAGGTCGGGTTCGGAGAGTGGACGCCGCCGGGGCTGCTCAGGCGTCCGCGGTACCTGGGACTCAGGGAGGACAGGACAGCGGCGGAGGTGCAAGCGAAGGGTTGAGCAGTCTGTGTCGCCGCCTGGGCGGCTGGCAGTTCCCCGCCCCGGAATTGGGTCTACCGCCACGCCGGAAGCAACCCAGTCTCGCAATCCCCTCGTCTCCCCCCTGCAAGATCTCGCAGCGCCATCCACCTCCTGAGGGCTAACTCCAAGCCGCTGGCGGAATACCGCCCTCGACGCCGCCGCCGCACGCTTCTTGCCCCTCCCGGGTCAATCACCTTCACCACCGACCCACGGAGGTAGCATGCATCCGCGCCGCATCGTGGCGAACCTCACGCTCGCCCTCATTGCTCTCGCCGTCGCCGTCACTCCCGCCCGCGCGCAGGGCAAGGGGAAGGAGAAGGAGAAGCACTACGCCGTCTCGTCCGACCGAGCCGTCGTGGTCACGCGCGACGTGCTGGTCAGGCAGGGGTACGACGTGGTGCGGGTCGAACGGGTGGGGACGACGCAGGTGGTGTATTACCGGGCGGGAAACCGCGGCCGTGGCCGGGGCAAGGGGCCGGTCCAGCGGATGGTGATCCGGACGGTGGACCGCCGGGTCATCTTCGAGGAGGCGCCGGCGGCGGTGATGGTGGATATCGATGTGCATCTGAAGCTCTAGCCCTCGGGGGGAGTCACCCAGAACCCTGCGATACGCTCAGGGCAAGTTGCGCGAGGGGGGCACGCGTTCCGGCATGCCCCCTTCACTGCGTCCAGCCCACCTCACCCCACCTTCACCTTCCACGTTCGCCTCCACCAACGGTCCTGCTCGGAACGCTCTCCGTGAGCCGGCCCGGCAATCGTGATCTCGACGCCTCGAGCCGGATGGGAAGCAAACCTGGAGATACCCTCAGGCTCGCGCGACGGCCAACTGAACCCCGAGTCCGATCCAGCGCTGCGCCACGGCCACCGGCAGGGTCAGCAGCTTACCGGCCATGAACGGGAGAAACCGCCCTTCGAGACTTCCGTCCACCGGCCGGCCGGCTCGCTCCTGCTGGCCGAGCCACCAGAGCACGTACGGATCGAGGGTTCCGTAGCGGCACTGGCGGACGATGCCCCACCCGGCGCGCCCCAGCAGTGCGGCCAGCGTCGCGGAGGTGTAGACCGCCGTATGCCTGGGCGTGTGGTATCCGGCCCACCGGGAGCCCTGGAGGCGTCGGGTGAGCCCGTCGTGGTCCGGTACCTCGACCAGCAACGTCGCGCCCTCGCGGGCGAACAGGCGCAGGCGCCGTAGCGTCTCGAGCGGCCGGTAGTCGTGCTCCAGCGCGTGCCACAGGGTGATCACATCGAACCGGCCGTCGAGCCGAATCTCCTCGAGCCGCCCGCAGTGAAGCTCGAGTCCGGCAGCCCGCCAGCGCCCTGGCTCGCCGCGCCAGCCGGCATCGCTGAAATCAACGCCGACGCCGTGCACGCCCATTCGGCGGTGGAGCGCCTCGAGAAAGGTGGGACGGCCGCACCCCACGTCGAGCACGCGGGACCCGGCCCCCGGTGCGGCAGCGCGCACCGTCCAGCGCACCCGGGCCCGATCGGTGCGCCGCTGCCCCTCGGCGACGAAGCGGGCGTAGCGTCCCCATGCGGCGGCGCCGCGGTGCGGCAGGTAGTCCGCGCCGTACCACCGGCCGATCTCGTCCTCGCGGACGCGGGGGTTGAGGTAGATCAGGTCGCAGCGACGGCAGCGGACGAAAGTGAACCGGGCGTCGTCCGCCGACATCTGCGCCGCGCTCTCGACGGCAGGTGCGGCGTCGTCGGCCCCGCAGAGGAGGCAGGGGGTGAGCTCGTTCGAGAAGATCAGGGCTCCGCGCGGGGGATGCGTGAAGCTAGCCCGGGCGGCGGAATGCGCACCAGCGCGGGATGGGCGGGCCTGCGGACGGCGAGGGGC
>DAIPLK010000072.1:0-8296 GCA_036769285.1 Gemmatimonadales bacterium | reverse complement strand
CCCCCGCTCACGAGCAAAGGTGGGTGGAACGGGCACGAATGCCCGTTCCCGCGAGATGTGCCGAGAGGAGAAATGTGAGGGGATACTTAGCGAGAGCAGCGGAGCGAACGGCGCGTCCGGCCTCAGAGCAGGGTACTCAGGGCTGTCTCGGACGTCTCGCAAAGTGCCATCCGGTCATGCTCCCACTAGGTGCCCAAGATATGGCGCCGCCAGGGGTCCGCTGTGCGGTGGATCACACCGCCGCAGGCAGGTAGGGCCCGAGCCCCTGTCCGGACACTACGTCGGCGGCGGTCACGGCGCGCACCCCGCGATCGCGCCAGCTCGCCAGCAGCCGTTGGGCATCGTCGGAATGGATGGCACGGACGGCGTCGGTGACCAGGAAGAGCTCGGCGCGCGGCCAATGCAACAGCAGGCCCTCGACGGTGTATTTGTCGCAGAAGTCGGTGGCCACGCCGTAGAGGACGATCGCCTCTGGCTCGAGGGCGCGGAGCAGCGTCTGGACGTTGGCGTTGCCGAAGACGTCGAGGGTCCGCTTGTGCAGGAGGAAATCGGCGCGGTGCGCCAGGATGCGGTGGGCGAGGGCTGCCGGATCCTGCGGCTCGGGCTCGATCACCAGCGGATCGCGCAGTGCCGTCTCGGCGATCTTGCGCTGACCCGGGGTGCCGCGCAGGCAGTGGGGCGGGAAGGTCGTGTTCCAGTCGGGCGCGTCGCTGATCTCCGCGTCGGTCGGCTCGTGGTTGTCGGCCGAGGCAACGATGGGGATCCCGTGCGCGTGGGCGAAGCCGGTGAGCGCGCCGAGCCTGGGAATGATCTCCTCGCTGCCGGCCACGTAGAGCTTGCCGTCGGCCCGCATGAAGTCGTATTGCGTGTCCACGTCCCAGAAGACCAGTCGGGTCATACGGGCTCCCATGCCGGTGGCGCCATCGTGATCCCGGCGCCGGCCACGGTCTCAATCTATCGCCCCGCCGCGCATCCGCGATCGCGGGACGCGGCGCGGGACGCAGCGCGACGGTTGACTTCCGTGCGGGGTTTCCCTAAATCCCGGCAGCTTCGCTCCCTGGTCCTGCTCCCCGCGGAGACGCATCTCATGGCGGAACGCGTATCCCGCCGCTCGTTCATCGGTGCAGCCGGCGCAGCGGCCGTGGGCGCGGCTCTGCCCTCCGCGGCCATCGGCGCACCGGCGCTGCCGCGCTCGACCGCGGGCCGGACGGCGGCGGTCGCCTCCTCGAACGGGCTCCGGGCGGCGACCAAGGCCGTCGAGCTGATGCTCGGCGGCGCGGACACGCTCGACGCGGCGGTGGAGGGGGCGAAGATTCAGGAGCTCGACCCCGCGGACAACTCGGTGGGCTACGGCGGCCTGCCCAACGAGGACGGGGTCGTCCAGCTCGATGCTTCGTGCATGCACGGCCCCACCAAGCGGGCCGGCGCGGTGGGCGCGCTCGAGGGGATCAAGACGCCGAGCGAGGTGGCCAGACTGGTCCTCAGGTACACCGACCACATCATGCTGGTCGGCGAGGGGGCCAAGCGCTTCGCGCTGTCGTACGGGTTCAAGGAAGAGGACCTGCTGACCCCGGAGTCGCGCCAGCTGTGGCTCGAGTGGCGGGCCAACCGCGGGAAGGACGACGACTGGCTCGACGTCCCGGAGAACGAGCCGATGGTCGCGCGCCCCACCGGCACGATCAACCTGAACGTGGTCAACGCGCAGGGCGACGTCTCCTCGGTCACCACCACGTCCGGCCTCGCGTGGAAGCTCCCCGGCCGGGTGGGCGACTCGCCGATCATCGGCGCCGGCCAGTACACCGACAACGACGTGGGCGCGGCCGGCTCGACCGGGCGCGGCGAGGCCAACATCATGGTCTGCGGCGGCTTCCTCACGGTCGAGCAACTGCGGCGCGGGCTCGCGCCCGCCGACGCCTGTCTCGAGACGCTGCGCCGCGTCGTGAAGCTCACCCCGCCCCGCCTGCTCTACCCCGACGGGCGGCCCCGCTTCAACCTCCAGTTCTACGCGATCACCAAGCGCGGCGAGTTCGGCGCCGCTTCGCTCTACCCCGGCCGGTATGTCGCGCACGACGGGCGGCAGGCCGCGCTCCGCGACACCGCCCACCTCTACGAGAGGCCCAGCTGATGCGGGCGTGCCGCCTGGTGCTGGTCCTGTCCCTGCTCGCGCCCGCCGCCGCCGCGCAAGTGCCCGATTCGCAACCGGCGCCGGACACGCAGAAGGCGCCGGAGCCCCCAGCGGAGCGCGGGGCGCGCTGGCGCACGAGCTGGTTCCCCTTCCTGGCCGGCGGCGCGAACGACGGACCGGTGCTCACCTTCCGGGTGCGGCACCGGCAGCCCGCCGAGTACGAGGCGCGCACGACCTACACCGCCGCGTTCAACGCCGACGCCGGCATCGCGCCCAGGGGGAGCCGGTTCGTGTCCGCCTCGTTCATGGCGCCGGGACTGTGGGACGGCTGGCGGCTCGCGGCGCGGGCGGTGGTCGAGCGGCAGGCGCGGTACGGGTACTTCGGGCTGGGGAACGAGACCGTCTATGACAAGAACGCCGACAGCGACTCGGTCCCGTACCCGTATCGGGTGCGGCGCACACGGTATCGGGGCTCGGTGGAAGTGACGGGCCGGGTGCACGGTCCCCTGCAGGTGGCGCTGCTGGCCGAGTTCGTGCATGCCCGCTTCACCTCGCTGCCGGGGCCGTCGGCGTTCGTCACCGACTTCCCCACGGGCGAGCTCAAGCAGGACGACCTCTCCGGCCGGCTCGCGCTGATCTACGATACGCGTGACAACGAGTTCGACACGCACAAGGGCGTGCTGCTCGAGGCGGGGTCGCAGGTCGGGAGCGGGGGCGACGGGTATACCCGCCAGTACGTCATTCTGCGGGGCTATCTGCCGCTGCGGGAGGGGACGACGGTGGCGGCCCGGATTGCGGGCTCGGGAACGGGAGGCACGCCATCGCTCGACGCGCGGTTCGCGCTGCCCGGGTGGGAGAAGCCGATCCCGGCGTTCGGCGGCGAGCCGTCCCACCGCGGGCTCAAGTACGGGCGGTTCACCGGGCGGGGCACGCTCTTCGGCAACCTCGAGGTGCGCCACGACCTGCTGCCGTTCGGCGACCTCGGCGCGATCACGCTGCTGGCCTTCGTGGACGCGGGACGGGTGTTCGAGCAGGAGTCGTTCAGCCTGACGACCGAGCACATGAAGGTCGGCGGGGGCGGCGGGGTGGGGGTCAGGGTCCTGCGGTCGAGCGTCTTCACGTTCAACTTCGCGGGCGGGCCGGACGGGTTCAACTTCTCGGTGGGGAGCGGCTGGATGTTCTGACAACAAGCTTCGCGAGTCACGCTGAGCGAAGCGAAGGGGGCATGCCCGAACGCATGCCCCCTTCGCTTCGCTCAGGGTGACTCGGAGGAGACGTGTGGGCTTACCCCACGTTCGCCACGGGCACCCCCGCCACCTCCAGTACCTCCCTGAGTGTCGACTCGCCGCGATCCCTGGCGTACCACTGCCTCACCTGCGGATACAGCTCGGCCTTCGAGACCTTGAGCCGGTTCTCCATCACCCATGCCTGCAGCTCCCGGGGACGCGGGCCCCAGTGGCCCAGCTCACGGAACTCCTCGTCCAGCGCGATGACGATGGGGATCGAGCGCGATCCGTTCGTGAGGTAGCGGTCCATCACGTCGGGGTGCTGGTCGCGCAGGATGACCCGGAGCTCGAGCCCAGGCACCGTCGCCGCCAGCTTGGCCAGGATGGGGACGGTGCTGGACGCGTCGCCGCACCAGTCCTCCGCGATCACCAGCAGCTTCCGTGCGACGCCCGCCGGCAGCGACCCCGTCGCCCAATCCGGCAGCCGGGCGATCCGGTACAGCCCCTCCCACAGCCCCTTGTGCTTGGTACTAGCCGCCAGGAAGCCCTCGAAGGTGAGCGCATCGTTCCACAACGTCTTGAAGTCCAGCATCGTAGTCCGCCTTCCGGAGCCGCACCGGCGACACGCAGGTCCGGCTCAGAGTTCCTCGATCCGTACGCCGCGGCGGCCCAGCTCGTCGACGTACGCCGCGAACGGGATTGCCTCGTCGGGCGTGTGCACGCCCTTGAGCGTGACCCGACCGTCGGCCTGCATCTGCCCGGTGATCGAGAGCGAGTAGCCGGTGGAGCGCATCATGGCGCTGATCCCATGGTCCGCGTCGTACCGGTCGATCAGGCGGAACGAGACCCGCGCCGGCTTGCCGTCCTTCTTTCCCGTCACGATCACCTGCAGCGCCACCAGGTCCCGGCCCTGCGGCTTGTGCAGCTTGGGCTGCACCGCGGCGATGAACACGTCGCGCGGGACCACCGGCTTGCCCTTCACCTGGACCGGCGTCGTCTCGAGCAGCCCCAGCTCCCGGATCGGCCGCATGACGGCGGCGTGGCCCGGATAGCGGAGGGTCTTGTACTCCATGACGTCCACCTTCCCCTCGTACGCGAAGGGCAGCGTGCTGATGCCGCCACCGGTGTGGAACGCCTCGAGCGTGCCGACCGGCTGGGGGAAATCCACCGATTCGACCTCGCTCAGCGCGTCCACCTGAATCGGCTTGCCGCGGCGGAGGACCCAGGACGGCGTCGTGTAGTAGTCGAGCGCGCCCTCGAGCGAGTAGACGATCTGGTAGTTGAGCGGGGGCTCGGGATGCTGCGGGAGGCCGCCGACGTACACCTTCACCTGCTCCGCCCGGTCGAGGCGCCGGATCCCCTCCGCGGCCAGGATGTTCACCATGCCGGGGGCGAGACCGCAGTCGGGGATCACCGAGACGCCGCGGGCCAGCGCCTGGTCGTGCAGTTTCTTCTGCTCGAAGACGATCTCGGTGTTGCCGCCCAGGTCCGAGAAATGGCAGCCGGCCTCGATCGCGGCGCGGGCCATGGGGCCGTTGTAGTAGTAGGGGATGGCGCTCATCACGGAGGCATGGCCGCGGAGCGTCTCCTTCACGGCCACGGGGTCGGTCACGTCGAGCCGGACGGTCTTCAGGCGACCGCCCCAGTCGCCGCGCTCCGTCAGGAACGGCGGCAGATGGTCGGGGCGGAGATCGGCCAGGGTCACCTGGCTCACCCGGGGATTCTGCAGGAGATCGTACGCGCAGGCACATCCCTGGAGACCGGCACCGAGGACCAGCATTTTCATCGACGACCCCAGGAGCGCACGAGAAGAAGAGCGGCAGAACGGCGTGAAGGAGCGGCGGCTCAGGAGCCTCGAAAGATAGCGCCGGTCGGGGTCGCGATTCAACGGCGACGAAGACTATTTTGCGACATGACTTCGCCTCAGCCAACGCGCCGCGACGGTGAGGCCACGCGCCAGCGGCTGCTTCGTGCGGCACTCGAGTTGTACACGACCGTGGGGTTCCGGGCCACCACCACTCCCGCCATCGCGGCGCGGGCCGGCGTAGCCGAAGGCACGATCTACCGCCACTTCAGCGGGAAGGAGCAGCTGCTCAACGAGGTGTTCCGGGGGGCGCAGCGCTGGGGCACGGCGGTTGTGCGCGAGACGGCGGGGGAGCAGGGGGTGCCGGGGCGGCTGCAGCAGATCGCCCGGCGGCTGCTCGAGACGGCGTCGCACGACGCGCCGCTCACCCGGATGCTGCTGCGCCAGCGCGACGAGCAACACCTCGACGAGAAGAGCCGCGAGGCCGAGCGTGAGTTCCGGGACGCGCTGCAGCACGTGATTGCCGCGGGGAAGTCGGACGGCGTCGTGCGGACGGGGCCGGCGGAGCTGTGGACCGACGTGTGGCTCGCCCTGGTGGCGTTCGTCGCCGAGCGAGTCGGGGCGAAGGAGTGGGCGCCGGATACCGCGCCGGTGGGGATGGCGCTGGAGGCGGCGTGGGATGCGATCGCGGCTCGGGCTACTGAGTCACCCTGAGCGAAGCGAAGGGGGCATGACCCAACGCACGCCGTCTTCACTTCGTTCAGGGTGACTCACTGTCCCCGCGGGGCCCCCAGAAACACCGTCATCCCCCGCGGCCGCCTCGGCGGGCTCACCCAGCCCAGCCGCCGCGCTCGCCCCGGGCCGAGCGGCCGGATCTCGACGGCATCGCCGACGAAGAACGCCACCGAGTCGCTGCCCCACCGCGCCGCGTCCCGCGCGTCCCGCGCCAGCAGGCCCGGCGCGCCGGTGTCCCCCGCCACGCACAGCGCCCCCGGCTCCGCGCACCGCACCACCCGCGCGAAGACCGGCTCGCCGAGCAGCACCGCCAGGCTCGACTCCGCCGCCACCCGGTCCTCCGCCGTCACTGCCCTGGTCTCGGCCTGCGCCGGCGGGGCGTTCGCCCGGTAGAGGCCGCCCGCGGCGCGCACCACCAGCGACCGCCCGTCCCGCGCCCAGCCCACCCGCTCCGGCGGGCCCGCGCCCTTCGGCAGCTCGAGCTCGCGCTCGCCGCCACTCAGGAGGTTCATCACCCAGACGCTGCCGGGCGTCGAGTCCCTGAGTGAGGCGCCGCGCAGGAACGCCACCATCGTGCCGTCGGGCGAGAGCGCCGGCCGCATCTCGCCGACGTTGCTGAAGGTGATCGGCAGCGCCGCTCCGCCATCGGTGCGCACGGCGTACAGATCGCCGCCCGCCGCTCCGCCGCCGCCCACGAATACCGCGTACGCGTCGCGGCCCACCTCCATCTGGCCCCGGAGCGGCGGCAGCGCCCCGCTGCACCCGGCGAGGAGCAGCGCGGCCGCGGCGCCATGCGCGCGGGAGCCTGACCACCTCATCGCGCCTGCTCGACCGCCCGCCCGAAACTCCAGTCGAGCGGCTTCCCGGCCGCATCCGACATCGCCCGCTCGAACACCCCCGGCTCCGCGGTCGCGTTCCGGTTGGCCTCGACGTAGCGCCGGAGTCCGCGGAAGAACGCCGAGTCGCCCACCGTCTGGTGCAGCCGCTGGATCGCGGCGACTTCACGGGTCAGCGCCTCCGTGGCGGGCCGCTTCCCGCCGGGGGCCCCGACCGCCCCGGCCGCCTGGCGCGCCCAGAGCACCGCCAGGTACGACGCCACCGCCTCGGAGGGTCGCGCTGCCGCCGGCCCTGTCTCGTCCACCGCGTTGCCGAACCACTGCGCCGCCGTGGCCCGTGCGATCTCGCGCTCGGCAACCGATCCCGCGTGTACCCGCGCCGCGTCGTACAGCACCACCGACGCGCCGGCGCGTCCCGCCGGCGGCAGCAGCGAGGCCACGTGGGCCAGCGCCGGATAGGGAAACGGTCCCACCAGCACGCTCAGGTAGTCCACCATCTCGCCGGCGCGGCGGAACGGGCCCGCCGCCGCGGCGGCCGAGTCGTCGGGCGCCGTCCAGAGCGTGACGGGCACGCAGGCGCTGGTGCAGCCCGGATGCGGCAGGGTCGTGACCGCGTAGCGCCCGACCGCCACCGCCAGCGCATCGAGCGGGACCGGCGCGTCGGCGCTGAAGTGCCATGTGGTATGGCCATACGAGAGCGTATCCACCTTCACCAGCGTGCCGGTGGCCACGACCCGCTGTCCCTGCGATGCCTGCACGTTCCAGGTCACCGTCACCCGGCCCGCGCCCCCATGGGGCACCGGCAGCCAGAGCCGAGCGCGGCCGGCGGCGGTCTCGCCCGCGAGAGCGCGCGCGCCGGTGGCGTCGGCGCCCACGCTGAGCCCGCCCGCGGGCGTGCCGTGGTAGCGTACGCGAGTCGTGAGCGTGTCACCCGGCGCCTTCTCGTGGGGGACCACGACCTCGCTCCCCTGCCGCGCGTACATCGTGCGCGAGAGGCGGGTGTTGGGCTTGCCATCCACCAGCACGCGGATCACGCGAAAGACGGAGTCGAGCTCCATCTCGACCGGCTCGACGGTGCGGAGCCGCCACCCGGTCTCGACCTCGCCGAGCACGTGGCTGCCGGTGTCGCTGGCGACCAGGGTGATGCTGTAGCTGGTCGGCTCGTGCGGCCGTGGCGCGGCGCCGGTCTGCGCGGGGAGCGGCGCGGCACCTGCCGCGACGGCGAGGAGCGGCCAGCGCAGGGCGCGAAGCATCACTTGCCGAGCCTCGCGCGGTAGAACTCGAGAATACGCGTCCATGCCCGCTCCACCTGTGGTCCGTCCGAGCCCTGGCGCCCGGGCTTGAGGAAGCCGTGGCCAGTGCCGGGGAACACCTCGTGGGTAAACGTCTTGCCGGCCGATTGCATGAGCGCCACGACGTCGGGCAGTGACGCGTTGATGCGCGCGTCGTCCTCGCCGTAGATGCCGAGCACCGGCGCCCGGATGCGGCGGAACGCGGCGGAGTCGGGCGCGGGACCGTAGCAGACGACGGCGGCACGGAGGTTCGGGTTGTTGGTGGCGTAGCGGAAGCT
>DAIPLK010000193.1:0-3856 GCA_036769285.1 Gemmatimonadales bacterium | reverse complement strand
CCCCTGTAAAGTGACTGTCCCCGTGCCACCAGACCTTGGGGTGTAGCTCAATCGGCAGAGCGCCCGGCTGTTAACCGGGAGGTTGCTGGTTCGACCCCAGCCGCCCCAGCTTCCCCTCGAGGGGTGAGGCCCCGCCTCACCCCTCGAGCTTTTGGTAGGCGGTGAGCGTGAGGAACTCGGGGAACGGCTCCGACGCGACCAGCGAGTCCAGCAGCTCTGCCGCGTCGTCCCAGCGCCCCCCGGCTTCACGTCGCTCGGCCAGCTCCTCGCGCAGCATCGCCCGCACCGCGTCGAGCGTCACCGGCCGGCCGGAATCCATCACCGTGCGGTGGCGGATCCACTGCCACAGCTGCGCCCGGGCGATCTCGGCCGTCGCCGTGTCTTCCATCATGTTGTTGATCGCGACCGCGCCCGCCCCGCGCAACCATGCCTCGAGATACTGCAGCGCCACGCTGACGTTGCCCCGGACACCGGCTTCCGTCACCCGGCCGCCCGGAATGCGCAGATCCAGCAGCCGAGCCGCCTCCACTGGGGCGACCGGCGCCCGCCCCTTCTGGTGGGGGCGCTCGCCCAGCACCTCGTCGAACACGGCCGCCACCACCGGCACCAGATCGGGGTGCGCCACCCACGCGCCGTCGTAGCCCAGCTCGGCCTCCGCCCGCTTGTCCTCCCGCACGCGGGCCAGCGCCGTGTGGTTCACGGCCTCGTCCCGGCGGGAGGGGATGAACGCCGCCATGCCGCCGATGGCGTGCGCCTGCCGGCGGTGACAGGTGCGCACCAGCAGCTCGGCATAGGCCCGCATGAAGGGCACCGACATCGTGACCTGCGCCCGGTCGGGCAGGACGAACTCCGGTCGCCGGCCGAACTTCTTGATCACGCTGAAGATGTAGTCCCAGCGGCCGGCATTCAGGCCGGCGGCGTGCGGACGGAGCTCGTAGAGGATCTCGTCCATCTCGAATGCCGCGACGATCGTCTCGATCAGGACGGTGGCGCGGATCGTCCCGCGCGGAATCCCCAGCTCGTCCTGGGCCGCGTCGAAGATCGCGTTCCACAACCACGCCTCGCGGTGGCTCTCGAGCTTCGGGAGATAGAAGTAGGGTCCGCTGCCCCGGCGGAGCAGCTCCGCGGCGTTGTGGAAGAAGTGGAGTCCGAAGTCCAGCAGGCTGGCGGACGCCGCCCTGCCGTCCACGCGGAGGTGGGGCTCCTCCAGATGCCACCCGCGCGGGCGCACCACCAGCGTCGCCAGGCGGTCGCCGAGGCGGTAGCGGCGGCCGTCGGGGCTCGTGTACTCGAGGGCGCGTCGCACCGCGTCCATCAGGTTGATCTGTGCCGCCACCACGTTGCCCCACGGCGGCGACATGGCGTCCTCGAGGTCGGCCATGAAGACCCTCGCGCCCGAATTGAGCGCGTTGATCATCATCTTCGCCTCGGCGGGGCCGGTGATCTCGACCCGGCGGTCGTCCAGGTCGGCGGGGGCGGGGGCGACGATCCAATCCGCCTCGCGCACCGCCGCCGTCGCCGGCAGGAAGCCGGGCAGCTCGCCGGCATCGAACCGGCGCTGGCGGTCGGCGCGTGCGGCCAGCAGCTGCTGCCGCTCGGCGCCGAAGCGGCGCACCAGGCCCGCGACGAACGCCAGCGCGTCGGGGGTCAGCACCCGCTCCATGCCGGGCACCTGCGGCCCCGCCACCTCGACCCCACTGGGCGCTCGGATCCCGCTCATGCCATCGCCACGTGCAGCAGCATGAACGCGAAGTGGCAGCCGCTGCCGACCAGCACCAGCATATGCCAGAGCTCGTGGTGCCCGAAAATGCCCGGGAACGGATCCGGACGCTCGCGGCTGAAGATGATCGCTCCCACGGTGTAGGCCACCCCGCCGGCCACCAGCCACGCCAGGCCGCTGGCCGACACCGTCGCCGCCAGCGGCGCCGCGGCGAGCAGCGCCATGTAGCCCATCGCCAGGTAGATCCCGGTCGAGAGCCACACCGGCGCGTCCAGCCACCAGATCTTGAACGGGATGCCGGCCACCGCCACGGCCCACACCGCGCCCAGCAGCAGCAGCCCGGCGGGGGTGTGGAGCGTCACCAGCGCCACGGGCGTGTAGGTGCCGGCGATGAGGAAGTAGATCGCGATGTGGTCGAGCGTCCGGAGCGGGCGGAGCCGGTGCGTGGGGAGGGGCAGGGCGTGATAGAGCGTGCTCGCGGCGTACAGCAGGATCAGCGACCCGCCGTACACCGCGAACGCGACCGTCTGCGCCGTGCTGCGGGCGAGCCGCAGCAGCACGACCGTGCCGGCCGTGGCGAGGACCAGGCCTACCAGGTGCGACCAGGCGTTGACTGGCTCGCGGATCCGCATGGGGGGAATGTAACGATCTCCCGCGGCCCGGAGTCACCCTGAGCGGGGCGAAGGGGGCATGACCCGGTATGGTCCCCTTCACTTCGTTCAGGGTGACTCACTCCGTCCTCTCCGTCCTCTTGTCCCCCGCACCCCTCCGGTCTAGGGTTGACCTCATGCGGATCGCCCTCTTTTCGGAGGTGTACTGGCCGATGGTGAGCGGAGTCGGGGTGACCCTGCTCCGCCTCACCGAGGCGCTCGAGGCGCGCGGCCACCAGGTGCGCGTCTACAGCGCGACCTACCCGCTGCCCGACGGCGCCACCGACCGCCCCGAGGTCCACCGCTCGCCCAGCGTGCCCTTCTTCCTTTATACCGATGTGCAGTGGGCGTTCCCCCGCCAGCGCGACATCGTCGAGGACCTCGAGGTCTTCCGGCCCGACATCGTCCACGTCGCCACCGAGTTCTCGCTCGGCATCGCCGGGGTGAAGGCCGCCCGCCAACTGGGCATCCCGATCATCGCCTCGGCCCACACCGACTACGACCAGTACGCCGCCCGCTACGGCGTGCCCTGGGCGGTCCGGGCGGGATGGCACTACCTGCGCTGGTTCTACGGCCAGGCGCACCGGGTGCTCTGCCCCTCGCGAATCTACGAGGAGACTCTGCACACCCACGGGGTGATGCATACCGGGATCTGGAGCCGCGGGGTGGACCCGAAGGCGTTCTCGCCGCGCTTCCGGAGCGAGGGCTACCGGGCCGGGTTTGGCGCGGGACCGGCGGACCTGATCGTGACCTACATCGGGCGGATCGCGCGGGAGAAGAATCTCGGACTGCTGGTCGAGGCCTGGGACCTGCTCGCGCCCGAGCGCGGTTCGGCGCAGCTGGTGCTGGTGGGGCGGGGGCCGCTGGAGGACGAGATCCGCCGGCGCGAGATCCCCGGGATCCACGTCTCCGGCCTGCTCCACGGCCCGGCGCTCTCCGCGGCCTACGCGTCGGCCGACATCTTCGCCTTCCCGTCGTCCACCGAGACGTTCGGCAACTCGTTGCTGGAGGCGATGGGCTCCGGGCTGCCGCCGCTGGTCGCGGCGTCGGGTGGGGTGCTGGAGTTCGTGGAGCACGGCGGGAACGCCTGGCTGGTCGAGCCGGACAGTGCGACGGCGATCGCCGACGGGCTGCACCGTCTGCTGGCAGATCCGGCGCTCCGCCGCCGGCTGGCGGACGGCGCGCTCCGCACCGCGCGGGCGCGGGACTGGGGCACCGTCTACGATCAGCTGCTCGCGGACTATCGCGAGGCCGTGGCCGCCGGAGGTGCCCACCGCGCCGCCTGACTACCTCCGCAGGATCAGGTAGGACACCGCGGCGATCGCCGCGGCCATCGGGATCGTGAGGACCCAGGCCCACACGATCCGCGTCGCCACGCCCCACCGTACTGCCGAGACCCGGTTGGCCGCCCCGACGCCGACGATGGCGCCGGTGATCGTGTGGGTCGTGCTCACCGGCACGCCCAGCCCCGACGCGATCAGGATCG
>DAIPLK010000192.1:0-3883 GCA_036769285.1 Gemmatimonadales bacterium | reverse complement strand
CGCTCTGGGCCATCGACTTCTTCAAGACCCGCCGCTCGGAGAGTGTGATGCGTTCATTCCGGGAGATCGTCTACCGCGCGGAACTCGACGGCCGGGAGGCGTCGTTGGTGCGCGCGATGGGAATCGAGGTCGCCCGCTATCTCCAGCGGGTCGGTGC
Source organism: Gemmatimonadales bacterium (assembly GCA_036769285.1). Classification (GTDB taxonomy): domain Bacteria; phylum Gemmatimonadota; class Gemmatimonadetes; order Gemmatimonadales; family GWC2-71-9; genus CAVVWJ01. The sequence goes on along the minus strand of DAIPLK010000192.1, from coordinate 3,726 downwards.
GCCGTTCGCCGGCGAGCCGCCGGCGGCGCCGGACGCAGCCGGGGACGACGGGGCATGACGCGCAGCCGCTCGCGCGCCTACTGGGCGGCCAACCGCTACGCCGACGAGTCGGCGGAGCCCTCAGCCACGGCCCCGCTCAAGGATCTTCCCGCGGCGCCGGCCGCGCGCTTCAAGGCAATCCGGGCTGGGCTGCTGGCGCTCGACGGGGTGGCCGAGGCGGTGCGCTTCATGGGAACGAGTTGGCGCTGGGCGTGGGAGTACGCGGTGGGGAACCGGAAGCTCTGCTGGGTGCACGTCGTCGGGGATGCGCTGTCCGTCACGTTCACGCTGAGCGACGCCGAGGAGGATCGGCTCCGCCGGGCCGGCCGCGTGCCCGCCGACATCCTGCGCGCGGTGGCGGAGGGTCAGCGCACCGGACCGGTGACATGGTGCTGGCTCGCGCTGGACGAGCGGCGAGCCGTGGAGAGCTTTCTCCGGTTCGCGCGACGGAAGGCCGAGTGGCTGGGCGAACGAGCCGCGACTCACCGGGCGCCCCAGCTTCGGGCCAGGCACCGGGCGGCCGGCGATGCCGAAGATTCCGAGTAGATCGGTGGGATAATTCCGATCAACCCAGTCGGCTTGTGGCCTCGGTCGGGTTGTGGACTCTGAAGCGGCGAATATACTTAGGGCGCCCTTGGCCGGGGTGGCTGGATGGCGACGCGGGCAAGTGAATGGTTTCACGAGCACTCGACAACGCTTCACACTCAGCGTGGGATCGCTCATGCGTACGTTGGCTTTCGTGCTCGGCGGCGTCGGGGCCGGCGGACTCGCAGCCCTGCTCGCTTTCGGTGGCGCGCGCTCCCAGGCGCAACAGTCGAAGCCCCCCGCCGACTCGATCGTGGCTCTCGTCATCTCCGACAGCGGGTCGCTCAAAGGGCCGCGCCAACCGCTTTTCTTCCGTCACGACATCCATGCCGGGCAGTTCAAGATCCAGTGCCAATACTGCCACTACACGGTGGCGGTCTCGCCCGAGCCGGGCATCCCCTCGATGCAGACCTGCATGGGATGTCATCTGGTTGTGGCCGGGACCGACAGCTCGGCCAAGATCGAGATCAAGAAGCTCCGCCAGGCCTGGACCGACAAGAAACCCGTTGAATGGGTGCGGGTGCACTACCTCGCGCGCCACGCCCACTTCCCCCACCAGCGGCACATCAAGGCGCTCGGCCCGAACGGCTGCACCACCTGCCACGGGGACCTGACCCGCATGCCGCAGGTATACCAGGCGAACAACATCAACAACATGGGCTTCTGCATCACCTGCCATGTCGAGCGGAACGTTTCGCGCGACTGCTCGGTGTGCCACTACTGACGATGCTGAGGAGTCACGATGTCTGACGCCGGTCACCAGGCAGGGATGGATCGCCGGAAGTTTCTGACCGTGATAGGCGCGTCCGGCGGCGGCGCGCTGGCGCTCTCCGGCTGCTCCACCAGCCGGGTCGAGAAACTGGTGCCGTATCTGGTCCAGTCGGAGGACCAGATCCCCGGGGTGGCCACGCTCTACGCGAGCACCTGCACCGAGTGCGGGGCGGGGTGCGGTCTCCACGTGCGGACGCGCGAGGGTCGTGCGGTCAAGCTCGAAGGGAGTCCCGAGCACCCGATCAACCAGGGCAAGCTCTGCTCACGCGGGCAGGCTGCGCTGCAGGGGCTCTACAACCCGGGACGCATCCGGGCGCCGATGGCGCGCGGAGCGGATGGTCGGTTCGCCGAGATCAGCTGGGACGAGGCGATCGCCCGGCTGGCGGGCAAGCTCGGCGAGGCGGGCGGCAAGGTGGCCGTGCTGAGCGGCGCCGGGCGGGGGACATTTTCCGACCTGCTCGCGGACTGGACTGCCGCGATCGGCGGCCGGCTGGTGCGCTGGACGCCGTTCGACCACGAGCCCGTGCGCGCGGGGAACCGCCGGGTGTTCGGGCTGGACCAGCTCCCGGCGTACGACTTCGGCAGCGCCAAGTACATCCTGTCCTTCGGCGCCGACTTCCTGGAGACCTGGCTGTCGCCGACCGAGCACCAGCTCGGCTTCGCCGGGGCGCACGGCTTCGCCGACGGCGACGTCGCCAAGTTCGTCTACGCGGCCCCGCGCATGGACCTCACCGGCCTCAACGCCGACGAGTGGCTCGCCACCCGGCCGGGGACCGAGACAATGCTAGCGCTCGCCATCGCCGGCGTGGTGGCCGCGGATCGTGGTGCCCCCCCGCAGGTGGCCGCGGCGCTTGGCAAGTTCACCCCCGCCATTGCCGCCCAGGAGACCGGAATTCCCGCCGAGCGGATCGAGCGCATCGCGCGGGAGTTCGCCGCCGCATCGCCGAGCCTGGCGGTCGCCGGCGGTATCGGCGCGCAGCACGCCGGCGCCGCCGAGCTGTGCGCGGCGGTCAACCTGCTCAACTTCGTCGCCGGCAACGTGGGCCGGACGATCAAGTTCGGCGCCGACCTCCCCGCCGGCGACGGCTATGGCGCGCTGGCCGGGCTGGGCGACGCCATGGAGGGCGGTCAGGTCTCGCTGCTCCTGGTTCACGACGCCAACCCGGTCTACGCGCTCCCCAAGGCGGCCAGATTCGCCGAGCAGCTCAAGAAAGCGGCGTTCAAGGTCTCGACGTCGCTCTTCCTCGACGAGACTGCCGCGCTCTGCGACCTCCTCCTCCCGCAGCACCACGCGCTCGAGCGCTGGGACGACCTCGCGCCGCGGACCGGCGTGCGGAGCCTGATGCAGCCAGTGATGGAGCCGGTGTTCAACACCCGGGCCACCGGCGACGTGCTGCTCCATGTGGCCAAGAAGGCTGGCGGCGCGCTGGGCAAGTTCACTGCCCCCTCGTGGGAGGCGCATCTGCGGGGCCGCTGGCAGGCGCTGGCCGCCGAGCGCAAGGAGCCCAATGCCGACGAGTTCTGGCGGTCCGCGCTCCAGCGCGGTGGCGTGTTCGACGAACCGGGGGCCGCGACCGATGTCGCGCTGGCTCCATCGGCGGCCGAGCCGAGCTACACCAAGCCGGCCTTCGAGGGCAATGGCAGCTTCGTCTTCGTCGCCTACCCCCATGGGACGCTGCACGACGGCCGGGGCGCCAACAAGCCGTGGCTGCTCGAGACTGCCGACCCCGTCACCAAGATCACCTGGCATTCATGGGTGGAAGTGAGCCCCGAAACCGCCCGGTCGCTCGACATCCAGGACGGCGAGATCCTGCGCCTCACCTCCCCCCACGGCGCGATTGAGGCCCCCGCCTACGTCCACCGGGGGCTCCACCCTGACGTCGTGGCGATGCCGCTTGGCCTGGGGCACACCGAGTACGGGGCGTTCGCGCAGGGCCGTGGGGTCAACGCCCTGGACCTGCTCGGGGCGCCGGCCGGCGACTTCGTGTCCTACGTCTCGACCCGTGTGGCGGTCGAGAAGACCGGCGCGTTCCGGAAGCTGGCCACCGTCGAAGGCGTGCCGCGTCAGCTTGGGCGCGGGATCGCCGAGGCGATGCCGCTCGCGGCCGCGCGGAAGGGCCTTACGGTGAAGGAGGCGTATCTCGCGGAGGGGCACGGCGAGCACGAGATCAACACCGAGCGAGAAGTCGAAGCGCTGAACGGCTGGAGGGAGGCCCAGCACACGGCCACCCTGAAGGGTGACTACACGCGTGACCTGCCGCAGTGGGGGATGGCGATCGACCTCGCCCGCTGCACCGGGTGCCAGGCCTGCGTCACCGCCTGCTATGCCGA
>DAIPLK010000071.1:0-12786 GCA_036769285.1 Gemmatimonadales bacterium | reverse complement strand
GTTGAAAACCGCTCGGATGACTTGAGGGTAGGGGTGAAAGGCCAATCAAGCTCGGAGATAGCTGGTTCTCCCCGAAATATATTTTGGTATAGCCTCGGGAAATGAGTTCACAGGAGGTAGAGCACTGGATGGGTCCGGGTCGTGAATAACGATACCTCCCCCAACCAAACTCCGAATGCCTGTTGAATGCTGCCCGGGAGGCAGTCGCGGTGCGCTAATGTACCGCGGCGAGAGGGAAAGAACCCAGAACATCAGCTAAGGCCCCGGAGTGGCGGCTTAGTGTAGCAAAGGATGTGATCTTGCTGTGACAACTGGGAGGTTGGCTTAGAAGCAGCCATTCCTTTAAAGAGTGCGTAATAGCTCACCAGTCCAGCGAGGTCGCGCCGATAATGGTCGGGACTTCAAGCCGCCCGCCGAAGCTATGTCTTTACGCGCCAGCTCACGCTGGCGTGTAAGGGGTAGGGGAGCGTTCCCAGAGCGGTGAAGCCGGGGCGGAAGCCTTCCGGTGGAGCGATGGGAAGTGAGGATGCCGGATTAAGTACGCGAGAAACAGGGTGAAAACCCCTGTCCCCGAAAGCCTAAGGGTTCCTGAGCCATGTCGATCAGCTCAGGGTCAGTCGGTCCCTAAGTCGAGGCCGAGAGGCGTAGACGATGGGAAACGGGTCAACATTCCCGTACCAACTGTAGGCCGTTACGAGTCCGAGGAGGGACGCAGCAGCAAGGTTACCGGCGGGTGGTGGATTTTCCGCTGCAAGGTGGTAGACGTTTCCCGGTAGGCAAATCCGCTGGGATAGTCGAGAACCGATGCCGAAGAGGCCGTCAGGCCTCGTCAAGGGTGGCTGACGCACACTGCCAAGAAAAGCTTCGCGGACCAGGACTGCAGTTGACCGTACCGTAATCCGACACAGGTGGGCGAGGCGAGTAGCCTAAGGGGCTCGAGTGATTTACGGAAAAGGAACTCGGCAAAATTACCCCGTAACTTCGGGATAAGGGGTGCCGGTGGTAGGTGACTCCGTACAGGAGAAGCCCAAGCCGGCCGCAGAGAATCGTCCCAAGCGACTGTTTAGCAAAAACACAGGAGCGTGCTAAGGCATGATCCAAGCCGACGTATACGCTCTGACTCCTGCCCGGTGCCGGAAGGTTAAGGTGAGCGGTTAGCCGCAAGGCGAAGCTGCGAACCGAAGCCCCGGTAAACGGCGGCCGTAACTATAACGGTCCTAAGGTAGCGAAATTCCTTGTCGGGTAAGTTCCGACCTGCACGAATGGAGTAACGACTTGGGAGCTGTCTCTTCCGTAAGCTCGGCGAAATAGCAGTATCGGTGAGGATTCCGATTACCCGCGACAGGACAAAAAGACCCCGTGCACCTTTACTACAACCTGTCATTGAACGTCGGTATAACCTGCGTAGCATAGGTGGGAGCCGTCGATCTGGTCCTTTCGGGGGCCAGGGAGGCACCAGTGAAATACCACCCTTGTTTTACTAACGTTCTCACTCGGACGGCAACCCCGTCGAGGACCGTGGCTGGTGGGTAGTTTGACTGGGGCGGTCGCCTCCTAAAGAGTACCGGAGGCGCGCTATGGTGGGCTCAGTGCGGTCGGTAATCGCACGACGAGTGTATAAGCAAAAGCCCGCCTGACTGCGAGCGCGACGGCGCAAGCAGGGACGAAAGTCGGCTTAAGTGATCCGGTGATCCCGTGTGGATGGGTCATCGCTCATCGGATAAAAGGTACGCTGGGGATAACAGGCTTATCGCGCCCGAGAGTTCACATCGACGGCGCGGTTTGGCACCTCGATGTCGGCTTATCACATCCTGGGGCTGGAGAAGGTCCCAAGGGTCCGGCTGTTCGCCGGTTAAAGTGGTACATGAGCTGGGTTCAGAACGTCGTGAGACAGTTCGGTCTGTATCCGTCGTGGGCGTGGGAGTGTTGAGGGACGTCGTCTCTAGTACGAGAGGACCGAGACGAAGCGACCGCTCGTGTACGGGCTGTCCCGCCAGGGGCAGCGCCCGGTAGCGATGTCGCGCGGAGATAACCGCTGAAAGCATCTAAGTGGGAAACTCTTCCCAAGATGAACACTCCTGGGGCATAAGCCCCCTCAAGGGCCCAGGGAGACTACCTGGTTGATAGGGCGCAGATGTACGGAGGGCAACCTCTTCAGTCGAGCGCTACTAATCGCCCGTGAAGTTTGATCTCTTCCCATTCTTTGCATCTCACACCATCCATTCGACCGATTGTCGCGGGATCCCTCCGGGGATCCCGCACGGTTAGCGGCGCGCACAGCGCGCCGCCGCACAATCGGCTGACGACTAGCGCGCAGGGGCCACACCCGTTCCCATTCCGAACACGGCAGTTAAGCCCTGCAGCGCCGATGGTACTGCCACTGCGAGGTGGTGGGAGAGTAGGCCGTCGCCAGCCTTTGCTTCGAGCCCGGAGACTCGGTGAGTCTCCGGGCTGCTTTTTTCTCCGCCCGCCCCGCCTTCTCCACCCGCGCCGTCCTCCCTAGATTCCCCCATGCCCCGCTGCGGCCACATCGCCCTCGCCGGCGCCCCCAATGTCGGGAAGTCCTCCCTCCTCAACGCCCTGGTCGGCCAGCATCTGGCGATCGTGAGCCCCCGGGCGCAGGCGACCCGACTGCCGGTCGTCGGGCTTCGGACTGATGGCGACACGCAGTACATCTTTCACGACCTGCCCGGCCTTCTCGATCCGGCGTACCTCATGCAGAGCCGTATGCGCGGCCTGGCGCTCGCGACCCTCGACCGCATGGACGTCGTGCTTTACCTCCATCCGGCCCCCGACGCCCCCGCGCCGCCGTTCACCGAGCTCGCCGGGCTGGATCACCCGCTCCACGTCCCCGTCCTGACGGCCTACACCAAGGGTGATCTGGTGTCGCCGGCGCGCCGGGCCGAGCTCGGTCGGTCGGCCCTCGTGGTGGCCGCGCCCGGCGGCGAGGGCCTCGACCGGCTGCTCGACCGGGTGCGCGAACTCCTGCCCGAGGCGGAGTTCGCCCACGATCCCGACGATGTCGGCACCCAGCCACTGCGCTTCTTTGTGGTCGAATTCCTGCGCGAGGCGGCGTTCGAGCTGCTCGAGGACGAGCTGCCCTACGGCTTCACCGCTGAGGTGGAGGAGTTTCGCGAAGCCGAACGGCCCATATACATTCGGGTGACCCTGTTCGTCGAGCGGGAGTCGCAAAAGCGGATCGTGATCGGCGCGGGCGGCCGCACCATCAAGGCGATCGGCGCCCACGCTCGGCGCCGGATCGAGGAGCTGATCGGCGCGCCGGTGTATCTCGATTGCTGGGTCAAGGTGCTGCCCCACTGGCGAAAGAGCGCCACGGCACTGACCCGGTTCGGGTTCCCTGAGTCGGAGACCCCATGACACTGGCCCCAGAGCTGCTGCAGATCCTGGTCTGCCCCAAGTGCAAGGGCGACCTCGAGTACCGCACCGCCCCGGAATCGCTCGTCTGTCACGCCTGCCGGCTCGTCTACCAGGTCGAGGACGGCATCCCCATCATGCTGGTCGACGAAGCGAAGCCGCTCTGAGGGGAATACCGTGGCGGCTGCTCTTGCTCACCGCCCTGCCGGTGAGCATCGTGCTGGGATACTTCCTGCACGCCCCGGCCATTTGGGTCTTCGTGACGGCCTGTCTGGGGGTGCTCCCACTCGCGGGCTATATGGGCGAGGCGACCGAGCACCTCGCACACCGCACCGGCCCCACGATCGGCGGACTGCTGAACGCCACGTTCGGAAACGCGGCCGAGCTGATCATCGCCATCGTCGCGCTGCGGGCCGGACTGGTTGAGCTGGTCAAGGCCTCGATCACAGGGAGCATCCTGGGCAATCTGCTCCTGATCCTCGGGCTGGCGCTGATCGCCGGCGGGAGCACGCGTGCCGAGCTGCGATTCAACCGGACCAGCGTCGGAATGAGCGCCGGTATGCTCGCGCTGTCGGTCGGGGCCCTAGTCTTTCCGGCGCTGTACCACTCCGTCCATCCGGAGGCTGCCGCCCGCCTGTCCGAGCTGCACATGTCCGAGGCGGTGGCGGCGATCCTGATCGCGACGTACGCCTGTTCGCTCCTGTTCACGCTGCGGACTCACCGAAGCCTGTTCGGCGGCGAGGCCCACCCTATGGCTGGGCCGGTCTGGACCCCAGGAAAGGCCCTGCTTGTCCTCGCGGCGGCCACCGTCGGCGTCGCGGTCGAGTCCGAGCTGCTGGTCCATGCCGTCACCGAGGTGACCGAGACGCTCGGCCTGTCCACGATGTTCCTGGGGCTGATCGTCATTCCGATCATCGGGAACGCGGCGGAGCACGCGGCCGCGGTCATGCTGTCGCGCAAGGGGCAGATTGATCTCGGGTTGCAGATCGCGCTCGGGTCCAGCACCCAGATCGCCTTGCTCGTCGCGCCGATTCTGGTGTTCGCCGGCGTGCTCCTGGGCCAGGAGATGAACCTCGTCTTTCAGCCGTTCGAGGTGGTTGCGCTGGGACTCGCCACCATCGTGACGGCGATCATCACCTTGGACGGGGAGTCCCATTGGTTCGAGGGGGTGCAGCTCCTGGCAGTCTACGCCATGGTGGCGGTGGGGGCTTTCTTCCTCGATTGACTTGGCGGGAGCGGGCGTCCAAGTTAGCTTCGGATAAACCCTTACGAGAGGCAATGGGTGCGGACTCGCCCGACGATTCTCTTCTTTTCGCCGGAGCCTTGCCCGGTGCCCGACCTCGTTCAGGAGTGGGCAGCGGCCAACGCGTTCCCACTGCTGGTGTTCAACCAGCCGGAAGAGGTCGAGGCGATCGTCCTGCGCGGCCATCCATGCCTGCTCTTCGTGAACGGCGATGGGGCGAAGTCCGAGGGTCTAGACCTGGTCCGCCGGCTCAAGCAGGATGCGTTCACCGCGATCGTGCCGGCGACCATTCTCGCGGCCGATCATCATCCGGAACAGGTGCAGGCATGGTTCGCCGTGGGCGCGGACGAGGTCATCACCGGCATCTTCTCGCCCGCCGAGCAGCGCGCCCGGCTGGACGCGATGCTGGTCCGCACGGAGCGCGACGTCTCGGTGCACCCCTCGACCCGGCTGCCCGGCACGACCGAGATCGAGCGGGAAATCCGGCGGCGGCTCGAGTCGGACCAGGAGTTCGCCGTCTGCTACGCGGATCTGGACCACTTCAAGGAGTTCAACGACCGCTACAGCTACTACGATGGCGACCGGGTCATCTATCTGCTCTCCCGCATCCTCCACGACGTGGTGAAGGGACTCCTCGGCGCGCGAGGATTCGTGGGCCACATCGGCGGTGACGATTTCATCTTCGTCGTCCCCGCGGAGGAGATCAGTCCGGTGTGCAGCGAGATCCTGGATGTCTTCGATACGCTCATTCCGCTGCAGTACAACGATCAGGACCGGCGGGCGGGGTATTTCTTCGGCAAGGACCGGCGGGGCCAGCTCCACCGGGTGCCGCTGATGACGCTCTCCATCGGCATCGTGACCAACCGCCATCGGCGGTTTGCGCATCCGGCCCAGGTGAGCGAGCTTGCCACCGAGATGAAGAGCTACGCCAAGACCCTGCCGGGCTCGGTCTTCGTCGTGGATCGGCGGCAGGCGACCAACGGCGAAGGGCGGTCGGGGGCGGCGTCCAGAGAACAGTCGTGAGGATGGAACAACGATGAACGTTTCGTGTCCCAGCTGCGCCACGGTGTATCGCGTCGACCCGGCGAAGGTGCCCGAGGGAGGTGTGCGCGCACGGTGCAGCATCTGCAGCGCGGTCTTCGCGGTCCGGCCGGACGGCGAGGCACCGGAGCGGCCGGCACCCGTCGGAACGGCGGCCGCTGCCGCCCGTCACCCGTCACTTCCGGCTTCGGCGCCACCGGCTCCGGCTCCGGCACCTGCTCCGGCGCCTGCCCCCGCGCCGCCGCCGGCCCCGATAGCCGCTCCCAGGGTGGCCCCGGTGGCCGCACCACCACCACCGGCGGCGCCCAGGCCCGCCGGCTTCCCTCCGCCAGCGATGCCCCAGGGGGCTCCCCGGCCGGCTGCCTCCCCGGCACCTCCGGTGGCACGCCCGGCGGCAGCCGTGCCGGCCGCCTCCCCGGCGCCGGCCGCGCCACCGCCCGTGGCACCGTCGCCTCCGCCACCGCGCCCGGCGCCCAGCACAGGAACGAGACCGGTCAATCCGTTCCTCTCCCAGGATCCCGCTCTGAAGGCCCGACGCCTCGCTCGGGCGCTAATCTCGGATATGGTGGTGTACCACCCGGCCAAGCGGCAGGAAGGGCTGCGGGACGGCAACCTGAAGGAGCTGTTCGAGGAGGAGATCAAGAAGAGTTGGCAGGAGTACGCCGAGCAGGTCGGCAGGGAGGTGGCCGACGGCACGACCTACTTCAAGGAGGCGCTGAACGAGATCCTCGCCGGCGGTCGCCAGATCTTCTGAGCAGGGCTATATTTGTGTCTACCGAGCCGTTCCTCCGCCCGTCACGGCGGACGAGCGGCTCACTCGTTCCCGCCCAGGGAGCCACTCTTACCGTTGGAGCCGTTGGCATGGCCGATCTCGTCGAGCGCCTCACCGAACTGCAGCACCGCGTCACCGAACTCCGAGGATTTCTTTGACCTGACCGCCAAGGCGGAGCGCCTGCGGACGCTCGAGGCGTCGCAGGCGGAGGCGGGATTCTGGGCGAATCCCGACAGCGCCCGCGCGACGGTGCAGGAGGTCAAGACGCTCAAGGGCTGGGTGGCACCGTGGGAGGAGCTGCACGGCCGGCTCACCGGTGCGCTGGAAATGGCGCAGCTGCTCGTGGCCGAGCCCGATGCTGCCATGCTGGACGAAGTCGCCCGCGAGACCGCCGCCCTCGCCACTGCGGTCGAGGCCTTCGAGCTGCAGGCCATGCTGCAGGGCCCGGACGACGGCCGCGACGCGCTGTTGACCATCCATCCCGGCGCCGGCGGGACCGAGTCGCAGGACTGGGCCGAGATGCTGATGCGCATGTACGTGCGCTGGGCGGAGCGCCATGGGTTCCAGGTGACCGTCCTCGACCTGCTGCCGGGCGAGGAGGCCGGGATCAAGTCGGTCTCCATTCAGATCAGGGGCGAATACGCCTACGGCTATCTCAAGGCGGAGAAGGGCGTGCACCGGCTGGTCCGGATCTCTCCGTACGACTCGCAGGCGCGGCGCCACACGTCGTTCGCCTCGGTGTTCGTGTATCCCGACATCGACGACACGATCGAGGTCGACCTCCGCGAGGAGGACATCAAGATGGACGTGTTCCGCGCCTCCGGCGCCGGCGGTCAGCACGTCAACAAGACTTCCTCGGCCGTCCGGCTCACGCACGTCCCCACCGGAACGATCGTCTCCTGCCAGCAGGAGCGCAGCCAGACGAAGAATCGCGCCACCGCCATGAAGATGTTGCGGGCCGCCATCTACCAGAAGAAGTTGGAGGAGCAGGAGGCGGCGCGGGCGGTCGTCGAGGCCACCAAGACCGACAACTCCTGGGGCAACCAGATCCGCTCCTACGTCTTCCAGCCGTACACCATGGTCAACGACCACCGCACTGAGACGAAGGTGGGCGACGTGCAGCGCGTCATGGACGGAGATCTGGACGAGTTCATCCAGGCATACCTCAAGCGCTTCGGAGGCAAGGCGGCGTGAGCAGCGGGGAGGGCGGGGGCGATGATGGTCGGTCCTTCGTCGAGGCGGCGCGCCGGGAGAAGCGGGCGGCGCTCGAGGCCGGGGGCGTGCCGGCATTCGCCTACCGGTACCAGCGGACCCACAGCGCCGCCGAGGCGCTCGCGTCATGGGACGACGCAATGGGCGAGAGCGGCCCCGCCGTGGCGATCGCCGGTCGGATCGTCGGAATGCGCTCGCAGGGGAAGACCGCGTTCCTCCACGTCGAGGATGAAACCGATCGCATCCAGCTCTATCTCCGCCGCGACCTGCTCGGTGACGCCTACGCCCTGCTCGAGCGACTGGATCTCGACGACCACATCGGCGTCAGCGGGGTCGTGTTCCGCACCCGGGCCGGCGAGATCACGGTGCGCGCCACGACCCTCACGCTCCTCGCCAAGTCGCTCCGGCCGCTGCCCCGCGGCAAGACCCAGGCCGGCCCGGAGGGTCCGGTCACCTACGGCGGGCTGCAGGACCCCGAGGTCCGCTACCGGCAGCGCTACGCCGATCTGGCTGTGCATCCGGAGGTGCGCGCGGTCTTCCGGCTCCGGTCGAAGGCGGTGACGTGGATCCGCCGCTTTCTCGACGGCCAAGGGTTTCTCGAGGTCGAGACGCCGATCCTCCAGCCGCTCTACGGCGGGGCTGCCGCGCGGCCGTTCGTGACGCATCACAACGCGCTCGACATGCCGCTCTACCTCCGGATCGCGGACGAGCTGTACCTCAAACGGCTGCTGGTCGGGGGGTTCGAGCGAGTGTACGAAATCGGCCACGACTTCCGGAACGAGGGAATGGATCGGACCCACAACCCCGAATTCACGATGCTTGAGGCCTACCAGGCCTATGCCGACTACGGCGACATGATGGTCCTGGTGGAAGGTCTGGTAAGCGGCGTGATCCAGCACTGCCTGGGCACGCTCCGCCTGGAGCGCTACGGCACGACGCTGGACTTCACGCCGCCGTTCACCCGGGTTCAGTTCATCGAGGGAATCCGCGAGCGCTCGGGTCTGGACCTCCGGACGGCGACCGATGACCAGATGCGGGCGCTGCTCCGCGGGCGGGGCGCGGACGCCGACGAGATTGCGGAGCTCACCGGGGGCCGCCTGCAGGACGAAGTGTTCAAGCTGGTGCTCGAGCCCGACCTGGTGCAGCCGACCTTCGTGCTCGACTATCCGAAGCCGCTGTCGCCGCTGGCCAAGCAACATCGAAGCGACCCCGCGCTGACCGAGCGGTTCGAGCTGTTCGTCGGGGGTCGTGAGCTGGCCAATGCCTTCAGCGAGCTCAACGACCCCGACGACCAGCGCCGCCGCTTCGAGGACCAGGCGCGGCAGCAGGCCGCCGGCAACAAGGAGACGCAGCCGTACGACACCGATTACATCCGTGCGCTCGAGTACGGGATGCCACCGGCCGGTGGGGTCGGCATCGGGATCGACCGCGTGATCATGCTGGTCGCCGACCAGCACTCGATCCGTGACGTCATCCTGTTTCCCTCGATGCGGCCGGAGGGCTAAGTGGGCACCGGACCCGTTGCCGATCGTGCGGACCTCCGCTCGATCTTCCACCGGCCCTCGCGGCTCGAGTGGCGCATCGCGCGGCGGTATCTGCGGAGTCGCCGCACCTCGAGCGCCGCATCGCTCAACACGGTCATCGCGACCGGTGGCGTGGCGGTGGGCGTGATGGCGTTGATCGTGGTGCTTGGCGTCATGAACGGGCTCAGGAACGACTTGCGCGAGCGGATCCTGGTGGCCAACCCGCACCTGCGCGTGCTCACATTCGGCGCGGGGCTCCGGATGGACGACTGGCGCAAGGCGCTGGAAATCGTGCGGCGCGAGCCCGGCGTCGTGGCTGCAGCCCCCGAGGTCGTCAGCCAGGCGGGGATCACCGCGGGACAGGACTATGGCGAAGGAGTGAACCTGGTCGGCTTCGATCCGGATACCGGTACGCGTTCGGTGACCTCGCTGCCGCAGTCGATTCGGAAGGGGGACCTGACCTTCCGCACCACCAAGCCGAACGTGGACGGCGGCATCCTCCTCGGCGCGCGTCTGGCCAACCGGCTCTCGGTCTACCCCGGTGACGTGGTCACCCTGGTTCCGGTCACGCAGGCCAAGGTGAACCCGGCCCTCGGCGTCGCCGTGCCGCGGTTCTGGCGGTTCGAGGTCACCGGGCTGTTCGACACCGGCATGTTCCAGTACGACAACCAGTTCGTCGTGGTAAGACTGGACGTGGCGCAACGCTTCACCGGGCTGGACGACGCGGTCTCGGGACTCGCCGTGCGGGTGGGCGATCCCGACTTGGCGCCCGCCATCGGCGAGACGATCGAGCGACGACTCGGCTATCCCTACCGCTCGCTCGACTGGCAGACCCAGAATGCGAGCCTCTTCAGCGCGCTCCAGCTCGAGAAGCTGGCCATGGGACTGATTATCTTCTTCATCATGGTGGTGGCGGCCTTCAACATTGTGGGCACCCTCACCATGGTCGTCGCGGACAAGACCCGGGAGATCGGAATCCTCCGCGCGATGGGCCTGACCTCTCCCGCCGTCGCGCGGGTGTTCCTGCTCCAGGGCGCGGTGATCGGAGGGGTGGGAACCGCGATTGGCCTGGTAGCAGGGCTCACGGTGGCTTACGTGGTCGACAAGTCGGGGTGGATCCGAATCAATCCGGCCGTGTACTTCATCGACCACCTTCCCGTGCACGTGGAAGCGGCGGACGTTCTCGTGGTCGTGCTGGCCAGCCTCGCCATTGCCGTGCTCGCCACCGTCTACCCGTCCCGCTCCGCCGCAGGACTCACTCCCGTCGACGCGATCCGGCACGAATGAGCGCCATCCTCGAGGCGCGGGGGCTCCGGAAGTCGTTTCGCGGCGGGGACGGCGCGCCGATCGAAGTCTTGTCGGGTGTGGACCTGACGGTCCGGCGAGGTGAGTTCGTCGCGATCGTCGGCGCCAGCGGCTCGGGGAAGAGCACCTTGCTGCACCTCCTGGGCGCGCTCGACACGCCCTCGGCGGGGACGGTGCAGCTGGACGGACTGGATTATGCCGAGCAGAGCGCCGCCGAGCTGGCCGCGATCCGGAACCGGAAGATCGGGTTCGTGTTCCAGTTCCATCACTTGCTGCGGGAATTCAGCGCGCTGGAGAACGTCATGATGCCGCTGCTGATCGCCGGGCAGGACGAGGCCCGGGCCCGCTCGCAGGGGGAAGAATTGCTGGCGGCCGTCGGGCTGGCCGGCCGAATGACCCATCGCCCCTCTGCCCTCTCCGGTGGCGAGCAGCAGCGTGCAGCCGTCGCCCGGGCGCTCGCCACCGACCCGCTCGTGGTGCTGGCGGACGAGCCCTCCGGCAACCTGGACCATGGCAACAGCGAGCGGCTGCACGAGCTGTTCGCGCGCCTCGCCCGCGAGTTCGAGACCGCCCTCGTGGTGGTCACGCACAACCGTCTGCTGGCCGGCCGGGCCGACCGAGTGCTCTCCCTCGAGGGGGGGCACCTGGTGCCGCTGTCCGGCGTGGAGTCGATGCCCTGATGTCGTGCGACCAGTGCCGCGAGCGGGAGGCGGTCATCCACCTCACTCAGATCGTCAACGAACAGGTCACCACCCTGCATCTCTGTGAGAAGTGCGCGGCGGAGAAGGGGGTGGAGAGCCCCGGTGCGGTCGCCAAGACCCCGCTCGGGAGCTTCCTCGCGGCCATGGGCAAGGAGGCGGAACAGGTCCTGCCGGCGCGGACGAGCGAGGTGTGCGGCCGGTGCGGCGGGACGTTTCAGGACTTCCGCGAAACCGGGCGGCTCGGCTGCTCGGACTGCTACCGGAGCTTCGAGGGCCCGCTGCGGGATCTCCTGCGGCGGCTGCACGGCTCGACCCACCACCTGGGGGAGCGCTACGCCGAGCGCGAGCCGGGCGCGGCCGTGGGTCGCGAACCGGCCGCGGACCTCAGGGAACAGCTCCGACTCGCCGTCGAGACCGAGAACTTCGAGCTGGCCGCCGAGCTGCGCGACCGCCTGCGGGTGCTGGAATGATCGACCTCTCGCTCCTCACCGATGGGGGCGTCGGCTGGCTCGACGCGAGCGGCCCGTCCAGCCACCTGGTGCTCTCGACTCGAATCCGCCTCGCCCGAAACCTGGCCGACCACATCTTCCAGGGCCGGAACTCCGAGATTGAGCGGGAGGAGATCCTCGATTCGGTGGAGCGGGCAGCCCGGGAGTCGGTGCTGCTCCGCCGCGCGACCCGGTTCCGCCTGGATCAGCTGGACCGGATCGACCGGCAGCTGCTGCACGAGCGTCACCTCGTGAGCAAGGAGCTGGCGGGGCTCGACCCCGACGGCCGGGTGCGTTCGGGAGCCTCCCTGCTGATCCAGGAGCGGATCGGGGTAATGCTGAACGAGGAGGACCACCTGCGAATCCAGGGACTCCATTCCGGGTTCGCCCTGGCGGAGACCTACGCCGAGGTGGACCGGCTGGACTCCGAACTGGGACAACGACTTGCTTTCGCATTTCACCCGGAATTCGGTTATCTTACCTCCTGTCCGACCAACGTCGGAACTGGGCTCCGCGCGTCCGTGCTGATCCACCTGCCCGGGCTCGTCCTCACCAAGGAAATCAGCAAGGTTCTGCAGGGGCTGGCGCAGGTCGGACTGACCCACCGCGGCCTGTACGGTGAGGGCAGCGAGGTGGTCGGCAACTTCTTCCAGTTGTCGAACCAGACCACGCTGGGGAGCTCCGAGCGGGAGCTGCTCGATCATCTCGGCAAGATGGTCCGCCAGGTGATGGACTACGAGGAGCAGGCGCGACAGGTGCTCGTCCGCGACGCGCCGACCGTCATCGAGGACAAGGTGTGGCGGGCCTATGGCCTGCTCCGGTATGCGCGGTCGTTGTCGTTCGAGGAAGCGATGAACCTGCTGAGCGGCGTCCGGCTCGGGGTGGGGGTGGGACTCATTCCCGACGTCGCCATGTACACGCTGAACAAGCTGCTGATTTACACGCAGCCCGCGCATCTGGCGGTGGCGGAAGGTGTCTCTCCCGACGATGTTGAGCTGCCCCTCCGTCGGGCACGGTTCGTGCGAAAAGTGCTGGAATCCGAAGTGGGACGCCGTGGATGAGCCGCGGCGACGGCCTTCGGAGCAACGTAGGGTACCGCGATGAACGGCTACAACTTCACTGATCG
>DAIPLK010000006.1:29873-41604 GCA_036769285.1 Gemmatimonadales bacterium | reverse complement strand
CCGGCGCTCACGCGCCGGCACGCGGGCTATCCCGTGGCGTACTTCGATGGGCCCGGCGGGACCCAGGTACCGGCGTCGGTGGTCGACGCCATGCGGGATTACCTGCTCCACCACAACGCGAACACCCACTGGCACTACCCGACCAGCCAGGAGACCGACCGCTTGATCACAGGCGCCCGCGAGGCGCTGGCGGACTTCCTCGGCGCCACCCCTCAGGAAATCGTCTTCGGGGCCAACATGACCACCCTGACCTTCCACCTCGGCCGGGCGCTCGGCCGGGGCTGGGGGCCGGGTGATGAGATCGCCGTGACCGAGCTGGACCATCATGCGAACGTGGCGCCCTGGCGGGCGCTCGAGCGGGAGCGGGGCGTGACCATCCGGGTGATCCCGTTCCTGCCCGAGACCGGTCAGCTCGACTGGGACGCCCTCGAACGTGCGGTCACGCGACGCACGCGCCTGCTGGCCATCGGTGCGGCCTCCAACGCCCTGGGGACCATCAGCGATGTCACCCGTGCGTGCGCCCTGGCCCGGGCCGCCGGGGCGTTCAGCTTCGTGGATGCCGTGCACTATGCGCCCCACGAGCTGGTGGATGTCGGTGCCGTCGGCTGCGACTTCCTTGCCTGCTCGGCCTACAAGTTCTACGGTCCGCACCTCGGGATCCTCTACGGCCGACGGGATCGGCTGGAATCGCTGGACGCCCCCAAGCTCGCGCCGGCCCCGGATAGCGCTCCCGAACGGCTGGAGACGGGAACGCTCAACCACGAGGGCATCGTGGGGGCGGCGGCCGCGGTGGAGTTCCTGACGTCGCTGGCGCCAGGGGCGGCCCGGCGGGAGCGTCTCGCGGGCACGTTCTTGGCCTTGCACCGGCGGGGTCAGGCCTTGCTCGAGCGGCTCTGGACCGGACTCGGCGACATTGCCGGAGTCACGCTGTACGGGCCGCCGCCGGGACAGCCGCGGACGCCCACCGTGGTCTTCACGGTGGCCGGACGTACCACCGATGCGGTGGCGACCGCGTTGGCGGGCGAGGGAGTGTTCGTTTCGAACGGAGACTTCTACGCCACGACGGTGGTCGAGCGGCTGGGGCTCTCCGCGCAGGGCCTCGTGCGCGCCGGATGCGCCTGCTACACGACCACCGAAGAGATCGACCGGCTGCTGGCGGGCGTCCGCCGGCTCGCGGGCTGAGCGACCGTCAGGCGGGCTTGATCGGGATCTTCACCCGCGTCTTCTCCCACTCGAGCACCAGGACGGCCCCGCTTCCGGCCCCCTCGCTCCGAATGGTGAAGGTCTCGATCGGCTGCTTCAGCTGCTCGCTCTTCACCTTTGCCCTTCCCACCTCCTGCGCCTGCACGGCCGGTGTGTAGTTGCTTTCCTCCCCCCACTGCTTCGTGGACCGGTTGACGATGATCTCCCAGTCGCCTTCGGTGGGGACGGTGTAGAGCGAATAGGACCCGGCGGGCACCTTGACGCCGGCCACCGTCAGGGCGACGGGCGTGAAGAAGATCGTGGGCTCGTTGGCGCCGGTGCGCCAGAGCTTGCCATACGGCACGGCCGCGCCGCCGAGCATCACCCGGCCGCGGGACGAGGGACGGCCATAGCAGAGCTTGACGGGGTGCTTGGCGACGAGGAAGGTGAGCGAGTCCAGCGGGCTCTTGCGCCCTTCGACCGGCACGTCGTTGGGGAGCAGGATCTGACACGCGGTGTCCAGGGGCTGGGGCAGCGGCGTGAGCGGTGCGCCCGAGAGCGCGGCGGCGGCGGCGAGCGCGAACAGCGACATCGGCTTCTCCTCGGTGTTAGACGGTGACTGGCGCGCGCGCCGGGAGCAGCGCGCCGTGCGCCTCGTACGCCAGGGCCAGCGCCTGATCGGCGTCGCGGGCGAGACAATTGAGGTGGCCCATCTTCCGGCCGGGTCGCGGCTCGGCCTTGCCGTACAAGTGGAGCCGCACGCCGGGGCGGCGGAGCGCCTCGGCCCAGCGTGGCTCCCCATTCCGCCAGAGGTCCCCCAGCAGGTTGATCATGGCGACCGGAGTGAGCAGTCTCGGCTCCCCGAGCGGGAGGCCGCAGAGGGCGCGCAACTGCTGCTCGAACTGGTCTACCGCGCAGGCGTCCATCGTGTAGTGCCCGCTGTTGTGCGGCCGCGGGGCCATCTCGTTCACGAACAGCCTCCCGCCGTTCGCCACGAACAGCTCCACCCCCAAGACACCCACGTATGCCATCCGCTCGGCGACCGCGGTGGCGAGCGCCTTGGCCTCTTCGGCCAGCCGTACCGACACCCGGGCGGGCACGACGGTGGTCTCCAGGATCCCGTCCCGGTGCCGGTTTTCACCCGGCGGGAATGCGGCCACGGCGCCGTCCGCGCCCCGCGCGAGCACGACCGACAGCTCGGTCTCGAGCGCCAGCTGCTCCTCGAGCACGCAGGCCACGCCACCGAGTCGGTCGAACGCCGCTGCCGCCGTGGCCGTGTCGGTCACCACCGCCTGGCCCTTCCCGTCGTAACCGAGGCGGCTGGTCTTGAGCAGCGCGGGCAGGCGGAGGGCGGACACCGCGGCCTTGAGCTCGGCCGGCTCGCGCACCGGCCGGAACGGGGCGGTGGCGAATCCCTCGCGCTGGAGGAAGCTCTTCTCGGCAATCCGGTCCTGCGCGATCGCCACCGCGGCGACCGGGGGGCGCACCAGACTGGTGCGGGCGAGGTGGTCGAGCGCCTCCGCGGGGACGTTTTCGAACTCGGTTGTGACGGCGGCGCAGGACGCGGCCAGCTCGTCGAGGGCGCGCAGGTCGGTGTACGCCGCGCGCAGGTGGCGGTCGGCGACTTGGCCGGCGGGGCTGCCGGGGTCGGGGTCCAGCACCACGATGCGGTAGCCCATCGATCGCGCGCGCAGGGTGAACATCCGTCCCAGCTGCCCGCCGCCCAGCACGCCGAGGGTGGCGCCGGGCAGGATCACGCGGGGCCCGGCAGCTTGAGGGCGAGCACGCGCTCGGTCTGCGCGGCGCGGAACGCGTCCAGCTGCCGTGCCAGCGCGGGGTCCGAGAGCGCGAGGAGTGCCACCGCGAAGAGCCCTGCGTTGTGCGCGCCCGCAGGCCCGATCGCGAAGGTGGCCACCGGGATCCCCGCGGGCATCTGGACGATCGACAGCAGCGAGTCGAGCCCCTGGAGCTGGGCCGAGGTCACGGGGACGCCGAGGATCGGCAGGGGCGTCTTGGCCGCGAGCATGCCCGGGAGATGGGCCGCGCCGCCGGCGCCCGCGATGATGCAGCGGAGCCCACGGCCGCGCGCCTCCTCGGCGTACCGGAAGAGCAGGTCGGGAGTGCGGTGTGCGCTCACCACCCGGCTCTCGTGGGGCACGGCAAACTCGGCCAGCCGGCGGCTGGCGTGCTGCATGACCTCCCAGTCCGAGTCGCTGCCCATCACGATGCCCACGAGCGGTGGAGTCATGGCGGCCTCGTTGAGGGTTACACGGTCGCGCGGGTGCGGTCCATGGTGCCCCGGGCGGCGAGGGTGGCCTGGGCCCCGGCGAGCCTGGCGATGGGGATGCGGAAGGGCGAGCAGCTCACGTAGTTCATCCCCAGGCGGTCGCAGAAGGCCACGGCGGTCGGGTCACCGCCGTGCTCGCCGCAGATGCCGAGCTTGAGGTCGGGGCGGGTGCGGCGGCCCAGCTCGCAGGCCATCTGGATCAGCTTGCCCACGCCGGCCTGGTCGAGCACCTGGAACGGATCATCCTCGATGACGCCGTGCTCGAGGTAGTAGGGAAGGAAATGCCCCGCGTCGTCGCGCGAGAGCCCCCAGGTGGTCTGGGTGAGGTCGTTGGTCCCGAACGAGAAGAACTGCGCCTCGCGGGCAAGCTCGTCAGCGGTGAGGGCCGCGCGCGGCAGCTCGATCATGGTGCCGAGCAGGAACGGCACCGTGATCTGCCGCTCGCGGAACACCTCCTCGGCCACCTGCCGCACGATGAGTGCCTGCTTCCGGAACTCGACCACGCTGGCGGTGAGCGGAACCATGACCTCCGGCATCACCCGGCCCTTCCGCGCCGCCACCGTGCAGGCGGCCTCGAAGATCGCGCGGACCTGCATCGCGGTGATCTCCGGGTAGATGATTCCCAGCCGGCAGCCCCGGAGGCCGAGCATCGGGTTCACTTCGTGCAGCCGGTTGATCACCACCTGCAAGGCATCCACGGAGATCTTGAGCTCGGCGGCCAGCGCGCCGATTTCGGACTCCTCCTTGGGGAGAAACTCGTGGAGCGGAGGGTCGAGCAGGCGGATGGTGACGGGGAATCCCTCCATCGCGCGGAAGATCGCCTCGAAGTCGGCGCGCTGCATGGGCAGCAGCTTGGCGAGCGCGCGCTGGCGACCCGCGGTGTCCTGCGCGACGATCATCTCGCGCATGGCGATGAGCCGGTCGCCGTCGAAGAACATGTGCTCGGTCCGGCAGAGCCCGATTCCCTCGGCCCCGAAATCGCGGCCCCGGTGCGCGTCCGCGGGCGTATCCGCATTCACCCGTACGCGGAGCTGGCGGATCCGGTCGGCCCACTGCATGAGCCGGAGGAAGTCGCCGCTCAGCTCAGGGGTCCGGAGTGCGGCCTGGCCGGCGAACACCTTGCCCGTGCTGCCATCCACCGTGATCCATTCGCCCTCGCTGACCTGCCGGCCGTTGACCCTCAGGCGGCCCGAGCGCTCGTCCACCTCGAGCTCCTGGGCCCCGGCCACACACGGCTTGCCCATGCCGCGTGCCACGACCGCCGCATGGGAGGTCATCCCCCCGCGGGCGGTGAGCACCGCCTTGGCCATCACCATCCCATGGAAATCCTCCGGCGACGTCTCGCGCCGGACGAGGATCACCGCCTGGCCCGCGCGGCCGAGCTTCTCGGCGCGGTCGGCGTCGAACACGACGGTACCGCACGCGGCGCCGGGCGACGCTGGCAGGCCGGTGGTGAGGAGGTCGAGCTGGCTGTTCGGATCGATGGTCGGGTGCAGGAGCTGGTTCAGGTCGTGGGGCGGGATGCGGGCAACGGCCTCCTCTTCGGAGATCAGCTCCTCGTCCACCATTTCGCAGGCGACACGCACCGCGGCGTGCCCCGAGCGCTGGCCGCGTCGGGTCTGCAGCATGTACAGCGTGCCGCGCTCGATCGTGAACTCCATGTCCTGCACGTCCCGGAAGTGGCGCTCGAGGGTACGGGCGACGCGCTCGAGCTCCTGGAACGACGCGGGGAGCTGCTCCTTGAGCGTGGCGATCGGCAGGGGGGTGCGGCTCCCCGACACGACGTCCTCGCCCTGGGCGTTGAGGAGGTACTCGCCGTACAGTGCACGCTCGCCCGTGGAGGGGTCGCGGCTGAACGCGACGCCGGTGCCCGAGTCCTCGCCGAGGTTGCCGAAGACCATCGCCACCACGTTCACCGCGGTGCCCATGCTGTCGGGGATATCGTGCAGCTTCCGGTAGTCGAGGGCGCGGCGGGTGTTCCAGCTCTCGAACACCGCGGCGATGGCGCCCCAGAGCTGATCCATCGGGTCGCTCGGGAAGTCCCGACCCGACTCCTTGTGCACGTGCTCCTTGAACTGGCGGACGAGGGCCTGCAGCTCCTCGACGGGGAGGTCGATGTCGCGCTCGACGCCGCAGCGCTGGCGGTGCTCCTCGAGGATGTGCTCGAACGGCTTCCGGGACAGGTCGAACACCACGCTGCCGTACATCTGGACGAAGCGGCGGTACGAGTCCCACGCGAACCGCGGATTCCCGCTCTGGCGGGTGAGCCCCTCCACCGTCGCATCGTTGAGGCCAAGGTTCAGGATCGTCTCCATCATTCCGGGCATCGAGACCGCTGCGCCCGATCGCACGCTCACGAGCAGCGGATTGTCGCCGTCCCCGAAGTGCTTGGATGTCGCGGTTTCGACCCGGTGCAGCGCGTTCTCGACCTGCACCTGGAGACGCTTGGGGAACTGGTGGCTGTCGAGATAGCTGACGCAGAGGCTGCTGGCGATGGTGAACCCGGGTGGGACCGGGATGCCGATGGTGGTCATTTCGGCGAGACCGGCACCTTTGCCGCCGAGGACATCCTTCATGCCGGCGCTGCCGTCCGCGCGCCCCTGGCCGAAGAAGTAGACGAGCGGCGGCTGAGCGTAGGGCGCGCTCATGCCGGCGTCGCCACCAGCGGGGAGGCATGCCGGAGCTGGACCAGATCGCCGGGAATCGGGGTAGGGTACTGGCCCGAAAAGCAGGCGTGGCAGTAGCCGTTGCCGTCGCCGGCCGCCTGCAGCATCCCGTCGAGCGAGAGGTAGCCGAGGGAATCGACCCCGAGGAACTCGCGGATCTGCTCGATCGAGTGGCTGGCGGCGATGAGCTCCTCCCGCGTCGGCGTGTCGATGCCGTACAGGCACGGTCCCGTGATGGGCGGTGATCCCAGGCGAAGGTGCACCTCCCGCGCGCCCGCCGCGCGGATCATCTGGACCAGGCTCTTGCTGGTGTTCCCGCGCACCAGGCTGTCGTCCACCACGACGACCGACTTGCCCTGGATGACGTCCCGCACCGGGTTGAACTTGATCTTCACCTTGGCCACGCGGTGGTTCTGCGTCGGGTTGATGAAGGTGCGGCCGACGTAGTGGTTCCGGATCAGCCCGTACTCGAGCTTGATGCCGGAAACCTCCGCGAAACCAAGCGCCATCGCGTTGGAGCTATCCGGCACGCTGAAGACCACCTCGCCGCGGGGGGCGGGCTGCTCACGGGCCAGCTGCCGCCCCAACTCACGGCGGGCGCGGTCCACCGACTCGCCGAAGACGGTGCTGTCGGGCCGGGCGAAGTAGACCAGCTCGAAGACACACCGGCTCACCGGGCGCGGCGAGAGTCTGGGCAGCTCGGTGACTCGGCCGTCCTCGATCTTGATGAACTCGCCTGGCTGAAGCTCGCAGGCGATGTTGGCGCCGAGCAGATCGAGGGCGCAGGTCTCCGACGCCACCACCATCCCGCCGCCCAGCCGCCCCAGGACCAGGGGTCGGAACCCCCGGCTGTCGACCACCGCGTAGAGCGTGCGGCCGACGGTGATGACCAGGCTGTACGCCCCATCCACCAACTCGAGCGCGTCCCGGATCTGCCCCTCGACCGTGCCCGCGTCGGACCGGGCAATCAGGTGAACCAGCACCTCGGTGTCCGACGAGGTGGTGAAGATCGCGCCCTTCTCGACCAGCTCCCGCTTGATCTCGGCGGCGTTGATGATGTTTCCGTTGTGGGCGATGGCGAGCGGGCCGCAGCGGGTCGCGACGTTGCAGGGTTGCGCGTTGGCCAGCACCGTGCTGCCGGTCGTCGAGTACCGGGTGTGCCCCACCGCGACGTCGCCCGGCAGCGTGGCCAGGGTGGCCTCGTCGAAGTTCTCGCTCACCAGCCCCATGCCGCGGTGGGAGCGCGCGTGGCCGTCGCGGTCGATCACCACCATGCCGGCGCTCTCCTGCCCGCGGTGCTGAAGGGCATAGAGGCCCAGATAGGTGAGCCGGGCCGCGTCAGGGAGCCCGGAAACGCCGATGATACCGCACATGCATCACTCTCCCACCGAGCGGTCCACATCCGGATGCCGCATCCGCCGGGGAATCGCCGAGAAGAATATCTGGCGCAGCGAGCCCACGTCCCATGAGAACAAGCGACCGCCCGCCAGGAGTTCCAGCGCCCCGCCGGCAGCCGCCACGCAACCCGCGCGGTACGCCGGCACGCGGTGCTCGCCGGCCAGGGCCAGCAGCGCCGCCGTGTCGGACGGCGCGGTCGTGACGACCGCGCGCGCGCCGTCTTCGCCGTACAACAGACCCTCGAGCGCGACGCCTGGCGC
Organism: Gemmatimonadales bacterium; assembly: GCA_036769285.1. Classification (GTDB taxonomy): domain Bacteria; phylum Gemmatimonadota; class Gemmatimonadetes; order Gemmatimonadales; family GWC2-71-9; genus CAVVWJ01. Next base: position 33,811 of record DAIPLK010000006.1, on the reverse strand, counting down.
GTAGGCGGTCAAGTCCATGCTTGCGCCGAGGCCCTTGGCGGCGTACGCATCGCCGATGGCCGCCTCGGCGACCGCCACCACGAGGCCGCCCTCCGAGCAGTCATGCGCCGAGCGGAGCAGGCGCCGTCCGGCCGAGGCGACCAGCAGCTGCTGCAGCCGTCGCTCGGCGTCGAGGTCTACCCGCGCCGGACGGCCGCCGATGAAGTCGCACAGCTCGGTCCAATAGGCGGAGCCGCCCAGCTCGCCCCGGGTGGCGCCCAGGAGCAGAATATCGTCGCCCGGCGCGGCGAAGTGGCTCGGGACGCGGTCGGCGACGCGCTGGAGCAGCCCCACCATGCCGACGGTCGGCGTCGGGTCCACGGCGCCGGCGGGGCTCTCGTTGTAGAAGCTCACGTTGCCCCCGGTGACCGGCGTGTCGAACGCGCGGCACGCGTCGGCAATCCCGCGGCATGCCTCGCGGAACTGGAAGAACACCTCGGGCTTCTCGGGGTTCCCGAAATTGAGGCAGTCGGTGATGCCCAGCGGCCGGGCGCCGGTGCACGCGATGTTGCGCGCCGCCTCGGCCACCGCCGCCTTCCCGCCCTCGTACGGGTCGAGGGCGACCAGCCGGTTGTTGCAGTCCACCGTGACCGCCAGCCCAAAGCGGGTGCCGGGAACCTGCAGCACGCCGGCGTCGCCGCCCGGGCCGAGCACGGTGGAGGCTTGCACGGTGGAGTCGTACTGCTCGTAGACCCACCGCTTGCTCGCGATGTTCGGCGAGTCGAGCAGGATCTCGAGCGCGCTCTGAAGGTCGACCTTGGGCGCCTTGGCCGGTGCGGCGACCCGGCGCGCCTTCACGTCCTCACCTTCCCGTGCCTCGGGATGGTAGATCGGGCAGTCGTCCACCAGCCGCTGTCCGGGGATGGCCACGACCACTCGGCCATGGTGCCGGACCCGGAAGATCCCGTCGTCGGTGACCTGGCCGATCGGTGTGGCGCCGAGTTCCCACTTGGCGCAGACCGCCTGGATCTCGGGCACCCGGTGCGGCTCGGCGACCACGAGCATCCGCTCCTGCGATTCGGAGAGCAGGATCTCGTAGGGTGTCATCCCGGGCTCGCGGGTGGGCACCAGCCCGGTGTCGATGTCGACCCCCACGCCTCCGCGGGCGGCCATCTCGGCGCTCGAGCTGGTCAGCCCCGCCGCTCCCATGTCCTGGATGGCCACGATGAGGCCGGAGGTGATGAGCTCGAGGCTGGCCTCCAGCAGCAGCTTCTCGGTGAACGGGTCGCCCACCTGCACCTGGGGCCGCCTGGCCTCGCTCTTCTCCGAGAGCTCCTCGGACGCGAAGCTCGCACCGTGGATGCCGTCCCGCCCGGTGCGCGCGCCGACGCAGAGGAGCACGTTGCCGACCCCATGCGCGGCCGCGCGGATCAGGTCGGCCTCCTTGAGCAGGCCGACGCACATGGCGTTGACCAGCGGGTTGCCGGTGTACCCCGACGCGAATCCGACCTCGCCGCCGAGTGTGGGCACACCGACGCAGTTGCCGTAGTCGCCGACGCCGCGCACGACGCCCGCGAAAAGGTAGCGGTTCCGGGGGTGGTCCAGCGGCCCGAACCGAAGGCTGTTGAGCACCGCGACCGGCCGCGCGCCCATCGTGAACACGTCGCGCAGGATCCCGCCCACGCCCGTGGCCGCACCCTGGTAGGGCTCCACCGCCGACGGGTGGTTGTGCGATTCGATCTTGAACGCTACCGCCCATCCGTCGGGCAGGCGCAGCACGCCGGCGTTCTCGCCGGGTCCTTGCACCACCTGCGGGCCGGTCGTCGGAAGCGTTCTGAGCACCGGTTTCGAGTGCTTGTAGGAGCAGTGCTCGGACCAGAGCGCCGAGAACACGCCGAGCTCGGTGAGGGTTGGCGTGCGGCCGAGCAGCTCCAGAATGCGGCCGTACTCGAGCTCGTTCAGATTGTGCTCCCGGACAACCTCGAGCGTGACCGGACGCTCGCCCGGGAATGAGAAGGCCTCGGTGGCGCCGCGGGCCGCGGTGGAAATCGTCACGAAGGCTGCCGCCTGGGGGTGCCTCGGAGACTGGCGAACGCGTCGGTCAGCACGCGGGTGAGCAGACCCGGGCGCTCTTCATGTGCCACCGCCTCGATCTCCCCGGCGTCGAGCCACATGCCGCCGCAGTGGGGACAGCTCTCGATCTGCACCTCGTGGTACGTGCTGCTGGTCAGGTCGTAGCCGTCCTTGGGGCACTTCATGTAGTGGGTCTTGCGCTCGGTCTCTTGCGCGGCGGCTTCGGCCTGCGCGCGCTGTTTGCGGAGCAGCTCGGCATCCTGCTTGACGAAGTACTCGTCTTCGTTACGGCTGGGCTTGTCGGTAGTCATCGGCTGGGCAGGGTGAGCGTGGGGGCGCGCGGCCGCCAGGCCGCAAGGGACGTGAAGAACCCGAGGCCGTCGGGCGCGCCGAGGAGGGCGTCCGCGATCCGCTCGGGGTGGGGCATGATGCCGACCACGGTGCCGGCGGCGTTGCAGATCCCGGCGATGTGGTTGGCGGAGCCGTTGGGGTTGGGCTGCAGCGGCGACGCCTCGCTGGCCGGCACGTAGCGCAGGACCACGCGGCCTTCGGCCTCGAGCATCCGAAGCGTGTCCTCGGCGGCGACGAACCGCCCGTCGCCGTGGGCCACCGGGAGGCGGAGCCGGGTCCCCGGCGCGTATGCCGAAGTGAACACGGTGTCGCTCCGCTCGACCACCACGTCCACCGGCTTCGAGACGAAGGTCAGGCCGGCGTTCCGCATCAGGGCACCGGGGAGCAGGTGCGCCTCGCAGAGGATCTGGAAGCCGTTGCAGATGCCGAGCACGGGCCCCCCCTCGGCGGCGTGGCGCTGCACCGCCTGCATGATCGGGCTGAATCGCGCGATCGCGCCGGAGCGGAGATAGTCCCCGTAGCTGAAGCCGCCCGGGAGGAGCACGATGTCCGCGTCCTGCAGGCTGGTGTCGTGATGCCAGACGAAGAAGGCGTTCGTGCCGGCCCGCTCGGCCGCGCGCAGGGTGTCGAAGTCACAGTTGCTGCCGGGAAACCGGACCACCGCGACCTTCGGCATCAGGCTTCCTCCAGCTCGACGAGGTAGTCCTCGGTGACAGGGTTGGCCAGCAGCTTGTCGCACATCTGCCGCACGCGCGCCTCCGCCTCGGGGCGGGACGCCGCCGCCACCTCCAGCTCGATGGCCCGGCCCACTCGGACTCCCGCGGCCTCGGCGAAGCCGAGGGCTGCGAGCGCGTGCTCGACCGCCTGTCCCTGCGGATCCAGCAGGCTTCCGCGGGGCATCACCCGTACGTGCGCTCGAAAGCTCATCGGTCCTCCGGCTTCTGCCGCCGGTCGATCCACCCGGCGCGCCGTTCGATGGGGGCGGTGGCCGGTGGCACCGCGTCGCCCGTGTCGCCGGCGTCGCCGGCGTCCGCGAGCTGATTGCTGGTCGCCGGCTCCTGGCGTTCCATCAGCCCGAGCACCGTTGCTCTGGCCAATCCGAAGACCATGTAGCAGAGCCCCAATGGGAACAGAAAATACTCGGGTGCGAGCAGCCCACCGAGCAGGAGGGTCAGGTGCACCGCCAGACCGAAGAGGCCCTTGGCGCTCCGGAGCCCGATGGGCGGGGACTTGGGGTACTTCACGTTGCTGACCATGAGCAGCGCCAGCAGGAGCATCAGGACGACGAGCCCCTCGTGCTGCAGGTCGAGATACGCGACCGACGCCCGATACCATGCCGTCTGGCTGAACGGGTAGTAGACCGCCAGCGTCATCCCGGCCGCGGGCGACGGCATGCCGGTGAACCACCCGGTGGACGGCTTCCCGGCCGACACCACGTTGAAGCGTGCCAGCCGGAGCGCCACCGCGGTCACGTAGATGTACGACAGTATCCAGGCGAAGCGGCCCGCGCTCGCGAAGTCGAGGAAGTAGATGAG
>DAIPLK010000006.1:0-29773 GCA_036769285.1 Gemmatimonadales bacterium | reverse complement strand
ACCGGCAGGAAAAGGTCCACTCGCGAGCCGAAGCGGATCATGCCCAGCCGCTCGGCCTGATGCACCACCGCACCGGGCTCGTGGTCGGTCACGATCCGGCGCGCCACCAGCCCGGCGATCTGGCGGATCAGCACCTTCCCGTGCGCGGTCGTGAGCCCGACCGAAGCCTGCTCGTTCGACAGGCTCGCCTTCTCGGCCGCCGCGTGCCCGAACTGGCCGGGGTGGTAGTGCCGATAGGCGACGGTTCCGTCCGTCGGATACCGGTTCACGTGGCAATCGAACACGTTCATGAAGATCGAGATCCGCATTGCCCGCCCGTTGAAGAACGCCGGCTCGTCTGCCTCGATGACGCCAACGACCTTGCCATCCGCCGGCGCCACGATCAGCCGACCGTCCCTGGTCCACACCCGCTCGGGGTCGCGGAAGAAGGCTACCACCCAGAGCGCCAGCAACGTCCAGAGTGTTGCACCGGCGATCCACGCCGGCGTGCCGAGCCGCCCCGCAGCGAGGATCAGGACCACCGCCACCACCCATGTCCCGACGATGAACCAGCGCCCCTCTGGCGCGGTGCGGATCACGCCGGGTCCCCGAGCTCCCGGCCCGTGAGCAGGCGGAACGCCTCCAGGTAGCGGCGGCTGGTGAACTCGACCACCTCGGCCGGCAGCGGGGGCGGCGGCGTCTCCCCGTCCCATCGGCCCGCGGCCTTGAGACCGGCAAGGAAGTCTCGTAGCGGCTGCTTGTCGAAGCTCGGCTGGCTCCGTCCGGGCGCGTACCGGTCCGCGGGCCAGAACCGCGAGCTGTCGGGCGTCATCACCTCGTCGATGAGCAGGACCGCGCCGTCCGTCGCGGTTCCGAATTCGAACTTCGTGTCGGCGATGATGATTCCCCGCGATGCCGCGTATTCACGCCCGGCGTCGTAGACGGTGAGGCTCGTGTCGCGCAGGCGGGCCGCCAATTCGGGCCCCAGGACTTCGGCCATCCGGGCGAACGTCACGTTCTCGTCGTGCCCGCTGTCGGCCTTGGTGGCGGGAGAGAAGAGCGGCGGCTCCAGCCGTGCGCTCTCCAGCATGCCTGCGGGAAGCGGCTCCCCGGCGAGGGTGCCGCGCGCCCGGTACTCGGCCCAGGCCGACCCGGACAGATACCCCCGGACCACGCACTCGAACGGCACCGGCGTGGTGCGGCGCACGAGCATCGCCCGGCCGGCGACCTGGTTGGCACGCCCGGCGAGCGCCGGTACGCGCTCCAGGATCTCGCCGGTTCGCGCGGTCACGTAGTGCGTGGGGACGATGCCGGCCAGGCGCTCGAACCAGAAAGCGCTTATCTGGGTGAGCACCGCGCCCTTCCAGGGGATCGGCTCCCGCATCACGACGTCGAACGCGCTCACCCGGTCGCTCGCGACGAGCAGCAGATGGCCCGCGTCCACCTCGTATACCTCGCGCACCTTCCCGCGGCGCAGGAGGGGCAGAGGGAGCCGGCTCTCGGTGACGGTCCCTTCGCTCAGCTCGGGGCAGCGGGTCATACCCGCACCTCCGCCCCGCCGGCCTCGGCGGCGAGCGGGCGGGTGCGCTCGAGCAGCGGGCGGAGGTACTCCTCGAGGAACTCCCCGACCTGCTGCTCCGCGCGTCCGGTGTAGCCGGCCGGGTCCAGCTCGGCGCGGAGCGCCGCGGCGGGTATGCCACGGAACGCCGGGTCGCCGGACAGACGGTCGAGCAGGTCGTTGGAAGCGCCACGGCTCACCGCCTCCGCCACCGCCAGGCTGTGCTGGCGGATGACCTCGTGGAGGGCCTGCCGGTCGCCGCCGGCAGCGACACCCAGCATGAGCCAGCGCTCGGTAGCCATGAACGGCATCTGCTCCGCGACGTGGCGGCGGATGACCTCTTCGCGGAGCTCGAGGCCCGCCGCGATGTTGGTCGCGAGCACCAGGATGGCGTCGGTTCCGAGAAAGGCTTCGGGCAGTGTGAGGCGCCGGTTGGCGCTGTCGTCGAGCGTGCGCTCGAGCCACTGGCCCGCGGCCGTGTGTGCACCGTTGGCCTGGAGCGAGACCACGAACCGGCCGAGCCCCGTGATGCGCTCGGCGCGCATGGGGTTCCGCTTGTACGCCATGGCGCTGGAACCGATCTGCTCCGACTCGAACGGCTCGAGCAGCTCACCCTCGTGCTGGAGCAGGCGGAGATCACCGGCCATCTTGGTGGCGGACTGCGCGATTCCGCTCAGCGCGTCGAGTACCATGCTGTCAGTCTTCCGCGGGTACGTCTGCCCCGTGACCGCGAACTGCTCCTTGAACCCCAGCCTGGCGGTCACCCGTCGCTCGAGCTCGCGCACCCGGGCGTGGTCGCCGCCGAACAGCTCGAGGAACGAAGCCTGGGTCCCCGTGGTCCCCTGGCAGCCTCGGAAGCGGAGCGTCTCGAGGCGGTGGGCGACTTCCTCCACGTCGAGCGCGAGGTCCTGCATCCACAGGGTGGTGCGCTTGCCGACGGTGGTGAGCTGGGCCGGCTGAAAGTGGGTGTAGGCCAGGCAGGGGATGCGGGCGGTTCGCCGCGCGAACCCCTCGAGGGCCGAGAGCACGGCAATCAGCCGCCCGAGCAGCAGCCGGAGCCCCTCGCGCATGACGATCAGGTCGGCGTTGTCGGTAACGAACGCGCTGGTGGCGCCCAGGTGCAGGTAGGGCCGCGCCGCGGGCGCCTGGTCGCCGAAGGCGTGGATGTGCGCCATGACGTCGTGACGGAAGCGCCGCTCGTATCGGTTCGCGGCCGCCAGATCGGCGTCGTCCAGATGCGCGCGCATCTGCGCGAGCGCCTCCTCGGGGATGACGAGCCCCAATTCGCGCTCCGCCTCCGCCAGCGCCAGCCACAGCCGGCGCCACAGGCCGACGCGGTGCGGCTCGCCCCAGAGAATCTGCATGGCGGGCGAGGCATAGCGGGTGCCGAGCGGTGAGCGCCAGCGGTCGTCGGTCATCGGAAGACGAGGTCGGTGAACGTGATCTGCCCGTCGCGCTCGAGGTAGACCCGGATGACCTGGCCCGACCGCACGTTGAGCAGGTCCTCGACCTGGGCGGCGTTGCGGACCGCGCTCCGGTTGATCCCCACGATCACGTCGCCCTCACGAAGTCCGGTGGCGCGGCTGACCTGGGAGGAGATCCGGAAGATGAGGGCGCCACGCTCGCTCCGGACGCCGCGCTCGGCCTGAATCTGCGGGGTCACGTTGATCAGCTGCAGATCCTGCAGCACGGTGACCTTCTCGGCGGTGACCGTTGGCAGGTCGCCGGTCACGATGCGCCGGCGCACCGTGCTCCCGCCGCTCCGCACGCTGAGATCCACGCCATCGCCCACGTGGAGGTCGAGCTTGACCGCCTCCCAGTCGAGGTAGTTGCGGAGCCGGCGACCGTTCGCCTCGACCAGCACGTCGCCCTCCTTGAGCCCGGCACGCGCGGCCGGACCATCGGGCGTGACCGCCGCGACGACGACGCCACCCTGGCTCTTCCAGTTCCGCATGGCCGCGGCGCCCTCGACGTCGAGTCCGACCCATGCGCGGCGGACCGACCCGTTCCGGATGATCTCATCTGCCACCCGCAGCGCGCGCTCGATCGGAATGGCGAACCCGAGGCCGACCGAGCCGCCGCTGTTGCTGAAGATGGAGGAGTTGACCCCGACGATCTCGCCCAGCGCATTGGTCAGCGGGCCGCCCGAGTTGCCGGGGTTGATGGCCGCGTCGGTCTGGATCATGTCGAGATAGAGCCCGGTCTGGTCGCCCGTGGGCAGGATATTGCGCGAGGTGGCGCTCACCACGCCGACGGTGACGGTCGGCTCCGCGTTGCCGAGCAGGTAGGCGTAGGGATTGCCCATCGCGACGACCCACTCGCCGATCATGAGGTCGGTGCTGCGTCCCGCCGTCACCGTTGGCAGCTCCTGGCGGTCCACCCGCAGCACCGCGATGTCCGTCAGGGGATCCTCGCCCAGGACCCGGGCCGGCAGGTCGGTCCCGTCGGGCAGCGTGACGACGACCTTCTGCGCGTTGGCCACGACGTGCTGGTTGGTGACGATGACGCCGTTGGGGCGAATGAGGAAGCCGGTGCCGTAGCCCTGCACTACGCGCGCGCCCTCGGGGACGAAGAAGAAGTCCCAGGGCGAGCGGGCGGGCGCCTCGCGGGTGGAGGTCACGTTGATCGACACTACCGCGTGCGACGCGCGCTCCACGGCCGCAACGATGGCGGTGCGGCGTGAGCCCGCCGCTTGCGCGTCCGCCGAGCGCGCCGTGCTGACCTGCGCCGCGGCGCTGGTGACCGTAACGGCGGAGTGGGCGAGCGCTCCGGTCGCGGTGGGCGCAGGCCGCTCCCGGCACCCGGCGGCCAGCAGCGCGAGGGCGAGCGCCTGCCTACGCATCACGCACCAGCGCGCCATTCTCCGGTGTCACCTGCGCCATCGCCTCGCCCTCCGCTTCAGCCATCATGTACAGGGCCGGCGGGTACCTCGCTGCCACGAAGTACAGCCCCTCTGGCGGCGCTGGCGGGCTGGTCGGCTGGTTGTCGCCACGCTCGAGCAGCATGTCGATGTCGGCGAGGGGTCTGCGGCCCAGGCCGATGTCCACCATGGTGCCGACGAGCATGCGCACCATGTGGTGGAGGAACCGGTCCGCTTCGACGTGGAAGCTCACGCCCTTGCCCCCCGACCGTTCGGTCCACTCAGCGACGACGAGGTGGCAGCGGTGGTGCGGCTTGGGCTCGCCCTTGGCCGCGAAGGCCCGGAAATCGTGCTCGCCTTGCAGCAGGGCGGCCGCCGCGCGGAGCGCCCCGAGGCCGAGCGGGCGCGCCAGCGCCCACTCGAACGGCCGGCGAAACGGCGAGGCGGAGGCGGCGTCGGTGCCGATGTCGTAGCGATAGCGTCGCGACACCGCGCTCTTGCGCGCGTCGAAGCCGGACCGCATCGGGTGTACGCTCTCGACCCAGCAGTCGCGCGGGAGCAGGGCATTGAGGGCGCGGCGAAGCGTGGGAGCGGTCCAGCTCGCTGGGGCGGCGAAGCTGACGCCGAGGCCGAGCGCGTGTACCCCCGCATCGGTGCGGCCGGCCGCAGTGGCGGGGGCGCGGTGCCCGAACAGGCGCTGGAGCACCCGCTCGAACTCGAGTTGCACCGATCGTCCGGCCGGTTGGCGCTGCCACCCAACAAACCCGGTGCCGTCGAAGTGCAGCGTGGCGAGGAAGGTCCGGCTCATCGGCCCGGAATCTAGCGGGATCCGACCCCCCGGGCAAGCTGCGCAACTGCTTGTCGCAATTGACAAAAGAGCCCTTTCCCGGATACACTTTCCGGCGCTTCCCGCGCTACCCCGACGACGCTTCGACCGCGACTGCTTGTGACCCAGGACGCTGCGCTCCGCCAGGCCATACGGCAGTTGTCGCAAGGCGCTTCGCTCTCCGGCGAGGCCGCCGCTGCGGCCTTCGGCGTCGTGATGCGGGGTGACGCGTCGCCGGTGCTGACCGCGGCTCTGCTGATGGGTCTCCGCAGCAAGGGCGAGACCGCCGAGGAGGTGGCCGGCGCCGCGCACGCGCTCCGATGCGCGATGGTGCGCCTGGAGGCCGACGACCCCGACGCGCTGGTCGATACCTGCGGAACAGGCGGGGGCCGGGTCGGCACGCTCAACCTGTCGACCGCGGCGGCCTTCCTTGTCGCCGGGGCCGGGATCCCGGTGGTGAAGCACGGCAATCGCAGCTACACCTCGCGCTCGGGCTCGGCCGACGTGCTCGAGGCCCTGGGCATCGACATCGGCATCCCATCCGCGCGCGCCGCCGAGGTGCTGCGGCGCGTCGGCCTCGTGTTCCTGTTCGCGCCGATCTACCACCCGGCCATGCGGCATGTGGGTCCGGTCCGGAAGGAGCTGGGGGTATCCACGATCATGAACCTGCTCGGCCCGCTCGCGAACCCGGCCGGTGTCCGGCGCCAGGTCGTCGGCGTCGCGAGCGAGGACCGCGCGCCGCTGGTGGCGGAGGCACTGGCGCGCCTCGGCGCCTCGCACGCGCTCGTACTGCACGCGGCGGTCGGGATGGACGAAGTGAGTCCGGCCGGGACCACGCAGGTCTGGGAGGTGCGCAACGGCCAGGTGACCCACTGGGAGATCGCCCCTGAGACCCACGGGCTCGCCTGCGACGATCTGGATGGTCTCGCCGGCGGCGGACCGGCGGAGAACGCCGAGCGGATCGAGCGGCTGCTTGGGGGTGGGGGAATGGCGGTCGAGCGCTGTGCGCTGCTGCTCAACGCCGCGGCGGCGCTCTACGTCTCGGGAAACGGATGGTCGCTGGAAGAGTCGGTGGCCCGCGCACGGCAGGCGCTGGAGAGCGGGGCGGGAGCGGAGGTGTTGGAGCGGCTTCGGGAAGCCGCGCCGGGAGTCACCCTGAGCGAAGCGAGGGAGCCATGACTCAACTCATGGCTCCCTCGCTTCGCTCAGGGTGACTCCCGGCCGGAATGATTCGTGCCGCCACCGAGCGGTCAGTACTTCCGGATCACTCCGACCACCACGCCCTGAATGAGCACGTCCCGCTCCTGGAAGCGCATCGGCTGCATGGTGGCATTGGCAGGTTGGAGGCGGATCCAGCCGCCGGCCTCGCGATAGAACTTTTTCACCGTGGCCTCGCTGCCGTTGACCAGGGCGATCACCATCTCTCCGTTCTCGGCGGTCTGCTTGCCGTGGACCACGACGACGTCGCCGTCCAGGATGTGCTCGTCCACCATCGAGGTGCCTTGCACTCGGAGCGCGTAATTGGGCCCGCGGCGGGGCAGCATCTGGTCGGGTACCGCGATGGTCTCCTGGTGCATCAGGGACTCGATCGGCGTGCCCGCGGCCACCTTGCCCAGCAACGGAATCTCGCTCGCGGCGGAGGTGCCGCGCGGCGGCAGCACCTCGATCGAACGGCTCTCGTTGTAAGCGCGCCGGATGTAGCCCTTCCGCTCGAGATTGGTGAGATGCTCGTGAACCGTGGCGAGCGACTGGAAGCCGAACCGCTCGGCGATCTCCTCGAAGCTGGGCGCGTAGCCCTGTTCCTGGATGTGGCGTTGCAGGAAAGCGAGAATCTCGCTCTGTCGCTTGGTCAGGGGCATGAGGTTTCTCCTCGTCCGCGGTGCGACCGAATAGAGCCCGAACAAGAATACCCGAAGACCGGCCGAAGGACAAGATGCCCCTCACCCTCGACCAGATCCTGACTGCCACGCGCGACGGGCTGCCCCAGCTGCGGGCGCGACGCGCGGCCGTGGAGCGCGAGGCGGCGGCGGTGTCGCCGCCGCCGTCGTTCGCGGCGGTGCTGCGCGGGCCGATGGTTGCCGTGATTGCCGAGGTCAAGCGGCGCTCGCCATCGGCCGGCTCGATCCGGGAGGACCTCGATCCCGCCGATCGGGCCGAGCGCTATGCGCGGCACGGGGCCGCGGCGGTCTCGGTGCTGACCAATGGTCCGTTCTTCGGCGGGTCGGTGGACGATCTGCGTGCGGCCGCAGCGCGCACGGCGGTCCCCGTGCTGCGGAAGGATTTCGTCCTCGATGAGCTGCAGATCGTCGAAGCCCGTGCAGCAGGGGCTGCGGCCATCCTGCTGATCGTGCGCGCGCTGCCGCAGCGTCGGCTCGCCGCGCTACGGGGCTGTGCCGCGGACGCGGGGCTCGACGCACTGGTGGAGGTGCATACCGCGGAGGAGGTGGCGCGTGCGCTCGATGCCGGGGCCACGATCCTGGGCGTCAACAGCCGGGACCTTGACACCTTCTGCCTCGACACCGCCGCCGCCTGGACCATCCTTCGCGCCGTTCCGCCGGGGAGTGTGGCGGTCGCGGAGAGCGGCATGGCGAGCGTCGCGGATGTCGAGGCCGCGGCGGGCGCCGGCGCGGATGCGGCGCTGATCGGCACCGCGCTCTCCGCGGCACCCGATCCCGATGCGTTGCTCGACCGGCTCTGCCAGGTGCCGCGCTGTGGCCGATAGCCCGGGGCCCCCGCGGGTGAAGATCTGCGGCCTCACCCGGGCGGCCGACGCCGCAGCCGCGGCAGCCGCAGGGGCCGCCTATCTGGGCGTCGTTTTTGCTGTAGGACCACGACGGGTGAGCATCGAGGCGGCAGCCGAAGTGAGCGCCGCCGCCGGCCGCCTTCCCGTCTTCGGTGTCTACGTCGATCAATCGGTGGACGAGATCCTCGAGCTGAGTTGCCGGGCCGGGCTGGCAGGTGCACAGCTGCACGGCCCGTACCGGCGCCAGGACGCCGCGCGGCTCCGTGCCGAAGGGCTGCGCGTGTGGCGGGTGGTGCGGATCGCGGCGGCCGACGATCTTGATGCCTTGAGCGAGGCGGTGCGGGATGCCGACGCCGTGCTGGTGGAGCCCCGGGTCGCGCGTGCGGCCGGGGGCACCGGCGTTTCGCTCGACCTCGCCGTAGCTCGCGAGGCCCGGGGCCGGCTGGCCGGCGCCACGATGGTGCTCGCCGGCGGCCTGACCCCGGCAACGGTCGGCGCGGCAGTGGCCCTCGTTCGGCCGGAGGTGGTCGATGTAAGTTCTGGAGTGGAGCGCCTGCCGGGCATCAAGGACCCTGACAAGATGGCACGCTTTCTGGAGGCGGCGTTTGGCCATAGCCCCATCAGCTGAACGGGCCGTTGCGGGACGCTTTGGTCCCTACGGGGGCCGGTACGTCCCCGAGACGCTCGTCGCCGCGCTGGACGATCTCACGGCGCTGTACGACACGGCGCGCGGTGACCCGTCCTTCTGGGCGGAGTTCGAGGCGCTGCTCGCCGAGTTCGTGGGGCGGCCGACGCCGCTGACCGAGGCGCCGCGGCTGGGCGCCGAGACCGGCGCTATCGTCGTGCTCAAGCGCGAGGACCTGAACCACACCGGTGCGCACAAGATCAACAACACGATCGGGCAGGCACTGCTGGCGCTGCGCATGGGGAAGCGGCGCATCATCGCGGAGACGGGCGCCGGGCAACATGGCGTGGCCACGGCCACGGTCTGCGCCCGCTTCGGGCTGGAGTGCGTCGTCTATATGGGCGCGGAGGATATCGCCCGGCAGCGGCTCAACGTGTACCGGATGCAGCTGCTCGGCGCCACGGTCGTGCCGGTGGAGTCGGGCACCCGCACCCTCAAGGACGCCACCAACGAGGCGCTCCGCGACTGGGTGACCAACGTGCCGACCACCCACTACATCATCGGGTCGGTGGTGGGACCCGATCCGTTTCCGCGCATGGTGCGCGACTTCCAGTCGGTCATCGGTCGGGAGGCGCGGGCGCAGATGCTCTCGCGCTACCGGCGCCTGCCGCACCTCGTGGTGGCCTGCGTCGGCGGCGGCTCGAACGCCATGGGCATCTTCTCGGGCTTCATCGAGGACCCGGAGGTGCGGCTGGTCGGCGTCGAGGCCGCGGGCGAGGGCATCGAGAGCGGCCACCACAGCGCGACGCTCAGCGCGGGGGCGCCGGGAGTGCTCCACGGCAGCCTGAGCTATCTGCTGCAGGACGCCGACGGGCAGGTGGCCCCCGCCCACTCGGTCTCGGCGGGCCTTGACTATCCCGGTGTCGGACCGGAACACAGTTACCTGCGGGACACGGGACGGGTGACCTACGAGTCGGCCACCGATGCGGAGGCGCTGGAGGCCTTCCAGGCGGTGTCTCGGCTGGAAGGCATCATCCCCGCGCTCGAGACCGCGCACGCCTTCGCCTACGTGCGGCGGATGGCGGGACGCTGGCCGGCGGACGGCCTGGTGCTCGTGTGTCTCAGCGGGCGCGGCGATAAGGATGTCGCGCACGTGGCCCAGCTGCTGGGAGCCCCCGCATGACGAGCGGCCCGGTCCCGACGGACATCCTCCTCCCGTCACAGGTCGCCGAGCTGATCAATAGCCTGGTGAAGGCGCTGCGCGCCTATCACATGTACCTGCCGAACAACCCCATCTACCAACGCGCGAGCGATCATCTGCGGATCGCGTTCCAGCCGATCTGGGCCACGCTCGACGAGCTGGTGCTGACGATCGCGGAGACCGATTTCGTCTGGGAGGGGCAGGTGGTCTACCACCAGCTCAACAAGAGCGACAGCGTGGCCTGGGGGCTGTTCAAGGACGGGATGCGGTCGCTGACCATCCGCCGCGGCGCCGAGCTCGACGAGCTGCCGCGCTTCCTCGAGGTTATCAACCGGGCGCGCTTTCTCCCCGCCGACGCCAGCGACGACCTGCTGACCCTGCTCTGGGAGCAGGAGTTCGAGTTTCTCCAGTACCAGTTCGTCGAGTTCTTCGGGGATGCCGGCGGCGGAATGCCCGAGCAGACCGGCAGCTACCCGACGGGCGGCGCCGAGGCCGAGGCGACCGCGAGGGATAGGCGGGCGGCGGCGGCCGAGGAGGCGCCGCCACGTCCCAAGGGCGTGATCGACCTCGACGAGTTCGACTCGACGCTCTACTTCCTGGATGAGAGCGAAATCAACCAGGTGGCGGCTGCCGTGGAGGACGAGTACCGGCGCGACGTGCGCCTGGCCGCGCTGAACATTCTCTTCGACCTGTACGAGCTGCAGGGTGAGGAGTCGGTCCGGTCCGAGATCCTGGCCATCCTGGAATCACTCTTCCCGAATTTCCTCAACGCCCGCGATTTCCGAACGGCGGCCACGGTATTGCGCGAGTGCCGCGTGCTGATCCAGCGGACCCAGGGCCTGCCGTCCGCGCACGCCGCCCGGCTCGACGGATTCGTCGCCAAGCTGAGCGAGCCAGCCATCGTGACCCAGCTGGTCCAATCACTCGATGAGGTGCCGGCCCTGGCCGGCGAAACGACCGTGGCCGAGGTGCTGCAGGAGCTCCGGGCGACCGCGCTCGAGCCCCTCCTCACCTGGCTCCCGGCCCTCTCCTCGCCGGGACTGCGGAAGAAGCTGGAGGAGGTGGCCGACCACCTCGCGGAGACGCACCCGGACGAGGTGCTCCGGATTCTCCGCGCTGCGGACTCCGAGGCGCTGGCCGCGGTGGTGGCGCTCTGCGGCCGCCTACAGCTCACTCAGGCGGTGCCCGGGCTCGGCGAGACCGTCGCCCACCGCGATCCCGCCGTTCGGCTCGCCTCGGTTCAGGCCCTGGCGCAGCTGGGCACGCCGGCGGCACTCGGGTTCGTCGAGCAGCGGCTGGAGGACGGGGACCGCGCGGTGCGCCTGGCCGCGGTTCGGGTGGTCGGTGCCCGCGGCTACAAGGGCGCGCAGCGCCGCATCGAGGCCGTCGTCCTCGGCAATTCGGTCGGCCAGATGGACCTCACCGAGAAGATGGCGTTCTTCGAGGCGTACGGTGCCATCGCGGGGGCCTCCGGCCTCAAGCCGCTGAGTGCGCTGCTGCTGTCGCGCGGGCTGCTGCGCCGGAAGGAGTCGCCGGAGACTCGCGCCTGCGCCGCCATCGCGCTCGGGCGGATCCGGACGCCTGATGCCCGAGAAGTGCTGCAGCGCGCCGCCGAGGACAAGGACCTCGTCGTGCGCAACGCCGTGAGCCGCGCCCTGCGCGAAAGCGGCACGTGACCAGCCCGGGCGAGCAGGCGCCGACCGCCGCGTCCGACGGGCGGCTGCGCCAGGGCGGCCGCGCGCTGCTCCTCGCGCTGTACACGGCGCTTCGGAGCCTGAAGCTGTATCCGGTGGAGAACGCCACCGTGCAGAAGGCGCTGGATGACCTCGACGCCGCGTCGCGCGCCCTGGTGGCGCTCGAGGCGGACCTGGAGATTCGGCTCGCCGGCGACTTCATCTTCGTGAACGCCACCCGCCTTCGGCTCGAGCTCGACAACTACGCCTCGTTCAGCCAGATCCTCGCCATGCTGCGTGCGTTCTCGATCGGCGCCCTCCGGGTGCACGCCGCCGCGAGCCGACGGGAGTGGCAGATCTTCCTGAGCCTCCTGCTGAGTCTCTTCGAGCGCGGCGAGCCCGACGAGCGGTTCGATGAGCTGGACGAGCGCCTGGGGTCGGCTGACGTAAAGGGGATCGAGATCGAGCGGGCCGTGCAGCAGGAGCACGATCCGGATGCCGAGCAGGCCAAGGAGCAGGCCAAGCGGATCTACTCCCAGGGCGTGGCGGTCACCAAGGACGTGATCACGGGGGCCCGTCTGGGGCGCGCCACGAGCGTGAAGCGCGTGAAGCGCGCGGTTCAGCTCATTGTGGACCAGGTGCTCAACAACGAAACGTCCCTGGTCGGCCTGACCACCATCCGCGACTACGACGAGTACACCTTCACCCACTCGGTGAACGTGTGCATCTTCTCCGTGGCGCTGGGCAAGAAGCTGGGATTCACCCGCCTGCAGCTCTACGACCTCGGCATGACGGCGCTGCTGCACGACGTGGGGAAGGCGCGCGTGCCGGTGGAGATTCTCAACAAGACCACGGGGCTGGACGAGCAGGAATGGCGGGTGATGCAGGGGCACCCGTGGCTCGGCGCGCTCACTCTGTTCGGCATGCGCGCCCACGACGAGCTGCCGTACCGGACCATTCTGGTGGCGTACGAGCACCACATGAAGACCGACCTCTCCGGCTATCCGAAGCACCTGCGGGACCGCAAGCTGGGGATCTACTCCCGGATCGTCGCGGTGGCCGACGGCTTCGACGCCGCCACCACGCGCCGCAGCTACCAGACGATTCCCATCGAGCCCGACCAGGTGCTACGCGAGATGTGGCAGAACCCCAAGCGCGGCTACGACCAGATCCTGGTCAAGGCGCTCATCAACCTCATCGGCGTCTACCCGGTGGGGACCTGCGTCATTCTCGACACGTTCGAGGTCGGCGTCGTCGGCGCGCCGAACCCCGATGGGCAGCAGCTCAACCGCCCGCTCGTGCGGGTGGCAGTGAACGCGGACGGGGGCGTGGTCATGCCCCCGGGCAACCTGGTAAGCCTCACCGAGCAGGACGAGAGCGGCGCCTACCGGCGGTCCATCGTCAAGGTCACCAACCCGTCGCGCTACGGCCTCACGGTCGGCGACTACTTTGTCTGAGTCGCGGCTCGCGCCGGCCTGGGCCGCGCTCGCGGCCCGAGAGCGGACCGCGCTCATCCCGTACCTGACCGCCGGCTATCCCACGCCGGAGGCGAGTCTCGCCGCGCTCCAGGCGGCGGACGAGGTGGGCGACATCCTGGAGGTGGGAGTCCCGTTCAGCGATCCGCTGGCCGACGGCCCCACCATCCAACGGTCCACCTTCGATGCCCTGCGCCAGGGGATGACGCTCGCGGGCACGCTCGCACTGATCGAACGGGCGCGACTCACGAAGCCGGTCGTGGTGTTCAGCTACGTCAATCCGATCATGCGCTACGGCACTGAGCGATTCCTGCGTGACGCCGACGCCCTCGGGGTGGCCGCGGTGCTGTTGACGGACCTGCCGGCCGGCAGCGACCCGGCGGTCGAGTGCGCCATCCAGGCGAGCCCGCTCGATCTCATCCGCCTCGTTGCGCCCACCACGCGTCCGGAGCGGCTGGCCGTCGCGATGCGGGGGGCCCAGGGCTTCGTCTACCTGGTGGCGCGCCTCGGTGTCACCGGGGCCACCGCGTCCCTCTCCCAGGGGCTGGCGGAGTCCATCGCACAGGTGCGCCGGGCCACGCCCCTCCCGGTGGCGGTGGGTTTCGGGATCTCCACGCCGGCGCAGGTCCGCACGGTGGCGGGTCTAGCCGACGGGGTGGTGGTCGGCAGCGCGCTCGTGGAGGTGCTCGGCACGCGCGGCGTCGAGGCCGCGCGCGGCTTCCTCGGCGCGCTTCGCGAGGCGCTGGACGCCCATCCGGTCGCCCGATGAGCGACCGCGTCCAGCAACTCGTCGACCGCTACGCCCGGGCGCTGGCTCTCGGCGGGGCGGGCGTAGCGGTGGTAACGCTGGTGATCGACACCCGCTGGGTCGATCAGCCGCTGGCGACGCTGCTTCTGACCGCCAGCGTGTTCGCCCTCCGCGCCTCTCCGGTCCGGCTGAGCAAGTACTCCTATCTGACCCAGTCGGGCGTCGCGGCGCTGGTCGGCGCCATCAGCGTCGGCCCCTCGCCCGTGGTGCTGGCCCTCTGGCTCGGCGTGTTCGCGTCGGATGTACTCTGGCTGCGGAAGCTGCGGCGGGCGGGCTTCATCAACGCAGGCCGCGAGGTGCTCGGCTTCGTCGGGGCCTACGGGCCGTACGCCGCCGTGCTAGCGATGACCGGCTATCCCGACCTGTCGCTGGATCTCCTGCCCGCGGCAGCGATCCTCATCTGCCTCTACTTCTTCTCCACGCGCGCCCTGTTCTACTTCACCCTCCTCCTCCGCGACAAGCTCGAGTACGCCGAAAAGGTCCTCATCCTGAGGTGGGAGATCATCTCCTACCTGCTCACCCTCACCGCGACAGTGCTCGTGATCGCGGCGCTCCGGGTGATTTCGCCGGTCGGCTGGCTCCCGGTGGCGCTCGTGCTGGGCGTGCTGGGGGCGCTGACCCGCCGCATTCTGGAGGAGGCGATCGGCGCCGAGGATCTGAACAAAGTGCACCTGATGGAGTCGGCGATCGCCAGCAACGCCACGTTGCAGGGCTCGTTCGACCAGATCGAGCGGCTCGCCCACCGGCTGCTCGACTGGGGCGACTTCCGGATCTACCGAGTGGTGGACGGGACGCCGGCGCTCGCCTACCGGGGCACGCTCGGGCGCCCCAATCGCGGCGCACCGCCGGACGGGGCGGCGCCCTTCCGGGCCGAGGCGCTCGCCGGGAACCGCGTCGTCGTGGTGAAGGACGTGCGGGCCGATCCGCGCGTGCCGGTGCCGATGCCGGGGGTCGGCAATCTGATCGTGCATCCCATCCGCTTTGGCGAGGAGCTGCTCGGCACCCTCGAGGTCGACCATCCCAAGCGGCATGCCTACGGCACCAAGGACCTTACGGCGCTCAACACGCTCGCCAACCAGATCGCCACCTCCATCCACATCGCGGAGCTGCGGCGCCCACTGCTCGGTACGGTAGACCAGATCGGCCAGCAAGTGACCGCGCTCGCGCGCGTCACCGAGTCGCTCCGCGCCTCCGCGCTCGCGCTGGCCGACGCGTCGCAGGGCATGCGCCAGGGGGCCGGCGAGCTCGAGAGCTTCGTCGCCGGCGGACTCCAGGCCACCGACTCGCTCGCCGCCGCCTCGCGCGCCATGGCCGAGCAGGGCGCCCGGGCCGCGGAGGCGAGCGGCACCGCCGCCGAGGTGGCGGCACAGAAGCGGGCGGTGATCGGCGAGGCGATCAACCGGCTCGTCGGCCTCCACGGTTTCGTCTCCACGAGCGGCGCGCAGGTGGCGCAGCTGGGCACCGTGACCAGCCGCATCCAGGGGTTCATCGGCACGATCCGCGAGATCGCCGACCTGACCAACCTCATCGCGCTCAACGCCGCCATCGAGGCTGCGCGGGCCGGCGCCGACGGCCGAGGGTTCGCCGTCGTCGCGGACGAGGTGCGTGACCTGGCTGCCCAGAGCCTCCACGCGGCCGGCGAGGCGCGCGGGCTGCTGGAGGAGATCACCGAACAAGTCCGGGCGGTGTCGGGGCAGATGGAACGGGGGCGGGAGGCGGTGGCCGGGGTCGAGGTGTTGAGCGCCGATGCCGCGAGGGCGCTGGACGCCATCGTGGGCACCACCGGGGAAGCCGGCCGCCACGCACGTGCCATCGCCGCGACCGCGGCCGAACAGCTCCGTGCCGTGGACGGCCTCACCGGTCAGATCCGTCGGGTCGCCGTAGGCTCGGCGCGCACGCTGAGCGAGACCGAGGCCCTGGCCCGCCGGGCGACCGACGCCGCATCGGGACAGGCGGACCTCGAGCGCGCCATCCGGGAGCTCAGCGAGGTCGCCGCCGACCTGCAACGCATCGCCCGCCACTTCGTCGTGGAGACGTGACGTGTCGGCCGCCGGCGCCGAGCGGGCCTACATCGCGCTCGGGAGCAACCTCGGGGACCGTGCCGCACACCTGCAGGCGGCCCGCGTAGCGCTGGCCCGACTCCCCGACACGGTGCTGGTGGCTGCCTCCCAGGTGGAGGAGACCGCGCCGCTTGCCGGAATGCCCCAGCCGCCGTACCTCAACCAGATGGTGATGCTGGAGACCCGGCTGAGTCCGCGCGAGCTGCTCGTCGCCTGCCAGGCGATCGAGCACGCGGCGGGGCGCGTCCGCGGCGCGCGGTGGGAGGCCCGGACGCTGGATCTGGACATCGTCCGATACGGGCCGCGGCGCGTGGCCGAGCCCGACCTTATCATTCCCCATCCCGAGCTGCCCAACCGCGACTTCTGGCTGCGAGAGCTGGCGGAGCTGCAAGCCCATGAGCGCTGACGCACGGCCCCTCACGGTGCCCGACCTGGTGGCCATGAAGGCGGCGGGACGCCGGATCGTGATGCTCACCTGCTACGATGCCGCCTTCGCCCGGTTGCTCGAGCAGGCCGAGGTGGACGTCCTGCTCGTGGGGGATTCGCTCAACCAAGTGCTGGCCGGCCAGGAAACCACACTCAGCGCCACGCTGGACCAGATGATTTACCACGCCGCGTCGGTCCACCGGGGCGCGCGGCGGTCGCTCGTCTTCGTGGACCTCCCGTTCCTCACCTATCAGGTCTCGGTGGTCGAGGCCATTCGGAACGCGGGCCGGGTGCTGCAGGAAAGCGGCGCGCACGGCGTCAAGCTCGAGGGTGGGCGGCCGATGGCGGAGACCATTCGCGCGCTGGTGGACCGGGGAATCCCGGTCCTCGGCCACCTGGGGCTCACCCCCCAGTCGGTGCACGCGCTCGGGGGGTATCGGGTGCAGGGCCGGGACCAGGCGACCGCCGACCGACTACTGGCGGACGCGCGGGCGCTGGAGGAGGCGGGCGCCTGCGGCATCGTCCTCGAGCTGCTGCCCGCCGACCTCGCCCGCCGGATCTCGGCCGCGCTCACGATCCCGACCATCGGCATCGGTGCCGGGGCCGGCTGCGACGGGCAGGTCCTGGTGCTGCACGACATGCTCGGCCTCAACGAGGGCTTCAATCCCAAGTTCCTCAAGCGGTATGCCGAGCTGGGCGAGGCCGTGCGCGCCGCCGTCCGCTCGTACGCCTCGGACGTTCGGAACGGGCGCTATCCCGGCCCCGAGCACAGCTTCGATTGATCTCCCTTCGCCGGTCCAGATGATCGAGCTCACGACCATTCCCGACCTGCGCCGGTGGGTGCACGGCGAGCGAGCGGCCGGCCGCCGCCTCGCCCTCGTGCCGACGATGGGCTACCTGCACGAAGGGCATCTGCGGCTGGTCGACGAGGCTCGGCGGCGGGCCGAGGCCGTCCTGCTGAGCATCTTCGTCAACCCGCTGCAGTTCGGCCCCAATGAAGATCTGGCCCGCTACCCGCGCGACCTGCAGCGCGACCGCGGCCTCGCCCTGGCCCGGGGCGTGGATGCGCTGTTCGTGCCGACGGAGGCGACGATGTACCCGCCCGGCTCCGAGATCCGCGTGGTGCCGGGTCCTACTGCGGACCGCTGGGAGGGCGCGGCACGCCCCGGCCACTTCGCCGGTGTGCTCACGGTGGTCGCCAAGCTGTTCCACCTGGTCGAGCCGGACCTCGCGTGCTTCGGGCGGAAGGACATCCAGCAGGCAGTGCTGGTGCGGCAGATGGTTCGCGACCTGGACTGGCGGCTCGAGATCGTCGTCGTGCCGACGGTGCGCGAGGCGGACGGCCTCGCGCTCAGCAGCCGCAACGCCTACCTGGATCCGGCCGACCGGCGCCGCGCCGTCGTCCTGAGCACGGCGCTCCGCGCGGCGCACGAGGCGTTCCGCGGCGGAGAACGGCAGGCGGCCGCGTTGCTGGCCGCGATGCGGCGGGCGCTTGTCGCCGAGCCGGGCGTGATGGTCGAGTATCTCGCCATCGCGGAGCCGGGTGCGCTCGCACCGGTGGAGACGGTGGAGGCGGACACCGTCGTGGCGCTGGCGGCCCGGATCGGGCGCACCCGGCTCATCGACAACATCATCCTGGGTGAAGGGCTCGACCGATGACGGGTCGGTTGCCCGCCTGGGCGGAGGTATCTCCCGAGCGCGTCGCGCACGTCGAGCGGGTGGCGGCGCTCGCGGCGGGATGGGCGGAGCGAATGGGAGTCTCCCCAGCGGAACGGGAACGCTGGCTGAGGGCCGTCTGGCTGCACGACGCCCTGCGGGACGCGGGGCCGGCCACGCTGGACCGGTGGGCCCCCGACATTCCCGGTCCGGACGAGCTCCGGCATGGCCCGGCGAGCGCGGCGCGCGCGGCGGCCGAGGGCGAGGCCGACCGCGGCGTGCTGGACGCCGTGCGGTACCATTCGATCGGATGCGCGGGCTGGGACGCGGTGGGACGAGTGCTCTACTGCGCTGATTTCCTCGAGCCGGAGCGTGCGTTCGACCGGGAGGGGCGCGCGCAGCTCGCGAGCCGCTTCCCTGACGATCCGTCGGGCGTCCTCCGGGCGGTCGCCGCCGAGCGGCTGGCCCACGTGATCCGCTCCGGCTGGCCGCTGCCCGAACCCACGGTGCGCTTCTGGAACAGCCTCGTCGAGCCATCCGTCTCGGCCTGATTGCGCTGGCGGTGGCCGCCGTCGCAGGCGCGCTGGTGTACATGCTTCCGCCGCGGCGCGAGCAGGTCGCTGGCCATGCCTATGCGATCCCCACCGTCGGCCGGCGGATCCGGGTCGAGGTGCTGAACGGCACGGCGCGGCCCGGGCTTGCGCGCACCGCGACGCGAGTGCTTCGACAGCAGGGTCTGGACGTGGTGTTCTTCGCAACGGGCCCGGCGGCCGAGTCCACCCGCGTCCTCGTTCGGCGGGGGGATCCGGGGCAGGGGCGGGACGTGGCCGAGGCGTTGGGTGTGGGGCGGGTACTGGTCGAGCCGGATACGCTGCGTCGGGTGGACGTGACCGTGCTGCTCGGCAACGACTGGCGGCCGCGGCTGCCACTGCATCCCTAGGGAGCGGATGACCGCCTACACCACCCCGATCACCACATCCATCACGTTCGTACCCGTAAGCCCCACCTTGAGCAGGGCCCCCGCCGCGTCGAGCGCCCGATAGGCGTCGTGCCCCGCGAGGTCGCGTGCCGGGTTCCGCCCAGACTCCGTCACGGCCCGCCAGGTCCGCCCGTCCACGATCGCCCCCGCCGCATCGGTCGGACCATCCCGCCCGTCGGTCCCCGCCGCGAGCAGCGCCACACCGGGTCGCGCCCCGTCCAGGACGCGGGCCGCCGCCAGGGCCAACTCCTGACAGCGGCCGCCGAGCCCCGGTGGGGTCTCCCCGAGCGTGACCGTGGTCTCGCCTCCCCAGATGAAGCACTGGCGCGCTCGGGCCGGTTGCGTGTTCTCTCCGGGGCCGCAATTTTGTACCAGAGTAGCGGCTACACTCGCCCCGGTTGCCGACGCCTCCCCGGCGAGCGGCGTCTCCGCCACTACGGGAGCGAGGCCTAATGCTGCCGCCCGCTTGGCCGCAGCTTCGAGGGCCAATCTGTTACTGGCGATCAGCTCGAGGGTCACGCGCGCGAAGGCCTCGTCTCCGGGCTTTGGCGTTTCCGCCATTTCCCCGGACTCCGACGCCAGGACGATCCTCCGAGCGGCGGCGGGGACGCGATCCCAGAGCCGGGCGCCTTCGAGCATTCGTCGCACGTCGGCGGCCGTCGCGGCATCGGGAACGCAGGGCCCTGAGCCGATCGAGGCGAGGTCGTCGCCGATGACATCGGAGACAATGAACACACGGACGCGGGCAGGGGCGAGGGCACGCGCGAGCCTGCCGGCGCCCCAGCGGGAGAAGCGCTTCCGAATCCGGTTCATCGCGGTGATATCGAGGCCGGAGCCGAGCAGGAGGCTGTAAAGGGTAGTAAGCTCCCCGGGCGTGACCCCGTTCACCGGGGCGGCGAGGAGGCTGCTGGCGCCCCCGGAGAGCAGGACCCAGACCTCGTCGTCGTCGCCCACCTCCGCGGCGACGTCGCCCAGGGCCATCGCCGCGGCCAGCGATCCCGGTCCTGGCTCGGGATGGTCGCCGGCCACCACGCGGATCCTCGGGTGCGGGGCCGCATGAAGAGCCGGGGAAACTACCAGGCCCCCTGCGGGCTCGAGTCCCCAGCGGGCGAGCGTTTCGACCGCGGCCCGGACCATGGGGGTGGCCGCCTTGCCGAGGGCGAGCAGCCAGCGCCGGCGGCCAGGCCCGCGATCCTGCGGTCCCAAGTTCTCGAGTCGGACGGCCAGCGCTGGAGCTGGGTCAACCGCTGCAGTGGCAACAGAATAGAGCTCGGTGAGGAGCTCCCGGCTGCGGAAGACGGAATGGGGATCAGTGGGGGACAGGGTCAAGACACGAGCCTTGTGAAAAAAAGCACAAAGTGGTATACATGGGCTGACGCATAACTATTCAGCAGGCGGCGCCTGCTAATGTAGTCAGATCCGGCGGAGGCGTCTCGCCTCGGCCCACGTTCTTTCTTTCACCCCAGAGGGTCCGCGCATGGCCGGCCGCAACTTTCTCTTCGTTCCGGGTCCCACGAACACGCCCGACCGTATCCTCCGCGCCATGCACGTCGCGATGGAGGACCATCGGTCGTCGAGCTTCCCCTCGCTGGCGGCCCCGGTGCTCGAGGACCTGAAGCAGATCTTCAAGACGACCACGGGTCAACCCTATGTCTTCCCGGCGAGCGGGACCGGCGCCTGGGAGGCCTCGCTCGCGAACACGCTGAGCCCCGGTGACCGGGTCCTCGCCGCGCGCTTCGGCATGTTCAGTCATCTCTGGATCGACATGGCCCAGCGGCTCGGCCTCCGGGTGGACATCCTCGACGCCGAGTGGGGCGAGGGCGCCCCGATCGAGCGCTACCACGAGGCGCTCGCGGCCGACAAGGGGCACGAGATCAAGGCGGTGCTGTTCACCCACAACGAGACCGCCACGGGGGTCACGAGCGACGTGGCAGGGATGCGGAAGGCGCTCAACGACACCAAGCATCCGGCGCTGCTCATGGTGGACGGCGTGAGCTCCATCGGCAGCATCGATTTCCGCATGGACGAGTGGGGCGTGGACTGCGCCGTGACGGGCTCGCAGAAGGGACTCATGCTCCCGGCCGGCCTCGGCATCGTGGCGGTGAGCCCCAAGGCCGCGGCGCAGTACGACAAGGCCAAGCTGCCCCGCGTGTTCTTCGACTTCGGCGACATGAAGAAGGCCAATGCGACGGGCTACTTTCCGTACACGCCCGCGCTGCCGATGCTGTACGGCCTGCGCGAGTCGCTGGCGATGCTGTTCGAAGAGGGCTTGGAGAACGTCTTCGCGCGCCATCACCGCCTAGCCGAAGGAACCCGTGCCGCGATCAAGGCGTGGGGGCTCGAGCTCTGCGCGCGAGAGCCGCGCTGGCATTCCGACACCGTGAGCGCCATCATGGTGCCGTCGGGCTTCAACGGCGCCGAGGTGATCGACGTCGCGTACCGCCGCTACAACCTGGCGCTCGGCGCCGGGCTGGCGCGGATGGCTGGACGGCTGTTCCGGATCGGCCACCTCGGCGACCTGAACGAGTGCATGCTGCTGGGTGGCATTGCCGGGGCCGAAATGGCCATGCGCGACGTGGGGATCAAGATCACCCCCGGCAGTGGCGTCGGCGCCGCCGAGGAGTACTGGCGCGGCACGGCCAAGCCGCTCGAGAAACGCGAGCTGCCGCCGCGCGCGCCGGACGCGCAGCCCGCCGCCCCGGCGGCCAAGGCGAAGGCGACCGCCGGCGCCGGCCGATGAGCCATACGCGTTACGAGCCCGCCCGCCAGCGGCTGCAGCGCAGCGAGCTGGCGGTGCCGGGCTCCAATCCCGGCATGTTCGGCAAGGCGCTCGAGGGCGAGGCCGACTACATCTTCCTCGACCTCGAGGACGCCGTCGCTCCCGGCGACAAGGAGCAGGCGCGGAAGAACGTGATTCAGGCGTTGCTCGAGCACGACTGGCGCGAGCGCGGCAAGACGATCTGCGTGCGAATCAACGGCATCGACACCCACTACATGTACCGGGACGTGGTGGACGTGGTGGAGCAGGCGGGCCACCGCCTGGACACCATCCTCATCCCCAAGGTGGGCGTGCCGGCGGATGTGTACCTGGTAGATGCGCTGGTCACCCAGATCGAGCAGGCAAAGGGAATCCCGCATCGCATCGGGATCGATGTCTTGATCGAGACAGCGCTCGGCATGGCCAACGTGGAGGCCATCGCGCAATCGAGCCGGCGGCTCGAGGCAATGCATTTCGGGGTGGCGGACTACGCGGCGAGCTGCCGGGCCCGCACAGTGGTGATCGGCGGGCTCAACCCCGACTACCCGGGCGACCAGTGGCACGCGGCGCTCTCGCGGATGATCGTCGCCTGCCGGGCCTACGGGCTCCGGCCGATCGACGGGCCGTTCGGCGACTTCAAGGATCCGGACGGGTACCGGCTCGCCGCCAAGCGCGGCGCCGCGCTCGGCATCGAGGGCAAGTGGGCGATCCACCCATCGCAGATCGCCCTCGCCAACGAGGTATTCAGCCCGCCGCCGGCCGAGGTGGACCGGGCCCGGCGGATCCTCGTGGCGCTCGACGAGGCGGCCCGCGAGGGGCGCGGCGCGGCCCAGCTCGACGGGCGCATGATCGACGCGGCCTCGGCGCGCATGGCCCAGAACGTGGTGGACATGGCGAAGGCGATCGAGGCGCAGGGTGGGCGGAAGACAGTGGCCGCGCGGTAATGAGTCGGAGTCGCCCTGAGCGGAGCGAAGGGGGCATGCTTCCGGGCAGGACGCCCTCGCTCCGCGCCGGCTGACTCGAGCGGAGTTTTCACGAGGTCCAGGGAGGACGAGCGTGGACATCCACGAATACCAGGCGAAGGAATTACTGGCCGGCTTTGGCGTCGCGATTCCGCGGGGCGGGGTGGCGTACAGTCCCGAGCAGGCCGTCTATCGTGCATCGGAGATCGGCGGGGCCCGCTGGGCCGTGAAGGCGCAGATCCACTCGGGCGCGCGTGGCAAGGCGGGCGGGATCAAGCTCTGCTCCAACGAGGACGAAGTGCGCCAGGCGGCCAAGGCGCTGCTGGGCAAGCGCCTGGTCACCCATCAGACCGGGCCCGAGGGCCGCACGGTGCACCGGCTCTACATCGAGGCGGCGGTGCCGATCGAGCGGGAGATCTATCTCGGCTTCGTGCTGGACCGGAAGAGCGAGCGCGTCATGATCGTGGCATCGGCTCAGGGCGGCATGGAGATCGAGGAGATCGCCGAACGCTCGCCCGAGGCGATCATCCGCTCCGTGGTCGAGCCTGCGGTGGGGCTCACGTCGTTCCAGGCCCGGGAGATCGCCTTCGCGCTCGGGCTGGACGCGGCGCAGGTGACCCGCGCCGTCACCGCGCTGCTCGGCTGCTACCGCGCCTTCCGCGACCTCGACGCGACCATGGTGGAGATCAACCCCCTGGTGGCCACCTCGGACGGCCAGCTGCTGGCGCTCGACTGCAAGATGACCTTCGACGACAACGCCCTCTTCCGGCGGCCCAACGTCAGCGAGCTCCGGGACTACGCCGAGGAGGACCCGCGCGAGTCGCAGGCGGCAGAGTACGGGATCAACTACGTGGCGCTGGACGGCGAGATCGGCTGCATCGTGAACGGCGCCGGGCTCGCGATGGGCACCATGGACCTCATCCAGCACGCCGGCAGCTCGCCGGCCAACTTCCTCGACGTGGGCGGCGGCGCCTCGCCCGAGAAGGTGTGCAACGCCTTCCGCCTCGTGCTCGCCGATCCCAAGGTCAGGGCGATCCTGGTCAACATCTTCGCCGGCATCAACCGGTGCGACTGGGTGGCCCAGGGCGTGGTGACCGCGGTGCGCGAGCTCAAGCCCACCGTGCCGCTGGTGGTGCGGCTCGCCGGCACGAACGTGGAGGAAGGCCGGAAGATCCTGCAGGAGAGCGGGCTCGAGCTCGTGACCGCTGACACCCTCACCGAGGCGGCCGAAAAGGTCGTGGCCGTCCTCAAGGCCTCGGGCAGCAAGGGGAATGGAAAGCCATGAGCATCATGATTGACGAACGGACGCGCGTCATCATCCAGGGCTTCACCGGGGACAAGGGCACGTTCCATGGCAAGGAGATGATCGCCTATGGCACCAACCTCGTGGGCGGGGTCACGCCCGGGAAGGGCGGCAAGCGGCATCTCGACCGGCCGGTGTTCAACACGGTCAAGGAGGCGGTGAAGCAGGCGGGTGCGGAAGCGAGCATCATCTTCGTGCCGGCCGCGTTCTGCGCCGACTCGATCATGGAGGCGGCCGATGCCGGCATCCGGCTCATCTGCGCCATCACCGACGGGATCCCCGCACAGGACATGATGATGGTCAAGCGCTACCTGTGGCGGTATCCCAAGGAGAGGCGCTCGACACTCGTAGGGCCGAACTGCGCCGGCATCATCAGCCCCGGCAAGGCGATGCTCGGCATCATGCCGGGACACATCTACCAGCGGGGGACGGTAGGGCTGGTGACCCGCTCGGGGACGCTCGGCTACGAGGCCGCATCGCAAATGAAGGCGCTCGGCATCGGGATCACGACCAGCGTCGGGATCGGCGGCGACCCGATCAACGGCAGCTCCTTCGTGGACGTCCTCAAGCTCTTCGAAGAAGACCCCGAGACCGAGGCCGTCATGATGATCGGCGAGATCGGGGGCCCGCAGGAGGCCGAGGCGGCGCTCTTCGCCAAGAAGAACATGAAGAAGCCGGTGATCGGGTACGTCGCGGGCCTCACGGCGCCGAAGGGGCGTCGGATGGGCCACGCCGGCGCCATCATCCGCGCCTTCGGCGAGAGCGCGGCCGAGAAGGTCGAGATCATGAAGGAGGCGGGACTCACCGTCGTGCCGAGTCCGGCCGATCTGGGCGCCACGGCGGCGAGGGTGCTTGGCGGACTGTCGAAGCGCGTGGCGGTCGCGACGTGAGCGGGCGGCCCGTCGTGGTTGTCACCCGCCGGCTCCCCGAGCCGGTACACGAGGCGCTCGTGCGGGAGTTCGACGCCCGGCTCAACCCGGACGACCGGCCGCTCACGGCGGACGGCCTGCGCCTGGCGCTGCAGTCGGCCGACGCGCTGCTCACCACCGTGACCGACAAGGTGACGGCCGACGTGCTCTCGGTCGAGCCGAGGCGGGCCCGGCTGGTCGCGAACTTCGGCGTGGGCTTCAACAACATCGACATCGAGACGGCAAAGGCGCGCGGGATCGCCGTCTCCAACACGCCGGACGTGCTCACCGACGCGACGGCCGATCTTGCGATCACGCTGCTCCTCATGCTGGCCCGCCGGGCGGGCGAGGGCGAGCGCCAGCTCCGCGCCGGTGAGTGGACCGGCTGGCGGCCGACGCACATGCTCGGCACCCACGTCACCGGCAAGACCCTCGGCCTGATCGGGATGGGGCGGATCGCGCGGGCGGTGGCGCAGCGGGCGCACCGCGGGTTCGGGATGAAGGTCATCTTCCACGATCCGTATCCGCCGCCGCCCGAGGTGGCCGCGGCGCTCGGCGCCGAGCAGCGCGGGAGCCTCGAGGCGGTGCTGCGCGAGGCGGACTTCGTGTCGCTGCACTGTCCCGCGATGCCGGAAACGCGGCACCTGATGAACCGGGACCGATTTGCCCTCATGCGCCCGGACGCCTTTCTCGTCAATACCGCGCGCGGCGATGTGGTGGATGAGGCGGCGCTGGTGGAGGCGCTGCAGACCCAGCGGATCGCGGGCGCGGGGCTGGACGTGTTCGAGAAGGAGCCCCAGGTGACGCCCGCCCTGCTCACCATGGAGAACGTCGTGTTGCTGCCGCACCTCGGCAGCGCGACGCGGGAGACCCGCGTGGCCATGGGCATGCGCGCGTTCGAGAATCTGACCCTCTTCTTCAGCGGCAAGCCGCTGCGGGACCGCGTGGTGTGAGCCACGTGGCGCTGGAGCCGTTCGCGGCGACCGAGCTGCCCGAGTCTCCCGACCCGGTCGCGGCGAGCGCAGCCCACTATGCCAACGAGGTCGTGGAGCTACTGAGCGAGCTGATGCTGCAGCTCCTTCGGCAGCGCGCCCCCGAGGTCGAGCCAGTGCTCCGCGGCGAGCGCCCCGCGGGTGAGTTGAGCGCCGAGCTGCTCGCGCGGACGCTCCAGGTGCAGGGAATCTGGTTTCAGCTGCTCAGCATCGCCGAGCAGAACGCGGCGATGCGGCGGCGCCGGCAGATCGAGGCGGAGCGCGGCCACGAGCAGCTCCGCGGCACCTTCGCCCAGGTGTTCGCCGGGGCGGCAGGGGCCAAGCTGCCGGCCGCGGAGGTTCGGGCCCTGCTGGAACACCTCCGCGTGCGCCCCGTCATCACCGCCCATCCCACCGAGGCCAAGCGGGTCACGGTGCTCGAGAAGCACCGGCGCATCTACCGCCGTCTGGTGGACCTCGAGTCGCCGCGATGGACGCCGCGCGAGCGACAGGGGCTCATCAACGGGCTGCGTAACGAGATCGAGCTGCTCTGGCTCACCGGCGAGCTCCGCCTGCAGAAGCCGACCGTGCCCCAGGAGGTGTTCTGGGGGCTCCACTTCTTCAACGAGACGCTGTTCGAGGCGGTACCCGACCTGCTCGAGAAGCTCGAGCGTGTGCTCGCGCAGTACTATCCCGGCGAACAGTGGGTGGTCCCGCCGTTCTTCCAATTCGGCTCCTGGATCGGAGGCGACCGCGACGGGAATCCCTTCGTCACCAACGAGGTCACCCAGAGCACGCTGGTCGAGAACCGGCTCACGGCGCTCCGCCGCTACCGGCGGCGCATCGACGAGCTGGTCCGTGCGCTCAGCATCACCGAGAAGGCCGTGCCCCTCTCCGACCGGTTCAGGGCGGCGCTCGACCGTGAGCTGGCCGCCACCGGTCGGGCCGAGGAGATCGCGACGCGGAACCCCGGCGAGGTGTTCCGTCAGTATCTCGGCTGCATGCTGGGGCGGATCGCGGTGATGCTCGAGCGGACCGAGCGGGGCGACACCCGACCGCATCCCGCGGGCTACGCCTCGGCGGACGCGCTGCTCGCCGACCTCAAGCTGATCGAAGACGAGCTGATGCAGGCAGGGCGGCGGGAGATCGCGACCGCGGTCGTGCGGCCGGTGCGGCGTGAGGTGGAATCGTTCCGGTTCAGCACCGTGCGCCTCGACGTCCGGGAGAACACCACCAAGCTGAACGCCGCCCTGCAGGATCTGTGGCGCGCCGCCGGCGGCGGCGCCGACCCGCCCGAGCCCGCCTCGGACGCGTGGCGCGCCTGGGTGGCCGCGGAGCTGGCGCGGCCCCTTCCGCCCGGCGCCACGCCTCCGGAGCTGCCGGGCGAGACCGCCGAGACGCTCGGCATGTTCCAGCTCGTGCGGCGCCTGCGCGAGGAGATCGACCGCGAGGCGTTCGGCACGTTCGTGCTGAGCATGACCCGGAGCGTGAGCGACGTCCTGGGCGCCTACCTTCTCGCCAAGGCGGGTGGCCTGTTCGCCGACCTGGCAGGCGTCGAGAGCTGCACGCTGCCCATCGTCCCTTTGTTCGAGACGATCGACGACCTGCAGCGCGCTCCCGGCATCATGCGCGAACTGCTCGGCGTGCCACTCGTCAAGCGCAGCGTCCGCGCGCAGGGCGGCGTGCAGGAAGTGATGATCGGGTATTCGGACTCGAACAAGGACGGCGGGTTCCTGACCTCCAACTGGGAGCTGTACAAGGCGCAGATCAAGCTCACCCGAGTGGGGAAGGAGACCGGCGTGCCGATCGCCTTCTTCCACGGGCGCGGCGGGTCGGTGAGCCGCGGCGGGGCGCCGACCGGGCGGGCCATCGCCGCGCAGCCCGCGGGCTCGATCCGGGGACGGATGCGCATCACGGAGCAAGGTGAAGTGGTGTCGTTCAAGTACGCGAACAGGGGTACGGCGCAGTACCAGATCGAGTTGCTCGCCGCGAGCGTGGTCGAGCACACGCTCAAGTCGGAGCGGGAGGAGGCGCTGGTCCCAACGGCCGAGTTCGACGAGGCGATGGAGGCGCTGAGCGGCGCGGCCCAGGCGTCCTACCGCCGACTCGTGGACCACCCCGACCTCCTGTCCTATTACCAGGTGGCGAGCCCGCTCGAGGAAATCTCCTTGCTCAACCTGGGCTCCCGGCCGGCGCGGCGGTTCGGCGCGCGCTCGCTGAGCGATCTGCGCGCCATCCCCTGGGTGTTCGCCTGGTCCCAGAACCGTCATTTCGTCCCCGGCTGGTACGGTGTGGGGAGCGGCGTCCTCACCTTCCTCCAGGTGCGGGGCCAGCGGGGAACGGCGCTGATTCAGCGGATGTTCAACGACTCCCGGCTCTTCCGGCTGATCGTGGACGAGGTGGAGAAGACCCTGTCCTACGTCGATCTCGAGATGGCACGGGAGTACGCGGACCTGGTGCCCGACGCGAGAGTGCGCGACGCGATCTTCCCGATGGTCGAGGAGGAGTACCACCGCACGGTCGAGGCAGTGCTCCGCATCAGTGGGGCCGCCGAGCTGGCCGAGCGCTTTCCGCGATTCCGCCGGAAGCTCGCGCGGCGGCTGCCCATCATGAACCAGATCTCGCGGCAGCAGATCGAGCTCCTGCGGCGCTTCCGCGAATCCGGCAGCGACAAGTCGCAGGAGGAGCTGCTGTCGGCGCTGCTCATGTCGATCAACTGTATCGCGACGGGGTTCGGGGCGACGGGGTGAGGGGCGGAGAAGACGGAGTGGCCGGAGAAGTGGTCGAAGGGCAGGACCAGTGCGTTCGAGCGAGTCACCCTGAGCGAAGCGAAGGGGGCATGATTCGGGTCATGCCCCCTTCGCTTCGCTCAGGGTGACTCCCAGCGGCGCTCCGCCCCCGACATTCCGCTCCGTGACCACCCGCAGCTGCCCGCACGCCGCGTCGATATCGAGTCCGCGACTCCGTCGAACCGTGGCCTCGATCCCCTGGTTCCGGAGCCTGGCGGCGAAGGCGCGGATCCGGTCGGCCGGCGTCGGGGTGAGGCTGGGCGCGCCGCCAGGATGGAGGGGCAGGATGTTGACCAGCGCCCCGACCCGCCGGGCGAGCTTGGCGAGCCGGTCGGCGTCGGCGTCACGGTCGTTGACGCCACCGATCATCACGTACTCGAAAGTCACCCGCTTGCGGAACACCGCCGCGGCCTTCAGCACCGCCTCGAGGCCGTATTTCTTCTCGATCGGCATGATCCCCAAGCGCTGGGCGGATGTGGGGGCGTGCAGCGAGATCGCCAGCCGGAATTGTTCGGGTCGGCGCGCGAGCGCTTCCATGCCGGGCAGGATGCCGACCGTCGAGACGGTGATGTGGCGCGCGCCGATCCCCAGGCCGTCCGGCGAGTTCAGGATCGTCAGCGCGACGTCCACCGCCGGCCAGTTCAGCAGCGGCTCGCCCATGCCCATGAACACGATATTGGTGGGCCGATCGGCCGGATTCCGGAGCACGATCTCGCGCGCCTGACCGGCGATCTCGAACGGCGTGAGATTCCGGCGGTACCCCATGCGGCCGGTGGCACAGAAGGAGCACCCAAGCGCGCAGCCGGCCTGGGAGGAAATGCATAGAGTCCGGCGGGCGCCCGATGGAATGAGCACCGACTCGATCGCCTCGCCGTCGGCCAACCGCCAGAGGTACTTCCGCGTCCCGTCGGCCGAGAGCTGTTCGACCTCGGCGGTGAGGCGGGGCAACGGGAACGCCGCCTCCAGCTCCCCCCGGAGCGCCAATGGCAGCTCGGTCGCGGCTTCCCATGATGCCACGGGCGCCTGCCAGAGGCGGCGGAGCAGTTGGCTCCCCCGATAGGCGGGCAGGCGGCGGCTCGCCACCCATCCCGCCAAGATGTCGCGGGCATGGGCGGGAGTGCGGTCCAGAAGCGTGGTGGGCGGCTGGGCGGCCGGATCGGGGCGTGCGCTCATCGTGTTGCAATCTAATCGGATAGCAGGGCGGTTCAGGGCC
>DAIPLK010000191.1:0-3907 GCA_036769285.1 Gemmatimonadales bacterium | reverse complement strand
GGCGGCAACTGCTACTCGAACACCACGCCCGAAGGCTGCATCTACAGCGCGTACCTCGGCGGCGGGTACCGGTGGCTCCAGGGCACCTCGATGGCGGCCCCGCAGGTGACGGGCACGGCCGCGATCGTGGCGTCGAAACTCGGTCTGAGGGGATCGGCGCTCCGGTCCCGGCTGCTCGGCATGACTGACGACCTCGGTGCGAGCGGCTACGATCAGACGTTCGGCAACGGCCGTCTCAACAGCTATCGCGCCGTCACCGGGAGTACGCTGCCCAGTCCCCAGTAGCACCGGCCCGAGCGCGCGACGAGCGGCGGCCCCGAGGGGCCGCCGCTTTCGTTTGGGCGCCTGCCGGCAGTACTATCCCGTCCTGCTCTCGCTAGCTTACGTCCATTCTCGCACATCGCCCGCTTCGGAAAGGATTCGTCGTCCGATGCACGTCGGCTTCCTCGGCCTCGGGGCCATCGGGGCCCCGATGGCCGCGCACCTGGCGCGGCGGGGGCCGCTCACGGTCTGGAACCGCACCGCCGCGCGCGCGACGGAGTTCGCCACGCGGCACGGGGCAAGCGCGGCCGCCACGCCGCGCGAGGCCGCGGCGGCGGACGTCGTCATCACCTGCCTCAGCACCTCCGCCGACGTCGCCTCGCTGCTCGACGGTCCGGACGGTCTCCTGGCGGGGCTTCGGCCGGGTGTGCTGTTCCTGGACTGCACGTCGGGCGACCCGGCGACGTCTCGCCGTATTGCCGCCCGGCTGGCGGACCGGGGCGTCGCCTTCGCCGACGCGCCGGTGAGCGGCGGGACCAACGGCGCCGAGACGGGGACGCTCACCGTCATGGTGGGGGCCGACGCCGAGACCTTCGCTCGTGCCCGGCCGGTGCTGGCCGCGTTCGGCAAGCGGATCGAGCATGTCGGCCCGGTCGGTGCAGGTGACGCGCTCAAGGCGGTGAACAACGCGCTCCTCGCGGCGAACATCCTGGCCGTCGGCGAAGGTCTCGCCGCGCTGGTGAAGGCGGGAGTAGCGCCTCGGACCGCCGTCGACGTGCTCAACGCGTCGAGCGGCCGCTCGTTCGTGAGCGAAGTGCTCGTGCCGGAGCGGGTTCTCACCGGGGCGTGGCCGCGCACCTTCCGCCTGGCGCTGCTCGACAAGGACGTGGGGATCGCCGCCGATCTCCTCGCGCAGACCGGGGTCCCGGGCCCCCTGCTCGAGCTGACCCACGCGCTGCTGGGCGCCGCGCGCGCCGAGCTGGGGGAGGCGGCCGACTACCTGGACCCGATCCGCCTCACCGAGCGGCGGGCGGGTGTGGAGATCCGTGGCTGATGAGCACTTGCCGCCGTGCTTGGGTGTCCTCAGTTTCCGTCCACTCGCACGGACAGAGCGCATGAGCGACTGGGGAATCACCACCAAGGTGCCCGCCGAGGTCGTGCTGGCCGAAGGAATCGTGCTCGCGGGCGATCTCCACCTGTTCGCCCGCCCCGCATATCCGCCGGGTCCCGAGACGCCGCTCGAGATGCTGAATCGTGCGGACACCTTCTTCGCGCTCACGTTGGCCGACGGCGTCACGTTCGTTCCCAAGGAGCAGGTGGTCGTGGTGTCGTGCCACCATCAGGCGCCGATGGCGGACCCCGACCGGGTGTCGGCGGCCAAGCTGATCGAGCTGGAGGTCGTGGTGCAGGGCGGCGCCGAGTACCGCGGCAGGGCCGTGGTCGAGCTGCCGCCGTCGCGCCGCCGCTCGCTCGACTACCTCAACGGCGACGGCATCTTCTTCGCCCTCGGCAATGACGAGGTGGACTGGCTCATCAACAAGTCGCGCGTGCGTCTCGCGCGTCCCCTCGACTGAGAGTGCCTGTGGCCCGGCTCGATCGCCTGATCCAAGCCATGTACGAGCAGCGAGCGGACGCGCTGCAGCTCGCTGCTGGCAAGCCGGCCACGCTGGTGGCGAACGGCGCCAGCCGGGCGCTCACCCGCGACCCGCTGACCGACGTCCAGATCCTCGGCCTGGTCCGGGAGGTGGCCGATGCCGAGACGGCGCCCAGGCTGGGCGGGGCCGAGGCGCTGAGCTTTCCCTACCGGTCGCCGAGCGGGGAGGTGACCGTGGCGTTCAATCCGGGTGCCGGTGGTCCGGTCGTCGAAGTGCGCGCCACGGTGGCGGGGGCGCCCGCGCGGGGTGCCGCCGATCTCACCGAGGCCCGCGCGGCGATGGCGGAGCTGTTTCGTCTACTGGTCGAGGCCGGCGCCTCCGACCTCCATCTCCGCACCGGCGAGCCGCCCTTCCTGCGTCGGAACGGCGAGCTCGTGCGCCTGGAGCATGCCAGGCTGCCCGCGGAGCGGCTCGAGCTGATGCTGGCCGGGATCATGACGCCACGGGAGTTGACCGAGTACCGCGAGACGGGCGACACCGACTGGGCCTACGAGATCGAGGGCCTGGCGCGGTTCCGCTGCAACGCCGGCCGCGACCGGCACGGCCCGATGGCGGTCTTCCGGGTCATCCCCACGCGGCTGCGCACCGCCGACGAGATGGGGCTGAGCCGGGAGGTGCAGAACCTCTGCTACCTCACCAAGGGACTGGTTGTGGTGACGGGGCCGACCGGCTCGGGCAAGAGCACCACGCTCGCGGCGCTGGTGGATCTGATCAACCGCACCCGCACCGATCACATCATCACGATCGAGGACCCGATCGAGTTCGTGCACGAGAGCAAGAGCTGCTTGGTGACTCAGCGGCAGGTGGGTGTTCATACCAGTTCGTTCAAGGGCGCGCTCCGGGCGGCGCTGCGCGAGGATCCCGACATCATCCTGGTCGGCGAGATGCGCGATCTGGAGACCGTGTCCATCGCCATCGAGACGGCCGAGACCGGCCATCTGGTCTTCGGTACGCTCCACACCACGACCGCCGCGTCCACGATCGACCGGATCATCGATCAGTTCCCGGCCGACCGCCAGGCGCAGGTCCGGGTGATGCTGTCGGAGTCGCTGCGGGGGGTCATTGCCCAGACACTCTGCAAGAAGATCGGTGGTGGACTCGTGGCGGCGCGGGAGATCCTGCTCTCGATGCCCGCGGTGGCCAACCTGATCCGCGAGGGCAAGACGTTCCAGATCCCCTCGGTCATGCAGACCAACCGGAAAGCCGGGATGGTCACCCTGAACGACGCCCTGATGGAGCTGGTGGACACGAAACAGATCGAGCCGAAGGAAGCCTACATGAAGGCCGTCGAGAAGGCCGGGTTCGCCGCGGCGCTCAAGGCGAAGCGGTATGACGTTTCCTTCCTCGCCGAAGGATGACGCGGGGCGCCCGTCGCCCGTCCTTGTTCTGGTCAACCCCCAGGACATCGTCAACATCGCGAGCGCCGTGCGCATCGCGAAGAACTTCGGGATCGAGCGGATGCGGCTCGTGGAGCCCGAGGTGTTCGATCCCTGGCGGATCGAGGGCATCGCGCACGGCACGGCGGACTTCGTGGCGCGGATCGAAATCCTGCCCTCGCTTGAGACGGCGCTCGCCGACTGCGTGTCCACGTTCGTGCTGACTGGCCGCGAGCGCGCGGCCAAGCGGCGCACGTTGCGGGCGCGCGAGGCAGCGGCGGAGCTGGTCCGGGACCTCGCTGACGGCCCCGTCGCCATCGTGGCGGGCCGCGAGGACAGCGGGCTCACGAACGCCGAGCTCGATCTGTGCCGCACCGTGGTCACCATCGCCACTGATCCGCGCCATCCATCGCTCAATCTGGCGCAGGCGGTGGCGATCATGGCGTACGAGGCGTGGAACGCCCGGGGCGGGGAGGCGCTGCCGCTCAAGCCGCCGCGCCGGGAGGCCGCCCCGGCCACGTCGGACCAGCTGGAGACGCTCTTCGCCGACTGGCATCGGGCGCTCTGGGCCATCGACTTCTTCAAGACCCGCCGCTCGGAGAGTGTGATGCGTTC
>DAIPLK010000190.1:0-3925 GCA_036769285.1 Gemmatimonadales bacterium | reverse complement strand
GACCGTGCGGTGGTGCCTGGGCTCTGTGGTCCGGATCCAGTCGTCGTTGCTGCACTCGAGCCGCCGCCAGTAGGTCTCGAAGGTCGTGGCCATCCGGTCGACCCACGCCTGCGGCGAGAGCCCGTTCTGCTCGGCCGCCTGGATCACCGCTTGCGAGTGCTCGTCCATGCCCATGAGGAAATGGACGTCGTCACCCCTGAGCCGCCGGTAGCGCGCGATGCAGTCGGCGCCCACCTTCTCGAGCGCATGGCCGAGATGGGGGTCGCCGTTGGAATAGTCGATGGCGGTGGTGAGATAGAACTTCGGCACGCGGACTCCTTGGGTTCCCTCGGCGAAGCGCGGCATAGCCGTCATCCCGAGCACAGCGAGGGACCTTGTCTGGCCGAGTTCGAACTTCGGCTGAGAAGGTCCCTCGCTGCGCTCGGGATGACGGGACTACCAGCACACTGCCAGGAATCTAATCGGGGCCGCCATCCCCCGGTCCGCCGATCGCCCCGCCTCCGGTCCCGCCAGGGCCGCCACCGCGGTGGCGCCGCCGCCGGCGTCGCTGAGGTCCGCTGCGCGGCGTCGGGGCGGGCGTAGTCGCCGCCAGCTCGCCCGCGCCGACGTTGATGGGCAGCTCGTCCAGGACCGCCGGCCCGTCCTCGACTGCCGCCGCGGTCGGCGACTCGGCCACCGCGGCGCGCCGATTCCGCGATTCGGCCGTCAGGAGCACTTCGCCCAGCGCCTCGACCTCCTCCCGCAGCTGCACCAGCGGGATGATCCTCGAGCCGTGCTCCTCGCTCCGGAGGAAGACCCGCTCGCGGAAGATGTCGACCGCGATGACCCGCTCGGCCCCGCGCGACGCCGTCACCAGCTTGCCCTCCTTGGGGAAGCGGCGCCGGGCCGTGACGTAGAACTCGTGCTCGTACTTGAGGCAGCAGAGCAGGCGGCCGCAACCGCCGGAGATCTGGGTCGGGTTGAGTGAGAGGTGCTGGTCCTTGGCCAGCCCGAGGTTGACCGGCGAGAGCTCCTTGAGCCACGAGGAGCAGCAGTACTCGCGGCCGCAGCGGCCCACCCCCGACAGACGGGCAGCCTCGTCGCGGACACCGATCTGCCGCAGCTCGATTCGGGTGTGGAAGAGGGAGGCGAGGTCGCGGACCAGCGCGCGGAAGTCCACTCGCTTCTCGGCCGTGAAATAGATGGTGAGCTTGTTGCGGTCCCACTGCCACTCGGTGTCGCTCACCTTCATGGTCAGCAGGTGCGTGCGGACCCGCTCGATGACCTTGCGCCTGGCGTCTTCCTCGGACCGCCGGTTGTCGCCGTGGGCGCGGAGGTCGTCCCGGGTGGCGCGGCGGACCACGGGCTTGGGCGGCGGGGGATCCGCTGCCTCGGGCTCGCCGCCCACCTCGCAGCCCGTGCAGCCCCCGCCACACTTCTTGGCGGCCACGTCGCCGATCGCGGTCACCACGCCCAGGTCGCGGCCGCGCTCCACCTCGACCAGCACGGCCTCGCCGACGCGGAGCGGCGCGTCCGCCTCCTCCCACAGGAAGTGGGCCTTGCGGGTGCCCTTGAACCGGACCTCGATGGTCTGGCCCAATCAGGCCTCGGAATAGGCGCCCATGGCGCCGTATTTCTCCGCGCGGCGGCGAACCAGCTTCTCGGGGCGGATCTTCCGGAGCTCGGTGACGTGGCGGATGAGCGCTTCGCGCAGCGTCTCGCCGGTGGCGTCGGGATCGAGGTGCGCCCCGCCCAGCGGCTCCTTCACGATCTCGTCGATGATCTTCAGTCTGACCAGGTCGTCCGCCGTGAGCTTGAGCGCCTCGGCGGCCCGCTCGCGCTGGCTGGCGTCTTTCCACAGGATGGCCGCGCATCCCTCGGGCGAGATGACCGAGTAGACGGAGTTCTCGAGCATGAGGATCCGGTCGGCCACGCCGAGCGCGAGGGCGCCGCCGGAGCCGCCCTCGCCGATGACCACGGCCACGGCGGGCGTCGCGAGCGCCGACATCTCGAGGATGTTTCGCGCCAGCGCCTCGGACTGGCCGCGCTCCTCGGCACCGAGCCCGGGATAGGCGCCCGGCGTGTCGATCAGTGTGATGAGCGGTGCGTTGAACTTGGCTGCGAGCTTCATGAGCCGCAGCGCCTTCCGGTACCCTTCGGGGTGGGGCATGCCGAAATTGCGCTTCAGGTTTTCCTTGGTGTCGCGCCCCTTCTGGTGCCCGATCACCATCACCGAGCTGCCGGCCAGGCGCGCCCAACCGCCCACAATCGCGGGGTCGTCCATGTAGAGGCGGTCGCCATGGAGCTCGATGAAGTCGGTGAAGATCGTGCTGAGATAGTCGAGGGTGTAGGGGCGGCGGGGGTGGCGGGCGACCATGACACGCTGGATCGGGGTGAGATTTCGATAGATCTCCGCCCGTAACGATTCGAGCTTGCCCTGGAGTCCCTCAAGCTCGCCGTCGATGTCGATCTGCTGTTCGGTGCCGATCCGCTTCAGGTCCTCGATCTGCCGCTCCAGCTCGAGCAACGGCTTCTCGAACTCCAGCGTGTAGGCTGAGGCCATCGGGGTCAACCCGCCTTGATGTAGTGGACGGAATCGGCGCCCAGGAGATCGCGCAGGGCCCGAACGAGGTCCTCCTCCGCCGCGACGCGGACGCGACGGGAGCGGAGCCGCACCGACTCCCCGTTCCCGTCGCTCCACTCAATATACAGGGGCGTGGGACCCGGATGGGCCGAGCAGAGGGCCGCGGCCGCCCGGAGTGACGCGGGCTCCGGCGCTCCCGGCGCGCCCCAGCGCAGGCTCAGCGCCACGGCGCCCGACGGCTTGAGCTCGTCGAGCGCCCGGGCCGACTCCACGATGAACGGCGCGTGATCCTCGCCCCGGTCGCGGTCGCTGTAGCCGCCGGTGAGCAGCAAGGCGGCGTCCGGCAGGATCGTCCCGTTGAGCTTGGCCCAGGCGTCGGGGAAGACGATGGCCTCCGCGGTGCCGTGGAAGTCCTCGAGCACGAGCCGCGCGTATTCCTTGCCGGTCTTCTTCGAGATCTGCCGCTTCACGCCGGTCACCACCGCGGCCACCGTCACTGGGTGCTCGCTCCACTCGCCGAGGGTGGCGGTGGTGCGGGTGCCGAACAGCTCGACCTCGCTCCGGAACCGCTCGAGCGGGTGGCCGGAGATGAAGAACCCCAGCACCTCCTTCTCCTTCACCAGCCGCTCAGCCTCGGTCCATGCCGGAATGTCCGGCAGGCTGATGGCCCGGGGGCGAGGCGTCGTCGCTTCGCCGAACAGCGACGCCTGGCCCGCCTCCTTCTCCTGCTGCAGCAGCTGGGCCTCGCCCAGCACCTGGTCCAGCGCCTCGCAGAGCTGCTTCCGGTGGCCGCCCAGCCCATCGCAAGCGCCCGCCACGATCAGCGACTCCAGCACGCGCTTGTTGCAGAGCCGGAGGTCGATCCGCTCCACGAAGTCGGCCAGCGCGGTGAACGGCGCGTCCTGCCGCGCGGCGATGATGCTCTCGATCGCGCCCCAGCCGACGTTCCGGATGGCGCCGAGACCGAAGCGGATGCGCCGGTCGCCGACCACGGTAAACTTGAAGCCCGATTCGTTGACGTCGGGCGGCAGCACCTCCAGGTCGAGCTCGCGCGCTTCGTTGATGTATTGCACCACCTTGTCGGTGTTGCCGATTTCCGACGACAGCAGGGCCGCCATGAACTCGGCGGGGTAGTGAGCCTTGAGCCACGCGGTCTGGTAGGACAGGACCGAGTAGGCCACCGAGTGCGACTTGTTGAACCCGTACCGGCCGAAGGTCTCGATCTGCGCCGCGAGCTCGTCGACCATCTTCCTGGGGTGGCCGAGCGCCATCGCCCGCTCGCAGAACTTGCCCAGCTCCTTCTTGATCAGCTCCGCGTCCTTCTTGCCCACGGCCTTCCGGAGCACGTCGGCTTCGGCCAGG
>DAIPLK010000189.1:0-3926 GCA_036769285.1 Gemmatimonadales bacterium | reverse complement strand
ACCTCCGGCTTGGGCACCTCGCCGATGGAGATGACTTCGGGACCGCCGGCTCCGGAGTAGATCACTGCGCGCATGGAGATCTCTGGCTGGCATCACAAAGGCACGGACCACGCGGAAGGATGAACAATAACGCGTCGTCGGAACTCGTCCCCGCATTCCGGGCCGAAAGACTCCGCCGGACCCACGTGGTCTCATGCGATCGTGTTCGGCGCGCAAGCTGTCTCTTGCCGCCCCCCTTTCTTGACGGCTCCCTGGCCGGGTCCGATCTTCTCTTCCAACCACCGAACAAGATCCGAAGCCCAGACGAAGCCATGGCCCACCCCTATTGCGACGTCGCCCCCGGCCACCAGTGGCACGGGCCCTACCACGACGAGGAGTACGGCTTCCCGCTCGCGGACGACGCCGCGCTATTCGAGCGTCTGGTGCTCGAGATCAACCAGGCCGGACTTTCGTGGCTCACCATCCTCAAGAAGCGCGAGGCGTTCCGCCGCGCCTACGACGGCTTCGATCCCGAGGTCGTGGCCGGGTACCGCGCCCGCGACCGCCGGCGCCTGCTGGCCGATGCCGGCATCGTGCGCAACCGCCTCAAGGTGGATGCGGCCATCGCCAACGCGGGGCGGATCCTCGAGCTGCGTGGGTCGCACGGCTCGTTCGCCGGGTGGCTCGACGCGCACCATCCCCGCTCCAGGGACGAGTGGGTGAAGCTCTTCAAGCGCACCTTCCGCTTCACCGGCGGCGAGATCGTGGGTGAGTTCCTGATGAGCACGGGCTACCTGCCGGGGGCGCACGCCGAGAGCTGCCCGGTGTCCGCGCGTGTCGCCGCGCAGCGGCCGGCGTGGATGCGGGTGAGCGGGAGCGGGGCGGGAGCGGGCTGAGGGAGCGGGTGGCGCCAGCAGTGAGGGGTTGCGCGAAGCGGACTAGGCGAGGGAGCTAGGGGATCCGCTGAGCCGGTTGCTCGACCGGGCTCGATAGGCGTCCGCGACCGCGTAGCCCCACCGGGCGACGCGGTGCCCAAGGTACGCGCACACCAGTGCCGCGACGAGCGGCAGCCCGTGGCCGATCAGCAGCTTGTCGGTGGGGAGGCTCACGAGGTGAGAGCCGCCGCGCTTGAGGCTGAGCCCGAGCGACTTCATGATTTCCTTGAGATGCGCGTCGGTGTAGCGGCTCGCGATCCACCAGCCCAGGGCCATGCCCGCGATCGCCGGCGAGCGGGGCGCAAGCCACGCGCGGCACCGTCCCCATATCTCCTCCAGGTGGCGGCGAGTTTCGCCGTGGAGCCGCTCCCGCTCGCTCGCAGTGCTTGCCAACTCCTCCCGGATCGCCTGCACTTCGCCCCCGCCGCCCACCGCCGGCATCGCCATCGCCAACCGTCCGGCCGTGAGGTGCAGCTCGTGGAGCTTCTGCTCGAGCCCCTCGCGTCGGCGCTGCAGTTCGGCTCGGCGCGCGGCGGGAGTCGTCCGCCGCTCCGCCGCCAGCGCATCCAGGCGTCCTCGGAGCCCCGCCGCCTCCGTCGCCAGCACGGCGAGACGTCCGCCGCGGGCGCCTCCGTCACCCACCACCGTCTGCCCCAGCCGGACGAGCGCGTCCTGCTCGCGACGCCGGAGGTCGCGTTGGTGGGCGCCGAGTCGGACGGCGTCGAGCTGCGCGAGGAGAGGTTGAATCATGGCTGCACCGGAATTACCGCAAGGACCGCCGCGTCCGGCCCATGGCAGGGGTCGCGCCCTGAAACGCAACCGTAAGTGTCCGGCGGCAGAACACTTTCCCGTTGCTCGCCGGACCGCCCTTCCGACTGGGCCCGCGTGGCTGGTCGCGGCTTGGGGCTCACGGCGTCGCATTCCGCATCGCTTGACGGTCCCCTCGCCGGAGGTAGATTGAGTTCATACCGAATAAATCCCGAACCTCAGCCCGCCGAACCGCGTGCCCCACCTCCACGTCCACACCCATTTCTCCTTCGGCATCGGCGTCTCGAGCCCCGAGACCCTCGCCGCCGCCGCAGCCGAGCGCGGCTTCAACGCGCTCGCCTGCACCGACACCAACGGCGTCTACGGCGCCGTCGAGTTCCAGCACGCCTGCGAGTCCGCCGGTGTGCGCCCGATCCTCGGTGCTCACCTGGTGACGGACCATGAGGAGACCGTCGCGCTGGCGATGGACGAGCGCGGCTGGGCGGCGCTCTGCCGGGCCGTGACGCTGATTCATTGGGGCGGCCAAGGAGTCACCCTGAACGAAGTGAAGGGAGCATGCCCCGACGCATGGCCCCTTCGCGTTGCTCAGGGTGACTCGCTCTCACTCTCCGCCCACCTCGCCACCGATCGCCACGGCCTCGTCCTCCTCTCCCGCGACCCCCGCTTCCTCGAGCGCGTCCTCCGCCTGAGCGGCCCGCGCGATCTCTACGCCGAGCTCTGCCCCGGCAAGGAGCGCCACGCGGTCCTGGCCGCCGCCCGCCGCCTGGGACTCCCCGCCGCCGTCACCAACGCCGCCGTCATGGCGCACCCCGAGGACTGGGGCCGCCACCGGCTGCTCCGCGCCATCCACGGCAACACCACGCTCTCGGCGCTCGACCCTGCGCTCGTCTCCCCCCGCGACGCCTGGCTCCGCCCCACCACCGACCTCGCCCGCTTCTTCCCCGACTGCCCCGAGGCGCTGAGCGCTGCCGCCGAGATCGCCGAGCGCTGCGCATACCGCATCCCGGTCGGCCGGGTGGTGGCGCCGCGCTTCGCCGACTCGAACGACGCCATGCAGGAGCTCCGTGCCCTGGCCTACGCCGGCGCCGAGCGGCGCTACGGCACGGTGGCGCCGGTGACGCGGGACCGGCTCGAGCACGAGCTGCGGATCATCGGCATGAAGGGGTTCGCCGACTACTTCCTGGTGGTGCGGGACATCGTCGAGCACGGGCCGACGCACTGCGGCCGCGGCTCGGTGGCCAACTCGATCGTGAGCTACTGCCTCGGCATCACCCACGTCGAGCCGTTCAGTACAGGGCTCCTGTTCGAGCGGTTCCTCAACCCCGAGCGGAAGGATCCGCCCGACATCGACCTCGACTTCCCC
The DNA here is from genome assembly GCA_036769285.1 of Gemmatimonadales bacterium. GTDB lineage: Bacteria > Gemmatimonadota > Gemmatimonadetes > Gemmatimonadales > GWC2-71-9 > CAVVWJ01. Next base: position 881 of record DAIPLK010000189.1, on the reverse strand, counting down.
TGGGACGAGCGCGATCACGTTCTCGCCTACGTTTTCCAGCGCTACCCCCATCCCCAGGCAGCGATGGTGGCCAACCACAACTGCTTCCGCCTGCGCGGCGCGCTGCGTGAAGTGGCCAAGGTGCACGGTCGCCCCAACGGCGAGATCCGCGAGGTGACGCGCCGGATCCCCTGGTACGAGGAGGAGCCGCTCGAGACGCTGCTCGCGACCCACCCCAACTTCCGCGCCCTCGACCTGCCGCCGAGCTGGCAGGAGCTTGCCCGGCTGGCGGCACCGCTCGTGGGCGTGCCGCGCCACCTCTCGCTCCATCCGGGCGGCGTGGTCATCGTCCCCACGGCGCTCACCGACTACGTGCCGATCGAGCGCGCGGTGAAGACGCTCGACGGCCATCCCGATCTGGCGGTGCCGGTCATCCAGTTCGAGAAGGACGGCGCGGAGGACGCGGGGCTGGTCAAGATCGACCTGCTCGGCAACCGCTCGCTCGCCGTCATCCGCGACGCCATCGAGGCGGTGCGCATCCACACCGGCCGCCGGATCGACTATACCTCCAGCGACCCCGGGAACGACGAGCCCACCAAGGCGCTCTTCCGCACCGGACAGACCATGGGCGTGTTCTATACCGAGTCGCCCGCGTCGCGGATGCTCTGCGCCAAGAGCCGCGCGGACAGCTTCGAGCTGCTGGTGCTCAACACCAGCATCATCCGCCCCGCCTCCAACCGCTACATCCGGGTCTACCTCGAGCGGCTGCACGGCGCACCCTACGAGCCGCTCGACCCGGTGCTGCGCGACACCCTGGCGGAGACCTTCGGCGTCATGGTCTACCAGGAGGACGTGGTCAACGTCTGCGCCGCCTTCGCCGGGATGCCGCTCGCCACCGCCGA
>DAIPLK010000188.1:2567-3944 GCA_036769285.1 Gemmatimonadales bacterium | reverse complement strand
CTCAGCTCCGACGACCCGATCCGCGTCTACCAGCGCTTCAGCACGCTCGACGCCGTCTCCGGCGGCCGCGCCGAGGTGATCCTCGGCCGCGGCTCGTTCACCGAATCGTTCCCGCTCTTCGGCTACTCGCTCGACGACTACGAGGTCCTCTTCGAGGAGAAGCTCGCGATCTTCGCGGCGCTCCGGGATGCCGACCGCACGGGCCAACCAGCCAAGTGGAAGGGCACGGTCCGCCCGCCGCTCGACGGCGTCCACGTCTACCCTCCCGTCGAGCGCCCGCCGCTCCGCACCTGGGTCGGCGTCGGCGGCAGCCCGGAATCGGTGGTCCGCGCGGCGCGCTACGGCTTCCCGCTGACGCTCGCCATCATCGGCGGCGACCCGCGCCGCTTCGCGACCTACGTCGACCTCTACCACCGGGCCCTCGCCCAGCTCGGGCATCCGCCTCTGCCGGTCGGCGTCCACTCGCCGGGGCACATTGCGGACACCGACGCCCAGGCGCGCGAGGAGCTGTGGCCGGCGTACGAGGTCATGCGGAACCGGATCGGCGCCGAGCGCGGGTGGGGCCCGACCAGCCAGGCCGAGTTCGAGCGCGAGATCGCCGCGGGCTCGCTGTACGTCGGCTCGCCGGAGACGGTCGCCCGCAAGATCGCCGCGACGGTGCGCGCCCTCGGCGCGTCCCGCTTCGATTTCAAGTACAGCGCGGGCACGCTCGGCCACGAGCGGCTGCTCCGGAGCATCGAGCTGTACGGGCGCGAGGTGATCCCGCGGGTGCGGCGGCTGCTCGCCGAGGCGGCGCCGGTGCGTGCCGAGGGGAGTGTCGCCGTGTCGGGCAGGTAGCCCCCAGCGCGCCGCTAACCCGTCCCGAGCACCACCGTCATGAACACGCTGTTCGGATCCTCCCGATACTCCCCGAACGGCGGACACTCCACGAACCCGTGCCGCGCGTACAGCGCCCGCGCCGGCCCGAAGTACGGCCACGACCCCGTCTCGAGGCTCAGCCGCGACATCCCGCGCGCTCGGGCGGCCGCCATGATCTGCCGCAGCATCGCCGTTCCCACGCCCCGCCCGCGCGCCGCTTCAGCCGTGTGCATGGACTTGATCTCGCCGTGATCGGCGCTCAGCCGCTTGAGTGCGCCGACGCCCACGACGGCCTCCCCCTCCCATGCCGACCAGAAGGTCACCTCGGCCGCCCGAAGCCCGGAGAGGTCGAGCGCGTGCGCGCTCCCCCGCGCGGTCTCCGCTCGCGCGCGAATCAGATGGGTGTGCAGCAGCTCCACGACGCGCGGGTCGTCCAGCCCGCCTTCGACGATGTGCATCGCGATCTCGACTGTGGGGGAACGGCACTGCCTGATCTGCTTCCGCTTCGGCGTTGGAGCC
>DAIPLK010000188.1:0-2467 GCA_036769285.1 Gemmatimonadales bacterium | reverse complement strand
CCGGCCAGTGGACCTCGACCTGGTGATCCGCCGCCACACCGGCTTGCGGGCCTTCGGCGGCGGCATTACCTACTCCACGGAAGCAGCATTTGCTCTAGGCCCGGCCCCACGCCGCGTCCCACCTCACTGGAGGAACGGCATGTCGCACCCCGTCCGAACCATGTCCGCCGTCCTGCTGGCGCTCGCCGTGGGCGCCTGCAAGGGCGAAGAGCAGCCCGTCGCGGTGAAGGGAGCCTGCGCCGATGTCTTCACGGGCCAGGTGTGCACATGGGCCACGACGAAGGGAAAGAACCTGGTCGAGGCCGGTGCGGTGGTGCCGCTGGCGAGTATCGAGAATGCGCCGGCCGACCAGGCGATGGCGTGGCCGCCCGTCGCTGCCGCGGCGATCGACATGCCGGATCCCGTGGGACAGCAGGGCGGCCTCAACCACCTCACCATGTACTGGGAACCCGGTGGACACCCGCCCGGTGCCTTCATGACGCCGCATTTCGACTTTCACTTCTATTCGATCACCGCCGCCGAGCGGGCGGCGATGGACTGCAAGGACCTGAGCAAGCCGGCCTCCCTCCCGGCCGGGTACAGCCTCCCCGACATGCCGCTGCCGCCCGAGATGGCGAAGATGATTGGCGTGCCCACACTGACCGGCCTCTGCGTGCCGCAGATGGGCATGCACTCGGTGCTCACGACGGAGATGGAGCGCAAGGACGCGTTCAACGGCAGCATGGTGGTCGGGTACTACAAGGGAAAGCCGATCTTCATCGAGCCGATGATCTCCAAGGCGATGCTGATGGAGAAGAAGTCGTTCGACCTCCCGATCCCGGACGTCCCGGGCCTGGCCGGCACGCACGCGACCAAGTTCCACGCCGAGTACGACGCCCCACAGCAGGCGTACCGGTTCACCTTCTCCGGGTTCACCCCCGCCACCTGAGCGGTAACGTGGGGGACGTGCCGCTGGACGGGGCACGGCTGATCGCGCTTCCCCGGAGGTGGCTGAGATGCCGGGTGAAGACATCATCTCACACAGTAACTCACACAGTGCGGCAAATAGGGAGAGCGCCACATCACGGTATCTGATGTGGCGCTTCGAGTTGCCCCTCCTGATCTCGGTCGTCTCCGACCAGTCGGGGCGCGACGAGGTCTACGTGCGCGACCTCGCGGGCAAGGGCGACCAGGTGCTCGTCTCGCTCGAGGGCGGCAACGAGCCGGTGTGGAGCCCCGATGGGGTTCCCCATCGGGGAAATCGTGGGGACCAGTCCGCATGCCAACTACGACGTCTCCCCCAACGGGAAGACCTTCGTAATGGTGCGGCGCAGCCCGGCGGCCCGCATCATGGTGATCCAGAACCTACCGGCGCTGGTGCGGCGGGTGCGTGGCGAGCCGCAGCGGTAGGTGCGACGAAGCGGCGTCAGCCCCGGTCCTTCCCTCACCTGAGCTTCACCCCGCCGTCAGACTCTTCCGAGCCCAGCCGGCGTCGAGCTCCTTGCCCTCAGGCCCAAGTGGGCTGAGTGCGATCCACGTCGCCTCCCGCCCCCGGGACACCGTTCGATCCCACACCCACCCGCTTTCGATGACCTCGATTGGGACTACCCAAGCCACGAGGTAGACACCGGTGGCCCGGAAGAGCACGTGTCGGGGTCGCATGGTGACCTCCCAGACCCCGCTTCTACCCGGAGCAACGCCAGCGGAAACGGTAGCGGTCGAACTCGATCACTCGCCACCCGAGTGATGCACATCGCCGGCCGGGGGGCGGAATCCGGCGGAGGTCCTGGACAGAGCCGGTCTCGCAGTCCTTCCGGATTCGGCTGCGGAGGGTACCATACCGGGGACAGTCCAACCGTCGAAGTACTAGTTAGCCGGATCCTTCAATCAGACGTCGCGCGTAGAGGTCCTCCAATGCCCGAGCATGCGACCATTGAACTGCTGAAGGGTTTCTTGGAAGCTTTCAATCTCCACGATCTCGATACCATCATGGGCTATTTCGCGGACGACTGCGTCTTCTACATGCCACGAGGCGCCCGACCTCGAGGCGATCGGTACGTTGGGAAAGCTGACGTTCGGGCTGCCCTGGCCAAACGATTCGAGGGAATCCCAGATGTGCATTACGGAGACGATCGGCACTGGGCCTGTGGCGATTTCGGAGTCTCTGAATGGACACTTACGGGCACGTCAGTGTCAGGGCAACATATAGAAGTGCGGGGGGTCGACCTGCTTGAGTTCGCCCAAGGCAAGATCACGCGCAAGGATTCGTTCTGGAAGATCCTGGAGTGACCACCGGCACACATGAAGGCATGCGAGTGATCTTGATGCTCGGCCCGGCTAATAAACGGTTGCAGCTGACAGCCGCTTTATTGTGGGCGCGCTTCGCGCGCTGTTTCATACGGCTGCAGCTGAACTGTGAGCGTTAGGCCTACTCCTCAACCGTTCTATGCGAGCGAACGCGATGGACAGAGGCCCGGCTATGAGCGTA
>DAIPLK010000187.1:0-3945 GCA_036769285.1 Gemmatimonadales bacterium | reverse complement strand
CAGGAGGGGGCGATCACGCTGCCGGCCCGCAAGCTGGTCGAGATCGTCCGCGAGCTTCCCAGCGCCGCCATCCGGATCACCGCCTCGGGTGAGCAGCGGGTAACGATCGAGTGCGGCCGCTCGAAGTTCCGCCTGCTCGGCCTGCCCCGAGAGGAGTTCCCCGCGTTCCCGACCGTCAAGTTCGAGGGCGGGTGGCGGACGTCATCGAAGGACCTGCAGAAGCTGATCGCGCACGTGGCATTCGCCGCGAGCACGGAGGAGAGCCGGCCGATCCTGAACGGGGTGCTGTGGGAGCTCCGGCCCGAGCGGATGCGCATGGTGGCCACCAACGGGCACCGGCTGGCGCGCATGGACGTCCCGACGCCCTCGTCCGCCGGGGCCACCCAGGCCGACCTCATCGTGCCGCCCAAGGCGCTGGAGCAGATCCGGCGGCTGTTCAAGGCCGAGGAGGAAGTGGAGATCGCCCGGAGCGAGAACCACCTGGGCTTCCGGTCGGCCTCGACCCAGATCTTCACCCGGCTCATCGAGGGGCCCTACCCGAACTACGAGCAGGTCATTCCCCGCGAGAACGACAAGTCGGCCACCGCCGACAAGGCGGCGTTCGCCGCGGCGCTTCGGCGCATGAGCATCGTCGCGAGCGATCAGACGCACCGCATCCGCATGGCCTTCGCCAACGGCTCGTGCAAGCTCTCGGTCCAGACTCCGGACCTGGGGGAGGCGCAGGAAGAGATCACCGTCAGCTACGATGGCGATCCGCTCGAGATCGGATTCAACGCGTCGTACCTGCTGGAGATCCTCAAGTACATCCCGACCGACGAGGTGCGGCTCACCTTCAAGGCGCCGGAGCGAGCTGCCACCTGCGAGCCGGTGGGGTGGAACGATCCGTCGAGCTACCTGACGCTGGTGATGCCGCTCCGGCTGGTGGACTGAGTCTCCATGAGCGACGCGAAGGGGGCATGTTCAGGTCCTGCCCCCTTCACTGCGTGAAGGGTGACTCGACCCGGGGAAGGGTTTCGGGGGGCAGCGGCGGCGCGGTCTCGGCCGGCTGCGGGGCCAGCGTCTCGACCGGCGCACGGAGAGAATCGAGCAGCGAGTCCATGCCCGGCGTCCATTGGATGGTGTCGCCAGGCTGGAGCAACGGCTCCTCCTCGACCCGCGGGATCTCGACCCGCTCGCCGCGCATGCGTCGCAGGATCAGGTCCTGTCGCCGGCGCATCCGGTTCGGGCGGTAGCCGGGATTCGACAGGAGCGGAAACGGCAGCGTCGCGGCCAGCGCCGCGGCCTGCGTGTCGGTGAGCCGGCGCGCGGAGACGTTGAAGTAACGCCGGCTCGCGGCCTCCACGCCCCAGAGCCCGTCGCCCAGCTCGACGATGTTGAGGTACAGCTCCAGGATCCGCGGCTTGCCGAGGGCGAGCTCGAGGCGGTAGGCGGTTACCAGCTCCTTCAGCTTGCGAAGCGGATTGCGCGATGGCGACAGATAGAGGTTCTTGGCCACCTGCTGCGTGATCGTGCTCGCGCCGCGGAGGGCGTCCCGCCGCTCCCAGGTCTTCCCCATCACCCGCCAAAGCTCTTCCCGGTCCCGCGACGCACTCCAGGCGAACTTGGTCCTCCGGTACCCCAGGGCGTGGCGCACTTCCTGGTAGTCGATCCCGCCATGGTCCCAGAAGCGCGCGTCCTCTCCGGTCGTGGCCGCCTCGCGCAAGGGGGGCGCGATCGAGTCGAGCGGCACGGGCCGGTACTGCCGCGCAGACGCGGAGGTTTCGCGCATCGCCATGAACGCGGTTTGGGCGGGCCAGTGGGTCCGGTACCAGACCGGCGGCGGCCAGACGGCCAGGAGCCAAGCCAGCAGCGCCGCCGGAGGGACCAGAGCGAAGCGGAAGAAACGACGAACGCGCGGAGCTAGCGTGACGCGCTCGAGGTGATCGAGTAGCTGCCCGACTGCTTCACCGGCACGGTCTGGCCCACGCTGGGGACGGTGATCGTCATGTCGCCCGCGTCGTGGCCCTGCGCCGAGATCAGGAGCCCGTCGAGGCCAAGCTGATGCGACCCTTCCCGGGTGCCGGCGGCCTCCATCCGCAGCTCCTGATCGGCCTGGTTCCGGGTGCCGGTGCGGTCGTAGGTGCCCGTGCTCTGCAGGGTGATGGCTTGCTTCGCTCCGGGCGCGTCGGCGGCCGCCGCGCGGTAGGTGGTCACCGACCGCTCGTTGCCCAGGAAGGCGTCGGCTGTGAGACGGTACTCGGTGGTGTCGGTCCACTCCATCCCTTCGCGGACCCCACCCGCGGGGAGCGCCGGAAACAGCAATCTGAGCCGGCCGGTGAGCTCGTCGGGCAGCGTGCCGCTGCGGTCGGGCGTGAGCACGCCCAGGCCGCTGGTCGAGCTGAGCGGCGCGGTCCAGCGCGCGCCGCGCGCCGCAGCCACCGAGTCGGGCGACACCATCTGGCTGCTCTCCAGCGCCTGCAGCGAGTCGAGCACGATCGTCACCTGATAGGTCCCCGGCGTGGACGACTCGGCCACCGTCACATGCAGAAAGGCGACGCGGTCGCGCACCTGCTCCTGCATGGCGCCGCCGGGATACTGCAGGCTGAGGCTGTCGTGCCGCTCCAGCCGATAGGCGGCGGCGCGCACCGGGCGATAGGTGATGGCGGGGCCGCGGCCAGGCGTGGTGGGAGCGGGCGCGCCGGGCTCACCCGACCTGGGCGCGGGCGCCGGCGGCACGCTGTTGGTCGTAGCGGAGCCGCAGCCCGCGAGGAGGACGGCCGCGAGCAGGGCGCCCGGTGTCACACTGGGCCCGCTCATCTGAGCGCCGTCACCTTGGTGGTCTGGGTGATCGTGATCGGCAGCGGCTCGTTGGTGAACGACCCCGAGATGGTCAGCGCCGACTGGAGCTGCCAATCGCCGCCGAGATAGAGCCCGTCCGGGCTCACGAAGTAGGTCCCGCTGCCCTTCCCGGCGCCCTCGATCCGGGCCGGCCCGTTGGGCGTCGGCTGGGTCCCGGCCACCGTGGACTGGTACGCGCTCGAGATGCGCATGGCCTTCCGCGTCTCACGCGTCTCGTTGCCCATCACGCGGTAGGAGGTCACCCGCTTCACGACGACGCTGTCGGTGCCATCGGTCGTGGTCCTCGAGCTCGTGTCGGCCCACTGCTCCCCGCGCTTCACGCCGGCCTTGACCCAGGGAAAGAAGTCGCTGAGGAACCCCTGTACCCGGTACGCGGCAGGCGAGGCTTTGACCGCCTCGAGCTCGCTCAGTTTGCCGGCCGAATTGAGGAAGGCGTGGTACTCCGCACCCTTCGCGCTGTCGAAGACGGCGGCTGGGATGGGCGCCGTGCTGTCGCCGAGCATCGAATCGACCACCAGGCGCACCGCCCGGCCGCCCGCGCTGTCGGTGAGCGTGAGCGTGACGAAGCTCGAAGTGGAGAAGGAGAGGCTCTGCTTGTCCCGGCCGGCCGCAGTCGCGTCGATGTCCTGGGTGAGCGTCTGGTCGATGCGGTACCTGGCGGTGACGGGCGCCACCGAGGTGGGGGCGGCCGCCCCGAGCGCGGCGAGCGACGTGCAGGCAAGAATGCGAGCGAGCATCGTGTGTCCTCGTGGGTCTGGAAGCCCGGCGGCCCTCCGAATCGGTCCGGAGGGCCGCCGCTGGTCGAGCCGTAAGCCGAGTTCTGTTCCCGGCGCTCGCGCGCCTGGGATGGTCATCTGTCTGGGATGGCCGTCACCGGCCACCTCTAGCAGCCTACCCGCGGCTTGTCCTGTCGGTGTGGGTCACACCTCGCCGCATATTTGGCCTTGCTCCGACTGGGGGTTACCGTGCCGTCGCTGTTGCCAGCGGCGCGGTGGGCTCTTACCCCACCGTTTCACCCTTGCCCGGCGGTTGCCCGCCGGGCGGTCTGTTCTCTGTGGCCCTGTCCGTCGCCTTTCGGCGCCCAGGCGTTACCTGGCAGTCTACCCG
>DAIPLK010000005.1:33004-42056 GCA_036769285.1 Gemmatimonadales bacterium | reverse complement strand
TGGTCGTGAAGTAGTTGTAGGCCCACACCGCCGGGATCGCGACCATCAGACCGAACGCCGTCGTAATCAGCGCCTCGGCGATACCGGCCGAGATGCCCGCCAGGCCGCCGGACGCGCCTTGCGCCGCCATGCCCACGAAGGCGTTCACGATGCCCATCGTGGTGCCGAGCAGTCCGACGAAGGGCGCCGTCGAGCCCACCGTGCCCAGCACGCCCAGGCCCCGCTTGAATTCGGAGAGGACGATCAGCATCTGCCGCTCGACCGCCCGCTCGGCCGAGTTGATGTCGGCCGCGGTGATGGTGGCACGGTCACGCAGCAGGGGCTTCACTTCCGCCAGGGCCTCGCCCAGGACGCGGGAGACATGGCTCTTCTTGTTCTTCTCGGCCAGCGAGATCGCCTGGTCGAGGTTCTCCTCCTGGATGGCGCGCGAGAACAGGGGCGCGAACTTCCGCGTCTCCGACTCGCTCCGCTTCAGCTGGACGAGCTTGGTGAACACGATGGTGAGCGAGTAGATGGACATGATCGCCAAGACGAAGACGACACCCTTGGCGAACCAGCCCATCTGGGCCCACAGTTGAAGCAGATCGAGACTCATGTAGCCTTGCCTCCTGGGCAGGTGAATGTCTTACTGGCCGACCTTGAACGAGATCCGCTGCTGAACCAGCTGACGAACCGGCTGGCCCTTGAACTTGGCCGGCTTGAACACGCCCTTGCTGATCGCTTCCCTGGCCGGCTCGACGAACGCGGGGTGCGTCGTCTTCATGACCTTGAACGACCCCGGCTCGGCGTGACCGGTCGTATCCACCACGTACTGCAAGTCGACGGCGCCCGCGATGCCCGCGCTCTGGAGCACGGGCGGGTAGCGGGGTGTCGGGATCGAGATCGGCTGGACGGGATCGTCCAGCTGCGCCTCCAGGAACACCTCGCCTGACACTTCCACCGGACCAGTGCCGCCCACGATGCCGGCCGCGATGCCGCCCTCGACGCCCTTGCCCGTGAAGTCCTTCGGATCGAAGGGCTTCTGGCTCAGATCGACCGGCGGGATGTCCTTTGGGATGTCGGTCGGCGCCACCACCGTCTGGAACCCCTTCGGCGGGGGGTTGGCGGACACGATGACATCGGGTGGGGGCTGGTCAGGCGGCGGGGGCGGCGGCTCGGGCGCCTTCAGGAACACCATCGTGGTGTCGATCGGGCGGTTGCTGATGGTCTCCGCCACACCCTGCGTCGCCTTGACAGCCCCGAAGATGAGGCCGCCATGGACCAGCACAGACAGGATCGTCTGTCCGATGGTCCGTTGACCCTTCTGCTTCGACTCGATCAGGTTCTCGAACACGCAACTACCTCCAGGGGGAGGATGATCGTGCCCGAGAAACTACAACCAGCCCCATGACTGGCTAGTAGCCCGAACATGACAATTCCATGACAATGGAATTAGGCGTTCCGGGCGGTGGAGATCCAGAACGGCGGCGGGACGCGGCGGGGGGAGGAGCAGGCCCCAGTCACCCTGAGCGCAGCGAAGGGGGCATGATTCGGGTCATGCTCCCTTCATCTTGTTCAGGGTGACGCAGGGGCCACCGCAGGCGCGACCGCCCGCGGCAGCCGCACCGTGAACACCGTCCCGCGCCCCGGCCGGCTCTGCACGGTGATGGATCCCCCGTGCGCCTCGGCGATCCACTTCGTGATCGCGAGGCCGAGCCCCGTGCCGGGCCGGTCGCCGGTGCGTGAACGCGCGGGATCCGCCCGCCAGAACCGATCGAAGATGTGGGGCAGGTCACCCGGCGCGATGCCGACGCCGGTATCCCGCACGGTGAAGCTGGCCGCGCCGTCCTCGTCGGCAAGTGTCAGGTCGATCGTGCCGCCTCGCGGCGTGTACTTGATCGCGTTGGTCACCAGATTGAGCAGCATTTCCCGGATCCGGTGACGGTCCACGGCGAGGTGCACCGCGTGGTCCGGCATCGTGCTGGTGACGGTGATTCCGGCGCCCTCCCCCAGCATGCCGGCGGTCTCGACGACGTCCCCCAGCAGGTCTCGCAGGTCGGACGCCTCGAGCGCGAGCGGCGCCCGGCCCTCGTCGGCGCGGGCCAGCGTCAGCAGGCTCTCGACCAGCTCGGTCATCTCGTTGATCTGGTCCAGCGTCTCGTCGAGCGACTGGAGGATCTCGGGGGGGACGCCCGGATGCACCAGCGCCCGCTCCACGCCGGCCCGCAGCACCATCAGCGGGGTCTTCAGCTCGTGGCTCGCGTCGGCGGTGAACCGGTGCAGGCTCGCGAAGCTCTCCTCCAGCCGGGCGAGCATCCCGTTGACCGTGAGCGCGAGACGGGCCATCTCGTCGCCCGAGCGCGGCACCGCCAGCCGGCGATTGAGGCTCCGGCCGTCCGAGATCGCCTCGACCTCGTCCATGATGCCCTGCACCGGGCGGAGCGAGGTTCCCGCCAGCCAGTAGCCCACCAGCGCGGCGGCGACCAGGATGATCGGGGCGATGATGAGCATCGACCGCAGCAGGTCCGCGGGGCCGAACGTCACCTGGTCCGTCGTGGTGGCCACCAGCAGGCCGCCGATCTCCGGACCCGCAGCCTCCACCCGGACCGCCAGGTAGCGCACGCTGCCAGCGCCGGCACCGAGGTTCACCGTGCCCGCGCGCTTGGGGGGCTTCAAGGTATCGAGCAGAGCGGTGAGGCGCTCCAGGGCGTCGGCGTTGAGGGTGCGGGCCGCCTCGGAGAGGGCGAGCACGTTGCCGCTCGTATCGGTGACGATCAGGTAGTCGCGCACCGCTTCGAGGTAGGCGCTGATGCCGGGGTCGAGCGACGGGCTGGTGCCGGTCGTCGTGACGATGCGGCCGAGCACCTTGTACGACTCGCTGAGCCAGCGGTTGGCGAGGTCCGACTCGAGCCCGAGCCGCTGGTCGAGCTCGCGCAGGCTCGACTGCCGCCGCTCGAGGTAGAGCAGCGTGCCGAACGCCATGATCGTCACCCCGAGCGCGACCGTGTACCACAGGGTCAGCCGGCGCCGGATGGTGGTCACGTCAGGTCTTCACGACGTACCCGACACCGCGTACGGTGTGCACCAGCTTGTGCGCGTGCCCGGAGTCCACCTTCTTGCGCAGCCGGTTGATCACCACATCCACGATGTTGGTGCCGGGATCGAAGTGATAGTCCCAGGCGTACTCGGTGATGAGCGTGCGGGACATGACGCGGCCCGCGTGGCGCATCAGGTACTCGAGCACCGTGTACTCCTTGGGGGTGAGATCGATGCGCTCGCCCGAGCGGCGCACCTCGCGGGTGGCGGTGTCGAGCTCCAGGTCCCCAACCTTGAGCAGCGGGGCGCGGATCTCCTTCGGGCGGCGGCCCAGCGCCTCCACCCGCGCGAGCAGCTCCTCGAACGCGAACGGCTTGGTGACGTAGTCGTCCGCCCCCGCGCGCAGCGCCTGGACCTTGAAGTCCACCGCGTCCTGCGCGGTGAGCACCAGGATCGGCGTGGTGGTGCCCCGGTCACGCAGGGTGCGCAGGACCTCGAGGCCGCTCATGCCCGGGAGCCGGAGATCGAGCACGACGAGGTCGTACCGGCCGCCCGAGGCGAGCCGGAGCCCCTCCATGCCGTCGTCCACCAGGTCGGCGTGGTAGTGGTGTTCCTCCAGCCCGCGCTTCACGTACTGGCCGACGGTGCGGTCGTCCTCGATGACCAGGATCTTCATCGGTGCACCGGCAGGTAGACGCGGAACGTGGAGCCGCGGCCTGGCGTGCTGTCCACCTCGATGCGGCCGCGGTGGTCCGCCACGATACCGTAGCAGATCGAGAGACCGAGCCCGGTCCCCCGCCCCGGGGGCTTGGTGGTGTAGAACGGCTCGAAGATCTTGCTCTGCTCCGCACGGGGAATCCCCACCCCCGTGTCCTGGACCTCGACCACCACCTCATCGGACCGCGCGGGATTCAATCCCGTCCGCACCGTCAGCTGCCCGCCCTGCTCCATCGCGTCGAGCGCGTTCAGCATCAGAGCCATCAGCACCTGGATGAGCTGCTCGGCGCTGCCGAGCGTCTCCGGCAGGCCGGGCGCGAGCGCGCGGGCCACCTGGAATTGCTTGAACCGCTGGTGGTGCTTGAGCAGGAAGAGGGTCTCGTCCACCACGGCATTGAGTGACACCGGCTGCTTGGGGGCCGTGGCCTTCGGCCGGCTGAAATCGAGCAGCCCGTCCACGATCCGGGTGCAGCGGTCCACTTCCCGGTCTATGATCTCCAGGTACTCCCCGATCGACCCGGCGGCGGCGGCGCCCGCCGGCAGCCGGCCCTCGATGGCGGCCACGCAAGCGCTGATCGTGGCGAGCGGATTGTTGATCTCGTGCATCACGCCCGCGGCGAGTTGTCCGAGGGCGGCGAGCTTCTCGCTCTGCATGATCTGCCCTTGTACCCGGCGCCACTCCGTCACGTCCTCACCGACCGTGATCACGTGGGTGATCTCGTCTCCGTCGAGCCGCATGGGGATCTTGCTGAGCCGGAAGAAGCGCGCCTCGCCGCCGAGCGTCACCTCCTGCTCGGTTTGCTGGATCTCCCCGGTCTCGAACACGCGGTCGAACTCGGCGCGGAGCTGCGCCGCGGGCTGGCGGGTCAGCACCTCGAACACCGGCCGTCCGACGACGTCGTCGCGCCGGAGACCCTGGGTGCCGGTCTCACGCTTGCGGTTCCAACTCTGAATGCGGTAGTCGCGGTCCACGACGTAGAGGCCCAGCGGCAGGCTGTCCACGATGAGGCTGGTGAACCGGCGGTGTTCCTCGATCTCGCGCGACTGCGCCGCCACCTCCCCCGCCAGGTCGGTGGACAGCTCGGCCGCCGCGAGGTAGAGCGCCAGGAAGTCCGCCACGACCGTGAGCACGTCCAGCTCGGCCAGGCCGTCCCCGAGACGGGCCTCGAGCAGGCCGAGCCGAGTGGCTTCGTGCTCCAGCGGGAAGCGGCGCCACTCGGGCCGCGGGGGGAGCGAGTCCAGCGACCTGACGGGCGCCGGCGGGTCCGGAGCGGGCGGCGCCTGCACCGGGCGGAACGCCGTGCTTCCCAGTTCCCGGAACCACACCGTCACCGCCGCCGCCGGCAGCCCGCGCCGGAGCGTCTCGGCCACCGCCGCGAGCGTCGCCTCGGTACCGAGCCCCTCGTTCAGGAGCTTGGCCACCGAGCCGACGAGCGCGAGCTCAGCGTGGTCCACGCGCTCCTCCGCGTCGGGAGGTCGTGGCGGCGACGCTGAGGATCCGCCACTCGCCACCGATCCGCCGGAGCACGAGGTGCTCGATCCATTCGCCATTCACCACCGACCCCGCCACCGGCTGCACCCGCCGGGTGGTGAGCCACACCGCGGCGAGGTCGCGGTCCTGCCGGTAGTCGGCGCGGAGCACGCGGACATCGAACCGCCCCGTATCGACGCCTTCCAGCCGGCGCGCGATCATGCCGAGCGCCAGGTCGATCGGGACCGCCTGATGCCCGCTGCCGGCCATGGGGAGCATCGGCCCCGAGTAGATCGCATCCGGCCAGAAGAGTGCACGGGCGCCAATCCAGTCGCGGTCGGACAGGGTGCGGGCGTAGCGCGAGACGAGCGCCTGCACGGCTGCCTCGTCGTGGCGGCTGCCGGTCGGGGTGTGATCCTCGATCCGGCACCCCGCGGCGAGCAGCAGGCCGAGGCAGAGCGCCGTGCGGCGGAGACGGGTCATCGAGATCCCTGGTGAGGTGACCAAAGCGTACACCGGCCAGGAGAGCCTTTCAATCCTGACGCCGGGTCATCTCCCACGCGCCACGAGGGCGACGCCGCCCCCACGGTGCCGCCGAAGCTCCAGTTCATGCGCTCGGCCGGATCGGGGACTGGACTGGGGATCGCGCCGGAGAAAGAACCACTCGACCGGGGATGGGGACCGAACTCGGCGAGTCAGAACCCGGCGGGGGGATCGGAGAGAAGCGCAGCCCCCCGCTCCCCTGACCGCCGGTGCTACTGGAGGGCGCGCAGCTGCTGGAGGAGCTCCGCGTTCTCGCGGCGGGTGGCCGGCGTATCCTCCACGAAGGTCCAACGGACCACCCCGTTCCGGTCGATCAGCACATAGGCCCGGTTGGAGAAGAACTTGTCCTCGTGCAGCGTACCGTAGCGCCGGCTCACGTCGCGCTTGAAGTCGCTGAGCAGATCGACGGCAATCCGCTCCTTGGCCTTGAACTCCTTCAGCGTGGCCACCGAATCGACGCTGATGGGAAGGACCAGGGCATTCGCGTCCTGGAATTGCGAGTAGTCCTCCGTGAACGCGCACATCTCGCGGGTGCACGTCTTGGTGAAGGCGAGCGGGAAGAACGCCAGCAGCACGTTCCGTCCGCGGAGCTGCGACAGCGTCACGTCGATGTCGGCGGTGGACGGCAGCGTGAAGTCCGGCGCGGGCGAGCCGACGGGCGGGAGGCTGCGCCCCGAACGCAGGGAAGGAGAGCCCACGCGGCTCAGGCCCCCTTCGCGCGGTCGTAGCGACGCCCGACGTCGGTCCAGTTGACGACGTTCCACCATGCAGTCACGTAGTCCGGCCGGCGGTTCTGGTACTTGAGGTAGTAGGCGTGCTCCCACACGTCGCAGCCAAGAATCGGCTGCTTCCCGCTCATGAGCGGGGTGTCCTGGTTCGGCGTGCTCTCGATGGTCAGCGCGCCGCGCCGGTCCGCGATGAGCCAGCCCCAGCCGCTGCCGAACCGCCCGATGCAGGCCTTGGCGAACTGCTCCTTGAACTGGGGCAGACCGCCGAACGTCTTGCTGACGGCATCGGCCAGCGCGCCGCCGGGCTCCTTGGCGCCGCCGGGCGCCATCATCTCCCAGAACATGGTGTGGTTGACGTGGCCGCCGCCGTTGTTGCGGACCGGAGTGCGGATTGCCTCCGGGAGCGCATCGAGGTTGGCGATGAGCTGCTCGACCGACTTCGGCTGCAGGTCCGGATGCGGCTCGAGCGCTGCGTTGAGGTTGTTCACATACGCCGCGTGATGCTTGTCGTGGTGGATCCGCATCGTCTGCTCGTCGATGTGCGGCTCCAGCGCGTTGTAGTCGTACGGCAGGGGGGGAAGGGTAAACGTCATGACCGGCTCCTCAGGCTAGAACCTGCTGAATTCCGAGTGACTCACCCGGCTTAAGCCCGCGAAATATGAGTGTACCACCTGGAGGGGTCAACGAGCCCCTTGCCCCGCGCGCACGGCCGGCCACATTCCGCCCGTGTCCGGTGACTCCCCCTCGCTTCGCCCGCTCGAGCCGGTGCTGCTGGTCGATCGACTCATGCCGCTGCACGGCGAGCTGATCGCGCTGCTCCGCAGCCTGGCCGCGGCGGCCTGGGCCCGTCCGACCGCCTGCGCGCTCTGGTCCGTGCGCGACATCGCGGCACACCTGCTCGATGACGATCTCCGCCGCCTCTCGTTTCATCGCGACGGGGAACCCGTCCCGGCCCATACCCCGATCGGGAATCACGCGGCGCTGGTCGCCTTGATCAACCGGATGAACGCGGAGTGGGTCGCGGTGGCCCGCCGGATGAGCCCGCGCGTGCTGATCGAGTTGCTGGAGGTGACGGGCCCGAAGGTCGTCGAGCTCTTCCGCTCGATCGACCCGCTCGCGCCGGCGCACTGGTCGGTGGCGTGGGCCGGCGAAGAGCGGTCGGCGCATTGGTTCGATGTCGGACGCGACTACACCGAGCGATGGTTGCACCAGCAGCAGATCCGCGACGCGGTCGGCGCGCCGCCGCTGACCGGCCGCGAGTGGCTCCATCCGGTGCTCGACATCTTCGTGCGCGCGCTGCCGTTCACCTACCGGGACGTCGCGGGCGAGGCGGGAGCGGCGGTGAGGATCGCGATCGAGGGGCCGGCCGGTGGCGACTGGACGCTCCGCCGCGACCCCGGCGGATGGCGGCTGTTCGTGGGCGCGGCCCCCCTGCCCCAGGCGACCGTGACGCTGTCCGACGACACCGCCTGGCGGTTGTTCTCGAAGGGGCTCAATCCGGACGCCGTGCGCGCACGGGTCCGGATCGCCGGCGATCAGGCGCTCGGCGGCGTGGCGCGCCGCGCGCTGGCCGTCATGGCCTGAGCGCCGTTCCGGCGGCCGAGCGCGGCCACCAGGCCGGCCGCGGCCAGCACGGTGTACACCACCTCCGCCCCGAGCCCGGCCGCTACGGCGAGCAGCGCTCCCCATCCCATCGCGAGTAGCGAGAGGAGGCGAGCCACCGCGGTTGGCCGGGGGAGGGCGTCGTCCCGTCCCCCCAGCAGTTGAATCGCCACGGCACCGGCGAGCAGCAGTCCGGCGCCGAGGAGCCCCGGGCGGGTCGCCGCCAGCAGTCCCACCCACGCCAGCCCCACGGCCATGGCGGCACGGCGGCCACCCAGCGCGGCATGCCAGATCCCGGCGACCACGAGCGGCATCGCAAGCGGCCGCCAGTGCTCCAGTCCGCCGGGCACCGCAGGGACGGCGACGCGTGCCAGCAGGAGCGCGCCGAGTGGCGCCGCGAGCGCCCCAGGCACCTGTCGGTGGAGCGGCCAGAGTCCGGCCGTTCCCCACGCGGCCACCAGTATCAGCGGGGCGAGGATCCGCTCGGCGGCCGGGCTGAACGGAAGCGAGCCCAGCACCGCGATGCGAAGCCCTTCCCCGCCGGCGATGGTGGCCATGAGCCACCAGGCGGGCAGGAGCAGGAACGCCAGCAACGGCGCCACGGGAACGGTCGGCCCTCCGGCACTCCGGCGCTGCAGGTGGCTGGACCACACCCCGAGGATCACTCCGGCAAAGACGACAGCGACGTGCGGGCCAGCCGCTGCAACCAGGGTCCCGGCCAGGAGGCCTGCGGCGCCCGCCAGCGGTCGTGCCGCCTCGGACTCGTCGCGACCGGGCGGCAGCCGGAGGAAGCGCCCGACGAGGAGGAGGAGCAGCCCGACGCTCGCAATGGCGACCATGGCCACGACAACCAGTCGGATCGGTGCTCCCGCGAGGAGTGCGCGCCCGGCCCATGCTTGGCCGGCCACGCCGGCGGCCACAGCAGCGGCCGCGGCCGCTCCCCCCAGGCGCGGGCCCCGGAGCGCGAGCACGGCGG
>DAIPLK010000005.1:30172-32904 GCA_036769285.1 Gemmatimonadales bacterium | reverse complement strand
GCAGCGGCCGCGGCCGCTCCCCCCAGGCGCGGGCCCCGGAGCGCGAGCACGGCGGACCACGCCCCGAGGACGACGCCCAGCGCGACCAGTCCGGCGTCCACCGCCACGAACCCCGCGGGAAGCCCCGCCACGGCCGCCCGGTCGAGCACGGAGGTGGATGACGGTCCCGCCCGCAATCCCGCGAGCGCGATCCCCACCGAGGTGGCGGCAAGAGCCGCCGCGCCCCGGGCGCGTGAGGGCCGGAGGAGGGCCGCGCCCAACAGGATCAGGAGGAATCCGATCTCCATGGTGGCCATGTGATCAGGAGGGCATCGTGTGGATCACAAATTGCATCACCATGCGCTTCGACCACGCCTCCGAAGCCGGCGCGCGAGAAGAACGGGTGAAACGCCACCCGCGCAGGATATCTGCAAGGCACCTCGCTGAGGAAGGAATTCAATCCCCGTGACCGTCGCCATCGAAGCGCACTTGCCCCCGTCCGTGGAACCCCCGGCCGAGGGTGGCGCCGACCGCCGGCGCCAGCTCCCCCGGCGCCGCGTGTGGCGCCCCGCCACCGAGTTCGCCGTGGACCTCGGCACCGCCAACACGCTGGTGCTGGTCAAGGGCGAGGGGGTCGTGCTGAACGAGCCCTCGGTCGCGGCGGTGGATCAGGCCACCGGAAACATCCTGGGGATCGGCCTCGACGCCAAGCGCATGCTCGGCCGCACCCCGGACGGGATCCTCGCCGTCCGGCCGATGAAGGACGGCGTCATCGCCAATTTCGAGGTGGCGGAGAAGATGCTCCGGCACTTCCTGCGGCTGGTCATCGATCGCAACCTGTTCAAGGTCAAGCCCACCGTCATCGTCTGCGTTCCGTCAGGCATCACCGAGGTCGAGCGGCGCGCCGTGCGCGACTCGGCGCGGTCGGCCGGGGTCAAGCGCCTGCTCATGGTCGCCGAGCCGATGGCGGCGGCGATCGGGGTGGGCCTGCCGGTCGAGACACCGGTGGGAAGCATGCTGATCGATATCGGCGGCGGCACCACCAACATCGCGGTGATCGCGCTCGGCGGCATCGTCTGCGACGGCTCGATCCGAACCGGCGGCGACGAGCTGGACCAGGCAATCGTGCAATTCATGCGCAAGAACTACAGCCTGCTGATCGGTGAACCGACGGCGGAGCGGATCAAGATCCGGCTCGGCTCGGCGGTCCCGCTCCAGCCCGAGGAGGAGGCGGACGTGAAGGGCCGGGACCTGGTCTCCGGGCTGCCGAAGACCGTGCGGATCGACTCCGCGGGCGTGCGGGACGCCATCCAGGAACCCATCTCCCAGATCGTCAACGCGGTCCGTCGCGCCCTTGAGATGACTCCGCCGGAGCTGGCGAGCGACATCCTCGAGCGGGGGATCGTGCTCACGGGCGGCGGCTCGCTGATCCGCGGGCTCGACCAGCTGCTCATCGATGAGACCGGCCTCCCGGTCCGGGTGGACGGCGATCCGCTCACCTCGGTCGTCCGCGGTACGGGCCGCATCCTCGACGACTACGCCCGATACGGCAACGTGCTGACGACCTGAATTCTCCCCGGGCCACTTCCCGGGGACTCCAGTCCCACACGCCGGCGGTTGCGCCCACGGGCGAAGCCGTCGGCGTGCGGTCGTTGTGGATTCGGCTCCACAGTCCATGGGTGCGGCGCTCCCGCAGCGGCGAGTGCAACGCCTGTCTTGGTGGCCAGAGAGCGCACAGTTCGCGTCGGTAAGCCCCGCCTGAATCTCCGGTTATCCGCCCTGTCACAGGATCGTTCAGTCGCCCTGCCGGGATGGCATGCGTCTTTCGCCTGGTAAGGAAGCCGCCGCTCCCTCGATGGTGCCGTCGAGCGGCGTCCCCGGCCGCGGAGGTTCCGGTGCACTCGCCTCGTCTGTTCACGCTGACGCTCGGAGCGCTGACCCTGGCCAGTTCAACGCCAGTGCCCGATCCGCCCATGTCGGCGCCGGCCCCTCCCCCTCCCATTCCAGGACGGTGAGCATGAAGCCCGCGTCGCAAGTGCTGCTGATCGAAGACGAGGAATCCGATCGCCTGCTGGTGCAGGAGCTCGTGGCGTTGAAGGGAGGCGGCCGGGTGCACATCACCGAGGCCGGCGACCTGCAAACCGGCCTGGACCTACTCGGCTCCCGCTCGTTCGACCTCGTCCTGCTCGACACGAAACTCCGCGACGCCTCGGCGCTGTCGGCGCTCCGCGCGGTGGGTGAGCGCGCGCCGTTCACGCCGATCCTCTCACACCCGACGTTCCTGACGTTCGAGACTCAGCATGCCGCCCGGCAGCGGGGCCCGTGGGACGTCGTGGCGCGCGGGGAGCTGAATCCGATGTGGGCGGCGATGAGCGACCTGCTCGCAACGGCGACCGCGGAGAGCACTGCGGGGAACGGGCTTCAGCCCACCTGATCGGTATCGACCTGGCCAGTCAGGCGGCGGGAGAGGAGCGACCAGCTCATTCCCGCGCCGAGCACGAGGCCGATAGCGACGAGCGCGATGTGCGCGATCGCCGCCGACCCGGTCGGGGAGACCAGGTGCTGCTCGACGAGGAGCCAGATGAGGCCGCCGCACAGTGCCAGGGCGAGGGCCGCACCCGTCAGCCCGATCGAGCGGCGGGTCGCCTGCAGGACCACCACCCAACCGATCGCAAGGACCACCCCCGCCAGAAACTTCAGCGCCGTGGAGCCCCCCGAGGGCTCGCCCATGCCGACCAGCGGGCCCAGCACCC
>DAIPLK010000005.1:10730-30072 GCA_036769285.1 Gemmatimonadales bacterium | reverse complement strand
CAGATTGGACAGGCTTCCCGCGCCGGTGATGAGCGGGGCCCGCCACGAGCTCCCCGTTAGCCACTCGAAGTCCCAGTGAGCCGACTGCAAGGAACGGTGGTACCCCAGCTCCTCGGCGTCCCGGTCGACCAGGCGCACCTCGCCGTGCAGCGGGAGCAGCGCGACCCGCACGCGGCACCCACCGATCATACCTTCCCAGAGTACCGGCCCCCGTCCGAGCGAGACCGCCCAGACGCGGACGCCAAGCAGCCGTGCCGTCAGCGCGTGAGCAAGCTCGTGCAGCAGCAGCGCGACCCAGGCCGCGATGAAGACGAGGAGGACGACCCGGACACCATAGGGCAGTCGGGTGAACATCCAGATCCAGTGACTCGGCCCATGGTGCTGAGGATGCATTGATCGTCCGTTCCGGGAGCAGTGGAACAATCTAGCGCGATCGATGACGGCCATTGACGGACATTGACAAATGCACACATCGGGGCTCGCGCGCAATCCCTCTGTCACCCTCGGGCCCTGGCATGGTACGTTTCCGCCCGGAACCGAAGGGCGCATGGAGGTGTCGAGATGGGGATTGCCGCGTTGAAGCCGCTCGAATTGCGCGTGCGCCGCCTGCTGCTGTCGCAGGACCGCTCGTTCAGGGGGCACCTCCTGACCGGGCCGGAGGACGCAATCGAGCTGGGGCCGGCCCCCCGTATCCTGCTGGTTCGGACCGAGCGCATTGGGGACGTGCTCGTCAGCATCCCCGTCATCCGGGCCATCCGGCGCCGTTACCCGAATGCCACCATCGACCTGCTCCTGAGCACCGCCAACGCGGGCGTCCAGCCTGCGGTCAGCCCCTGGGTGAATCGGGTGTGGCTGTACCGCAAGCGGATCGGGCCGACGGTCAGCCTGATCGGGCGGCTTCGCCGCGCGAAGTACGACCTCATGGTGGACCTGGCGAACGGGCCCTCGGTCACGTCACGGTTGCTGGCGTCCTGGTCCGGGGCCGCGAAGGTGCTCGGCGTGCTGCACGAGCAGGCGGGGTTCCTCACCCACGCGGTGCCCCTGCTCGACCGGCGTCGCACCCACGTCGTGGACCGCACGGCGCAGCTGCTCCTCGCGTTCGGCATCGACCCCGCCGAGGAGGACCTCGCGCTCGAATACCGGCTCAGCGAAGCCGACCGGAGAGCGGCCGAAGCCCGTCTGCCCCCGATCGGATCACCCTACCGGCTCGGGGTGAACGTGTCGGGCCGGGGACCGGCAAAATACTGGGGACGCGACAACTTCGTCGCCGCCATCCAAGCGATCCGCCGGCTCGACCCCCGGTTCTCGGCAACCGTCTGCGGCGCCCCCGAGTATCGGGAGGAGGTCGCCGCCATCGCTGAGGCGGCCGGTGCCGGTGTCGTCCCGCCGCTTCCCAGCTTCCACGAGTTCGCCGCCGTGATCAACGCGTTCGACCTGCTGCTTACGCCGGACACCTCCGTCGTGCACCTGGCCGCTGCCTGGCGCATCCCGCTGGTCGGCCTCTTCCGGGCCGAGCCGAACACTTTGCCCTGGCTCCCCTACGCGACGCCCCACCGCGCCGTCGTGCACGCCGGACCGCTCGCCGGCATCCCGCTCGATCAGGTGATCGAGGCGATGGCGAGCCTGATCGGCGAATGCTTCGGGGCGCCGTCCCCGGCACTAGAAACCCCCGCGCTCCCGGGGAAGCGCGGGGGATGACTGCAACGAGTGGAGCGTACCGGGATCGAACCGGTGACCCCCTGCCGGAGGCCGCCTCGGCATGGCGGCGAAGGGCCCCGGCCACGGGCCCGGGTCGAGCGTGATGCAGCAGGAGCGTCGAGCTATTCGCCGGTACATGGGGTGAAAAGAAGCGGCGGCAGCGGCGCTGACAGCCCTAAAGCAGTCTCACCTGAGCTTCAGCCTCCCTTCATGGCGACTCGGCTAGTGTAGGTTGGCGGCAGCGCCCGCCGTTCGGGTGGCCGCCCTCCGAGGCAGCAGGGTGCGGGGCGTGGGCGGCCACATTGCGGTTCACGGCAGTCGGTCTGGAATGGAGGAACGGGTTATGTTCGTCGCATTGGCGGTCATTCTACTTGTTGCCTGGGCCCTCGGGTTCGGGGTCTTCCATGTGACTGGGGGACTGATTCATCTCCTGATCATCCTCGCGCTGATCTCGGTGATTGTGCACTTCGCTCGAGGACGGAGCGCGGTGTAGGCCAGTACGCGAGAACACCGCCGGCTCTACGCCGCGAGTGCCTCGAGTCGTGGCAGCACGTCTCACCGATATTCCGAGGAGGAGTGTCATGAAACCCAGTACCCGGGATCAGGCGAAGGGGAAGTTTCACCAAGTGAAGGGCCAGCTCAAGGAGGAAGCCGGGAAACTCGGCAAGAATCGCGAGCTGGAGGCCAAAGGCAAGATCGAAAAGGGAGTCGGCAAGGTTCAACAGAAGCTCGGCCAGGTCGAGAAGCTATTGGGGAAGTAACTGTGGGGGAAATCGCTGTGGATGTTGCGAGAGCTCTTCCTCACAGCGCCACGGTCAGCTCCGATCCGCCGCCCGTTCTGCCTTGGTAGCGACACCGTCCACTTGTGCATGGTTGAGGTGGCGGCTGATTCGCTCGGCGTGGGTCGGGGGCCGCGTCCCGCGAGCGGGCTTGGCCGCGACGACATCCTCTCGAAGCAGGAAGTGGAAGAAGCGGCGGAGGGCGGGCACCTGTGTGCGCGCACCTCCGCCGGCAGCACGTGACCACGCTCACGCGGGAAACGACAACGTTTCGACCCCGCTGGTGCTGCGCCGCCGGCGCTTTGGTTCTCGCGCTGGCCGCCTCGCAGCCCGCGGCCGCGCAGGCCCCGGTACCGAGCCCGGCCGCAGCAGCTGCCCCCATGACCTCGCTTGCCCCCACGCTCGCCGCCACCCGCCTCGGCTTCTCGGCCGAGGACCAGGCGCCGCTCACGGTCAACGCGTCCGCTGCTCGCATGGGCCCTCGCGAAGGGTGGGTCTTCGCGATCGTGGGCGGCGCCGCGCTGATCAGCGGCCTCCTGATCGGCGGTGACGCCGGCACTGTGATCGCCATCGGCGGGGCCGGCCTCGGCCTGTACGGCCTCTACATCTGGCAGCGGTAGCGAGCTGGCGGGACCGGCGAAGAGCCGCCGCTCTCGGGGCGCTCCGCTAGCGGGCCGTAGAGTCATATGCGGGATAAGACTTGTCCGGGCTGCGGCTGCGCGGCCCGGCCACCTGCGGCGGAGAGCCGAGCAGGCGCCCGATAGTGTCACGGCGCGGGCGCCCGCTGTGCATCAACGGTTCAGATGCATTCCGCCCATTCCGCCCATTCCACCGAACAGGTACCAGACCAGCAGAATAAGCAGGACCACCCCGACGATCCCGATGCCGCCGCCCGTCCCCCATCTCCGATACCCGTAATAGCCGCCGCCGCCGCCGAACAGGAGCACGAGGACGACAATCAGCAGGAGCAGTGACATGGGAAACCTCCTTCTACGTTGCGAAGTGTTTCGATCGTATCACCTCGCCAGAAAGCTAATGCCGCCGAATCGGCGAGAGCGAACCCGCCCGGTATTGGAGCCGTCAAGGCGGTGGAGACTGGATGGGCGCCTCGCAAATGACGCGGCGATGGGCCAACTGACCGCCGCCTTGTCGGCCTCTGTGACCGCGGCGAGCCGATCTAACTCCTCGTCGGTGATGGGGCGATACGCCCGTCCCTGCGCGCCTTCACCGCTGGCCTCGCCGCTCCGGCCGGGCGCATCGAGCACGAGCCGCATTGACTCGGAGCGCATTCGCCCACTTCGCAAGCACGTCGATGTCAATGCCGGATATCTGCCGAATCTTCGCGTAAGACCCAGAACATCATCGACGAGTATCCCCACAACACTGTATCATGGACCTACTGCCATGTGGGAGGCCCATCCGCCTTGGTCGCGGCGGATAGCTCGGGCGCCAAAGTGTAAGTCACGAACGGCCGCTTTCACCTGCCGGGTTCTGGCGAGGAGCGGGGCGAAGGTGAGACCTTCCATGCGAGGGGTAGTGCGGGATCTTGAATACGAGCTCGACCCAAGCGCGGTGCGACTCGGGCCGCACGGAGCTACGCGATGTCACCGGACAGCACTCCTACCCAACCGGCCCTTCCCCATCACGAAGTCCAAGCGCCAGAGTTCGGTCTGGTGGACCAGGCGGAGCAATTAGCGCAGGAGATCAGCCGTCTGTCCGAGGAGGCAGACAGGGTTTCTGTACTGAACCCCCTCAACATCCTGAACCTGCGCCGCATCGAATCGAAGCGCGCCCTGCTTGCACCTCGGGTGAGTCAGAAGCTGGGAGAAGCACTCGGTGCCCTCCGAACCGCCGTCGACACTGCGCCGGGGCTGACGGGCGGGTTCCTTCAAACCTGGTCCCTCGGGCAGGCGCTCGCGGCCACTCTTCTGCTGCAGAATCAATGGTATCTCCTGGTCGGAACGCTGGATCGCAAGAAGACGCTGACGGTCGCCGTGCTCAGCATCTACTTGTCGGTTCCCTCGGTCCTGATAACACTCGGGCTGCGCTTGCACTTCGGATGAGTCAGGAACTGGGGGAGGGTTCGATTGATCTTGCCCCCGAAGAGTGTCACCGGCGCTCGTGGGGTCCTCGGGGCCTTTAGACCCCCCTCGCGGAGGAGACACCCTTTGGGCGCCTTCGCAAGCGGGGTGAGACGGACAACGTGGGAGCCGATGCGTGGGTGCCGCTCTCCGCGCCGCGAGCGGGACATCCCCTGGACGCACCACCACGCCTGAAGCCTCCTCCAGCGCACGGAGCAGTGCGCGCGTCTCGCCAGTCTCAGCGGGGACGATTGCCTCCCGTTCTGCCGAGGCTGGGCGACGGCGAGGAAGCACCTTCCCCTGCTGGACGTAGCCGGCGCTGGCGAATGGGAGTCGACGGCGACCCTCCTCGGCTGCCACACGCTGCCGGACGAGGCGACGCTTTACTGTGTGATGAATGGACCTGCGAAACCGCGGCGAATCAGCGGGCAGATGCAGCAACAACTGTGGCAGATCCTACCGCAAATACATGGAGCGTACCGGGATCGAACCGGTGACCCCCTGCTTGCAAAGCAGGTGCTCTCCCAGCTGAGCTAACGCCCCCGAGATCCTGCAGATGTTGGAGAATACACAGGGTCGGCGCCAGGAGGGAGGCCTCCGATGAAGGCCTCCTCACCCTACCCTCCCCGCACAACCCGGGCTCTCCACGCGTGGTCCGAAGGCAGGCGACTATCTTACGAGTGCCGCCTTCCAATCGGGATGGCGGCGCAGCGCGAACCCGAGGTGGAGGTTGTCATGCGATACCGTATGCTCGCCGTCGTCGTCACTCTCTCGGCCCTCATCGCGGGGACCGGAGCCGCGCAGCAGCCAGCGGACTCGGCGCGCCGTCGCCCCATGATGCAGAGCGCCGAGATGCGCGCGATGACGGACTCCGCGGACGCCCGGTTCGAACGGCTCGTCGCGACCATGAACGCGGCCAAGGGCGATCGCAAGGTCCAGGCGATGGCGGACGTGATCAACGAGCTCATGACCGAGCGGCGCAGGATGCGCGAACACATGCGGCAGCAGATGATGCAGAACGGGATGCGCCAAGGGGGCCCCGGCACCCCAGGGATGATGCACCCGCCTGGCGCCATGCCGCCGGCGGCCGGGCCCCGTCCCCCGAAGCCCGACAGCACGAAGCGGTAGGGACTGGCGAGAGCGGCCGGCGAGAGCGGCCGCGCGAGCAACGCACTCTTCCGGAGGCGGCTCGCGCGCCGCATCTTGGCCGCATGACCGAGATCGCCCGCCTGCTCATCGACGGCGCGTGGACTTCCGCGCGCACCCCCGCGACCCGCGAGATCCGAAACCCCGCCACTCTGGACCTCCTCGGTCTCGTTCCCGAGTGCGGGCCGGCGGACGTGGCGGCCGCCGTGGCCGCCGCCGCCCGCGCGCAGCCCGACTGGTGGCGCATCCCGGGCGTCGAGAAGGCCCGGCTGCTCCACGACCTGGCCGGCAAGATCCGCTCGCGCGAACGCGCGCTCTCGACGCTCATGACCCATGAGACCGGAAAGCCGCTGATCGAGGCGGTGGACTGCATCGAGTGGGTCGCGGCCTGCTTCGAGTACTACGCCGAAGTCGGCCGCCGGAGCTATGGCACGTCGATCCCGCCGGTGGCACCGCACCAGGTCAACTTCACGATCAAGGAGCCGTTCGGGGTCGTGGCCGCGATCGTCCCCTTCAACTTCCCGCTGCTGCTGATGGCGTGGAAGCTGGCGCCCGCGCTGGCGGCCGGGAACACGGTGGTCTGCAAGCCGCCACACCAGAACCCATTGTCCAACCTGCTGATGGCCGAGTGCTACGACGCGCTACCGAACGGCGTGGTCAACGTCGTCACCGGCGGCCCGGAGACCGGCGAGGCGCTGGTGGCGCACCCGGGCGTCGACCTCATCGCCTTCACCGGCTCCGTCGGCGCCGGGCGGCGGATCGCGGCGCGAGCGGGCCAGGAGCTCAAGAAGGTGAACCTCGAGCTCGGCAGCGTGGACCCGTTCATCGTGTTCGCCGACGCCAACCTCGACGTCGCCGTGCCCGGAGTCGCCTGGGCGCGTCTGCTCAACGCGGGCCAAGTCTGCACCTCTCCCAAGCGGGTGTACGTCGTCGAGGCGATCGCGGACGAGTTCATCCGCCGGCTCGAGGTCTACGTGCGCGCGCTGCAGGTGGGCGACCCGTCCGATCCGCTGGTGGACGTCGGCCCGCTCATCTCCGCGGAGGCACTGGCAACGGTCGAGGGCCAGATCGCCCGCGCGGTGGCGGAAGGCGCCACGCTCCGGCTCGGCGGCGAGCGCCTCCGGCCGGGCGGGCTCCCCGGCCACTTCCTCGCCCCGACGATCCTCACCGGCGTCGCCCACGGCTCCCTCCCAACCACCGAGGAGATCTTCGGGCCGGTGCTCGCGATCACGGTGGCCGCCGACGCCGACGAGGCGATCACCATGGCCAACGACAGCCGGTACGGCCTCGGCGCGTCGGTCTACACCAACGATCTGCAGCTCGCCATGCGCGCGATGCAGGAGATCAAGGCGGGGACGTTCTGGATCAACGACCCGCTGACCGACAACGACGCGGGCCCCTTCGGCGGGATGAGGTGGAGCGGGATCGGGCGGGAGCTCGGCGAGGAAGGGCTGGACGCCTTCCGCGAGCCGAAGCACGTGCACCTGGATTACGTCATGGAGCGGAAGTCCTACTGGTACCCGTACCGCGATCGGCCGATTCCGGCGCACCCGGCGGGGAGCGAGTCACCCTGAACCCTTCGCTGCGCTCGAGGGCAAGCTCCGCGAAGGGGCCATGCCTCAGGGCACGCCGCCTTCGCTCCACTCAGGCTGACTCCGTACCCCCCACCCAGTCCCGCGGCTCCAGCATCGCCATCAACTCGGCCTCGAATGATCCCGGGGCGTATACCGGCGCGTACTCCCACGAGGCGAGTGGCGGCAGGCTCATGAGCACGCTCTCGATCCGCGCGTGGGTCTGCAGCCCGAAGACCGTTCCGCGGTCGTGCACCAGGTTGAACTCGACATAGCGGCCCCGGCGCGCGAGCTGGAAGCGCCGCTCCCGCTCGCCGTATGGCAGCTCTCGGCGCCGCTCGACGATCGGCTCGTACCCGGCGGGCAGGGCGCTCCCCACATCCCTGACGAACGACACCAGCTGGCCGAGGCCGAGCCCGCTCTCTCCCTCCCGCAGATTGTCGAAGAACACGCCGCCGATGCCGCGCCGCTCGTCGCCCCGGTGCGTGTTGACGAAGTAGTGGTCGCACCAGGTCTTGAAGCGTGGGTAGAACGTCGGATGGTGCCGGTCGCAGATCGCCTTCAGGGTGCGGTGGAAGTGCACCGCGTCCTCGGGAAACGGGTAGGTGGGCGTCAGGTCGGTGCCCCCGCCGAGCCAGACGTCGAGTGGTTCCCCCGCCGGGTCGGCCAGCTCGAAGTAACGCACGTTCAGGTGAACCGTGGGCACCATCGGGCTTCGCGGGTGCACCACCAGGCTCACCCCGGTCGCGTAGAACTGCGTCTCCTCCCCGCTCAGCGCCCGTGCGCCGAGCCGCTGCGCCGCGCCGGCCGGCAGTACCCCGCTCACCGCCGAGCGGTTGATCCCCGCCTTCTCGAAGGTCGTCCCTTCGGTCAGCACCCGCGCGACGCCGCCGCCGCCGCCCGGCCGGTCCCACCGGTCCTCACCGAACGCCCCGCCGCGGTCCAGCCGAGTGAAGAACGCCGTGGTCTCGTCGTGGAGGCGCACCATGAGCGCGGCGACCTGGTCGCGGACCGGGGACGGGGTCACGGTGCGCGCCACTCCTTGACTGCGTCCACGAACGCCCGCGCGTGCTCCACCGGCACGTCCGGGTTGATGCCGTGGCCGAGGTTCGCGATGTGGCCCCGTCCGCCGAAGGCGGTGAGCATCTGGTGGGTGCGCGCCCGGATGGTGGCGGGCGGCGCGTAGAGCCAGCACGGGTCGAGGTTGCCCTGCAGTGCCACCGGCCGTCCCGCGAGACGGCGACGCGCGTCCGCCGCGTCGGTCTGCCAGTCGATGCCGATCACGTCGGCGCCGGTCGCGTCGGCGATCTCCTCGAGCGCCCATCCCGCGCCCGGCGCGAAGGCGATGACCGGCGCGCCGGCCTCGCGCGCCGTCCTCACCGCGGTGGCCAGATACGGCAGCGCGAATTCCCGGAAATCGCGCGGCCCGAGGGCGCCGGCCCACGAGTCGAACAGCTGCACCGCCTGGGCGCCGGCCTGCACCTGCGCCGCGAGGAACGACCCCACGGCGCGCGCGAGGCGCTCGAGCAGCGCGTGGGCCCGCGCGGGGTCCTGCACCAGCAGCCGCTTGGCGTGGGTGAACGACTTGGAGCCCTGCCCCTCCACCATGTAGCTCATCAGCGTCCAGGGCGCGCCCGCGAAGCCGATCAACGGCACCCGTCCCGCGAGCTCGCGGCGCGCCAGCCGCAGCGCGTCGAGCACGTAGCGCAGGTCCTCGGTGGGGGAGACGTCGCGCAGCCGGTCGAAGTCGGCCGCTGCACGCAGCGGGTGATGGAATCGGGGCCCCACCCCCTCGTCCACCGAGAGCGCCATCCCCATCGCCTGCGGGACGACGAGGATGTCGCTGAAGATGATCGCCGCATCAACCCCGATCAGGTCCACCGGCTGGAGCGTGACCTCGACGGCCAGCTCCGGCGTGCCCACCATGGTGAGGAAGTCGGCGCGCTCGCGCACCGCGCGATACTCGGGGAGGTAGCGGCCTGCCTGGCGCATCATCCAGACCGGCGGCCGCTCCACCGGCTCGCGCCGACAGGCACGGAGAAAGAGATCGTTCATGCGCCTCTGTAGAGAGTCAGCGAGTGGCCAGCAGGAAGCGAACGCCGGCCGCAAGGGCGCCCACCGTCGGCTGCGGCGCGACGGCAGCCGGCGGCCATCCGGCCACGCGTGCCGCGGCGGCGGTGGTCGGCCCCACGACGAGCAGCGCCGGACGCGCGCCGGGTGGGCAGGCCCGCGCGAGCAGGTCGGCGACGCTGGGGCTCGCTACCACCAGTACCTTCGCCCGCTCAGCCGCCCGCCGCGCCGCCACCTCGCCGGCGAGCACCGAGCGGTAGCAGACGACTTCCTCGACCTCGATCCCGCCAGCCCGCAGGCGGGCGGGCAGCTCGTCACGCCTGATGTCGCCGCAGGGGAACAGCACCGGGCCCCGCACCCCAGCGGCGAGCAGTGCGCCCGCCAGCGCAGCCGCCGCACCCCGCTCGCCCACCGCGCGCTCGTCCGGCTGCCGGATCGGGCCCAGCAGCGGCCCGAGCGCCTGCGCGGTTCCGGGCCCCGCCACCCAGACCTCGGTGTGTCCCGACGGGATTATCCCGAGTCGGGCCACTCGGTCCACGAACGCCCGTGCCGACCTCGGCGACGTGAACGCCACCACCTCGTAGCGTGCAAGCTCCCGCCCGGCCGCATCCACCGGGTCCCAATCGAGCGGAGGCTCGAAGCTCATCAGAGGCATCTCTTCCACCGCAGCCGGAATGGCCCGCAGCGCCTCGACCAGGCCGGGGAAGGCCCCCGCCGATGCGGTGACGACGACGGGGCCCCGCATCAGGGCTCGGGAACGGCAGGCACCGCGGCGGCGCGGACTTCCGCGAGAATCGAGGCGGCCCCCTCGTCCAGCAACCGCTCGGCGAGGCCGGCGCCCAGGGCATCAGCCGCGCCCTCGTCCGCGACCGCCCCGGTCTCGACCCCCTCGACCCCGCGCTCTCCCCGAAGTGAGACGACCCGGCCGTGCAGCCGGAGCGTGCCCTCCGACGTCAGCTCCGCATGCGCCGCCACCGGCACCTGGCATCCGCCTTCGAGCGTCCGCAGGAAGGCGCGTTCCGCGACGACCGCGAGGGCGGTCGGCCGATGGTGCACCGCGCGCGCGGCGGCTGCGGCCGCCGCCGCGTCGCCGGAGCGGGCGGTCACCGCGAGCGCGCCCTGCCCCGGTGCGGGCAGCATCAGCTCGGCCGGCAGTCGCTGCCCGATGCGATGCGCGAAGCCGAGCCGGACGAGGCCGGCCGCGGCGAGCAGGATCCCGGTCCAGTCGGGGTTGGCGGCGAGCTTGGCGAGCCGGGTGTCCACGTTGCCGCGGATGTCGCGGATGTCGAGGTCGGGACGGCGGTGCAGCAGCTGCGCCCGCCGGCGGAGGCTGCCCGTCGCCAGCACGGCGCCTTCCGACAAGTCACTCCACGTGAGCGGACCCCGCCCGACCAAGGCATCGCGTGGATCCTCGCGCTCACCGACCGCCACGAGGGCGACCCCAGGAGGCAGCGTGGTCGGCAGGTCCTTGAGCGAGTGCACTGCGAGGTCGATCCGCCCCTCGAGCATCGCGTCGTCGATCTGCTTGGTGAACAGCGCCCGGCTCCCGATCTGCGCCAGCGGCACCTGCTGCACCAGGTCGCCCGTCGTGCGGATCTCGATCCGATCGGTGACGTAGCCGGCTCCGTGCAGCCGAGCGCGCACGTGCTCGGTCTGCCAGAGTGCCAGCGCGCTGCCCCGGGTACCGATGCGGAGCTGCGCCGTCAAGCGCCCGCCGTGCCCATGGCCGCGGGCAGAGCCGCCACCCGCGCGGCCGCCGCCTCACCCGAGGCGATCGTCTCGCCCAGCGATATGCCGTCCCGGTACGAGCCGGCCAGGGCCAGACCCGGGTTGCGCCGCTCGGTTTCGTCCATGATTTCCTTGAAGCGACCGTAGGTGAGGTCGTACTGAGGGATGGCCTTGGGCCAGAACTGGAAGGCCCGAAAGGTCGGCTCGCCCTTGGCGCCGAGCAGGGCGCGGAGATCGTCCTGCACTCGCGCCGTGATCGTGGGCAGATCGGCGTTCGCGAGGTCGGGGTTGCGGGCTCCGCCCACGAACGCGGTCAGCGTCACGTGCCCCTCGGGAGCCCGACCGGCAAACAGCGTGGACGAGAAGATGACCCCCAGGACGTGGCGGCGCTCCACCTCGGGCACCAGAAAGCCGAATCCGTCGAGTGGGTGCGCGACGTCCTCCCGGCGAAACCCCAGCACGAGCACCGCCACCGGCGGGTAGCCGATGCTCGCGAGGGTCTTGAGCCGGTCGCCGCCGGAGAAGTCGAGATCGACATCATTCACGCAGTGGGTTGGCGCCGCGTAGACCACCCCATCGTACAGCTCCGCCGGCTGAAACGCCGCTCCGACCGTCCACCCCTTGGCACCCGCCCGGAGCTGGGTCACCGCCGCCCGCAGGCGGATCTCGGCGCGCAGCGCCCGCGCCAATGCCTCGGAGAGCTCCTGCAACCCGGCTCGGAACGACGTGAGGCCGCCCGCGATCGCGCCGGCACCGTCGTCGTTTCGCTTCCGTGCGCGCATCAGGCTGGCGAAGCCCTTGATGACCGATCCGTGCGTGCGCTCCAGCCCGTACAGCTTCGGCAGCGCGTGGCGCACCGAGAGCTGCTCCGGGTCGCCGGCGAAGACGCCCCCGATGAACGGATTGGCGATGTAGTCGAGAAGCTCCTGGTTGAACCGGCGTCGAACGAAGCCGGCGATGCTCTCTTCCACCGGCGACCGCGAGTCGCCGGGCTTCACGAATGGCTCCCTGAAGATGGCGAGTTTGGCGCCGGTTGAGAGCAGCCTCGTCCTGAGGAAGTCCTGCGGCGACATCGGCAACGGCAGCAGCTTGCCGTTGCGGACCACGAACCGCTTTCGGGCCGCCGGCGACGCCGGCAGGATGCTTGGCTCGAGCCCGAGCTCGAGGAGAAACGCCCACAGCTGCGTCGAGGGGGCGGCCAGAGAGTTGGGACCCAGCTCCGCGAGGTATCCGTCCCGCCGCTCGGTCCGGACCGCGCCCCCGACCCGGTCGCCCGCCTCGTACACCACCACCCGCATCCCGCGCTGCTTGAGGCGGTAGGCCGCGGTCAGCCCGGCGAGGCCGCTGCCGACGATGGCTACCGCGGCCACACGGAGCCCAAGGCGGCCTCCAACGCGGCGAGCTCCGCGTCGCCGTGCACGGCGGAGGTGAACGCGGCCTCGAACGCGGACGGGGCGAGGTAGACTCCGCCTTCGAGCATGCCGTGGAAGAAGGCGTTGTATGCCGCGCGGTCGCAGCGTTTGGCCGCGGCGTAGTCGTGCACCGGCGCGTCCGTGAAGAACGGCGTGAGCATCGTCCCGACCCGCTGCACCGTGACCGGGACGCCCGCCGCCGCGGCCGCGGCGGCGATCGCCGCCGCCGCGCCCGCCGCCCACCGCTCGGCACGCTCCCAGGTGCCCGGGCGGGCGAGCACGTCGAGGGTGGCGAGTCCCGCCGCCATGGCGAGTGGGTTCCCGGAAAGCGTGCCCGCCTGGTAGACCGGTCCCGCCGGAGCGATCTGCTCCATCAGGGCCCGCGGCCCGCCGTATGCCGCCGCCGGGAGTCCCCCACCGACGACCTTGCCCAGGATGGTCAGGTCGGGCTGTATGCCGTAGAGCACCTGCGCCCCCACGGGGTGGACCCGCCATCCGGTCATCACCTCGTCGAAGACGAGCAGCGCCCCTGCGCGCCGAGTGAGCGCCCGAAGCCCCTCCAGAAACCCCGCCACCGGCGGAACGACGCCCATGTTCCCGGCCACCGGCTCGACCAGCACGGCCGCGATCTCGGGACCGCGGGTCGCGAACAGCGCCTCGACCGCCGGCAGATCGTTGAATGGGGCGACGAGAGTGTCGGCCACGGTGGCGGGAGTCACGCCGGGCGAGTCGGGGAGGCCGAGGGTGGCCACACCCGAGCCGGCGGAGGCAAGCAGCGGGTCGGCGTGCCCGTGATAGCAGCCGTCGAACTTGACGATGGCCCGGCGACCGGTTGCGGCGCGGGCCAGCCGAACGGCGCTCATGGCCGCCTCGGTGCCGCTGCTCACGAATCGCACCATCTCGAGCGAAGGGAAGGCGGCGACGACGCGCTCGGCCAGGCGCACTTCCAGCTCCGTCGGCGCACCGAACGTCGTCCCGCGCCCCGTCGCCTCGATCACCGCCGCCACGACCTCGGGGTGGGCATGCCCAAGGATGAGGGGGCCCCATGAAAGGACGAGATCGACGTACCGGTTTCCGTCGGCGTCCTCCAGCCAGGCCCCTTCGCCGCGGACGATGAACCGCGGCGTGCCCCCGACACTCCGAAAGGCGCGGACCGGACTGTTCACGCCGCCCGGAAGCACCCGCTGGGCCGCGGCGAACAGCCGCTCGGACGCACTGGTGACGCGCGTGGACGCATTCAGCTCGGTCATCCCCCCTCCTCCTCGACCAGCCACGCCGCCGCGTCCTTGGCGTGGTACGAGATGATCGCGTCCGCACCGGCCCGCCGCATACCGGTCAGCGTCTCCAGCACGACCCGGCGCTCGTCGATCCAGCCGAGCCGAGCCGCCGCCTTCACCATGGAGTATTCCCCACTCACGTTGTACGCTACAAGCGGCAGCGAGGTCCGTTCACGCACCGCGCGCACCACGTCCAGGTACGCCATCGCCGGCTTGACCATCAAGAGGTCCGCCCCCTCGGCCTCGTCGAGTGCCGCCTCGATGAGCGCCTCCCGCACGTTGGCCGGGTCCATCTGGTACTGGCGGCGGTCGCCGAAGGCAGGCGCGCTCTCGGCCGCCTCCCGGAATGGCCCGTAGAAGGCACTGGCGTACTTCACCGCGTAGCTCAGAATCGCCACCTCGGTGTGGTCCGACCGGTCGAGCGCTCCCCGGATGGCGGCCACCATGCCATCCATCATACCGCTCGGCGCCACGATGTCGGCTCCAGCCTCGGCGTGGGTGACGGCGACCCGACCGAGGATCTCGAGGGTGGCGTCGTTGTCCACGGCGCCGTCGCGCAGGACGCCACAGTGGCCATGGCTGGTGTACTCGCAGCAGCAGACATCGGTGAGGAGCAGCAGGTCGGGATGGCGCGCGCGCAGGCGCCGCAGGGCCCGCTGCACGATGCCGTCCACGGCGAAGTTCTCGGAGCCGATCTCGTCCTTCGCGGCGGGAAGCCCGAACAGCAGCACCGCCGGAATGCCGAGGGCGCGGATGCGGTCCACCTCCCGGTCGAGCGACTCGTCCACGGAGAGATGGCACACGCCGGGCATCGAGCCGATCTCGCGCTCGACCCCCGTGCCGTGAACGACGAAGATCGGTTGGATGAGGTCGGCGGCATCGAGCTGATGCTCGCGTACCAGACGCCGCAGGGCGTCGGTGCGACGGCGGCGCCGCGGGCGATGGATCCGGGAGGTATTCACGGAGGGAAGACTAGGGATCGAGAGGCGTCACCGCAACGGCTTGCGCCGACTGGCCGGGGAACGGGCATGGCCTTTGCCGCGTTTGCCAGTGGTGGCCGGGGTCACGGGGCGCTACTACTTCTGTGTCACCGCTCCAACATCCTGTCCATTCGCATCTTGTGTCACGATAGGGCAATCCGCGGTGCCGCAGGCTGGGCCCCGCGGCTCGGGGCAAGATGGAGCAGGCTGCCAATGAGGACCTTCGCTTTCCCCACGTTCCCGTTGCTGGTCGGCCTGGCGGCCGCCGCCTGTGGCGCGCCCCCCGCCAAGCTGCTGCAGCCTCCGCCGGTCAGCCCCTCCACCGCCATCGTCGGCGCCACCCTGTGGGACGGCACCGGCCGGGCCCCGGTCGCCAACGCCGTGACTGTGATCCGGGGCGACCGTATCCTCTGCGCCGGCGCGGCCGGTGAATGCCGGATTCCGGAGGATGCCAGGGTCCTCGAGGCCCAGGGCCAGTACCTCATCCCCGGCCTCATCGACAGCCACGTCCATCTGCTGTTCCTGTCCAACGGCAGCGCCAGCGAGGAGCTGGGCCTCGATCTGCGCGACCTGCTGGCGCAGGGCATCACCACCGTCCGGGACATGGGCAACAGCCCCGCCGGATTGCTGTCGCGCGTGGCCGGGTTCGAGGCCGCCCCGCGGGTCTACGCCATGCAGCTCGTCGGGGGCAGCCGCTTCTTCTACAACGGCTTCAACGGCATCCGCCCGGTGCAGACCGCCCGGGGCATCGTCTACCGCCAGGCCCCCGCCCTGACCATGCAGTGGCTCGGCTGGACGCCGATGCAGTTCAACCGGGAAGATGATCCCGAAGCGATCGTCGCGGCGGCCCGCCAGGTCGGGGCGATGGGCATCAAGCTTTACGCCCAGTTGGACAGCGCGTCCGTCCGCCGGCTCACCTTCGCGGCGCACCGCGCCGGGATGCCGGTCTGGGGCCACGCCTGGGTGCAGCCCGCGAGCGTCGGGGAGCAGAGCGCGGCGGGCATGGACGGCGTGGTGCACGCCGCCGGACTGGCCGGCGAGCTCTTCAGCGCGGAGCAGCGCGACAGCCTGGTGAACGAGGGCGATCTCCAGACCGCTACGGCCAACGTGGCCACCGCTGCCTCCGCGCACGACCCGCGCGTCCTGGCCACGCTCGACTCGATGGCCGCAAATGGGACGATGTTCGAGCCCACGCTCGACGCCACCCGGCATAGCGTCGCCTCCTACGACGCGCGCTTGCGCCACGTTCCCTCGCTCCAGGAGGGCTACGTCAGGGCGGCAGCCCAGTTCGGCATGGAAGTGACGCGCGAGGCGGTCAAGCGCGGCGTGCGGATCAGCGCGGGGAGCGACCACGTGGCCTACGGTCCGGTGGGCGAGCGGCCATCGTTGTTCGGCGAGCTACAACTCCTGGTGGACTCGATCGCCCTCGCACCGGCCGCAGCGCTGCTTGCTGCCACCAGGGACGCCGCACGCGCCATCGGAGGCGAGCCTGGCCGGCACATCGGCACCATCGAAGCCGGCCACTACGCCGATCTGGTGCTGCTGAGCAAGAATCCGCTGGAGAACATCGCGAACCTCGAGGCGGTCGAGTGGGTCATGCGGGGAGGCAAGCTGTGGCGGCCGGGGCAGCTCAGGAGCGGGATCGCGATGCGGTAGCGGGCCGGGGAGGACACGCGTCACCCTGAGCGCAGCGAAGGGGGCATGACCTGTATCATGCCCCCTTCGCGTTGCTCTCGGCGACGCGGTTCTACGGCCGGGTGCCCGTCGCGATCGGCAGACTCTCATTCTCCGCCCATTCCGTCCACGACCCCACGTAGATCCGCACCCGCGGATACCCCAGCAGGTATCGCAGGGTGAAGTACACGTGACTCGCCTCGGTTGCCGCGTTGCAGTACACGACGATGTCCTTCTCGGGCGTGATCCCCTGCGCCGCGTACGCCCGCCGCAGCTCGTCCGTCGCCTTCCAGACGTGGCCGAATCCCTCCTGCGTCAGGTCGTCCTTCCAGTGGTGGCTGATCGCACCGGGGATGTGCCCGCGCCGCATCTGGGCGCCGTCCATGCCGGCGTACTGGTCGGCGGACCGAGCGTCCACCAGCACCACCCCACCCGCGCGCATGCCGCTTCGCACCTCCTCGAGCGAGGCCGTGTCCGGACGAAACGGCCGGTCCGGGAACGGCCGAGCGGGAATCCGCGGATACGCCTGCACGATCGGTCGCTGCTCCAACTGCCACTTGAAGTAGCCGCCGTCCAGCACATGGACCCGGGGATGCCCGAACCCGCCGAGCAGCCACGCCAGGAAGGTCGCGTCGATGTTGCGCGATTCACCCGCGCTGTAGATGACCACGGGCCGGTCGAAGTCGACCCCCAGTCTGGAAAACAGCTCGCGATATGCCCTGGCCGAGAGCAGGCGCATGGGGATGCCTCCCTCGCTCGCGCGCAGTGTCTCGGTGTTCAGGTACTCGGCCCCTGGCAGGTGCCCCTTCAGGTAGGTGAATGCGTCGGTGCGGACGTCGATCACGATGACCGGCCGCTCCGCCTGCCAGCGCGCCAACTCCTCGGTCGAGACCAGTGTCGGGAACGCCGCGACGGCCGGCGCGGCCGGCGGCGCCCCGGTGGACCCGGCGCACGCTGCGCAGAACCACCAGGCGACGCCGGCCCGGAGCCACGCCCTCACGGCAGCGAGTCCTCCAGACCCATGTACGCGCGCTCCTCCTCGACGTAGACGCGAGCCGCGTTCCGGCGCCGGCGCGAGTTGAGCGAGACCGGCCGGGTCTCGTCGGGCGGGGGGAGGGTGGCCAGGGCGCGCAGCATCGGCACGCCCTTCTCGACTGCAGCCCGCATGTCGGCCTGGAGGCCCGTGATGTAGGCCCGGGTCCGGGCGACGAGCTCCGTCGGCCGAGCCGGGATCGCGCCGTGGCCCGGGACCGCGATGCGCGGCGCCAGGCTGTCGATCACCGCGAGCCCGTGTTGCAGCGCGCGGGCGCTTCCGTCCACCACCATGGTCACCCCGTCCTCGATCAGCAGGTCCCCCGCGAACAGCACCCGCTCCTTTGGCAGCCAGACCATGAGGTCACCGGCGGAATGGCCGGCGCCAGGATGAGTGATGACGAGGGTGCGTCCGCCGAGCCGCAGGGTGTCGCTGCCGGTGACCGGCCGGTCCGGCACGTTGGCGAACTCGAAGCCGCGCATCGCCTCGACCCCCATGACCCGGACCCAGTCGGCGACCAGCGCGTCCGGACCCGCCTCGGCAGCCAGCACGCGCGTGTCGGGATGGGCGATCACCCTGGCGCCGGCCTTCCGGAACACGATCGCGCCGAAATGGTGGTCGGGGTGATGGTGCGTCAGCACGAGCCAGCGCACCGGCTGGCGCGTCACCCTGCGGATGGTCCGGAGCAGCGCCTCCCCCTGCCGTGGGCTGGCCAGGGCGTCGATCACGACGACCCCTGCGCCGGTCACGATGAATCCCGCGTTCGGCCGCCCTTCGGAGCCGCGACCGGTGTCCCCGAGCACCGCGTAGACACCGTCGGCCAGACGATGCGCAACGAACGGCGGGGGAGGCGTTGGTTCCGCGAGCCCGAGAGGCGCGGCGAGGAGGTGGAGCGAGACGAGCAGCGTCGGGGGAAAGATCAGGCAGAGGTGAAGGCGACGTTCACGGACTGCTTGTACACGCCGCCTTTCGTGTCGGTCCACACCATTGCGAGCGGCGCTTCCTTGTCGGCCTTGAGCGTGAAGCTCACGATCGGGTCCTTGCTCACGCCCGACGTCCACTCGAACCGCGCCACCTGCTCGTCCCCGTAGGTAACGACCACGTCCTTGATGAAGAACGCGGGGATCGGCTGCCCGTCGGCCGTGCGGAAGAATCCGGTGTCCATCGGATGGCTGACGATGGCGTTGACGATGATGAGGTCGCCACGCGAGATGCGGTCGGGAATGCGGATCCTGGCGTCGCCGATGGTCATATCAGCCGCAACCATTGAGTGAGACGTTTACGTGCGCGTACGCCGCCCAAACGTCGCCCGTGGACGTCTCGAGGATGGCCCGGACCCAGGTGGTCCGCTTCATCTTGATGCGGGTCTGGAGCGACACCGAGCCCAGCGCCGGCGTGAGGTGATAGGCGGCGAGATGCGGGTCGGGATTGTAATCCACGATGAGGTGTACCGCCTTGACGTACTGGTCGGCGGTCATGGGCAGATCACTCTCGATGATCACCGGCACCACCCGACCGTCTTCGGCCACGATGGGCATGTCCAGCGACATGTGGCCCTTCCGGATGGGACGGTCGCCGAACAGGTCCTTGAGGATCTTGGCGACCTTCTCGTTGGGTACCTCGGGGTCCCCGGGATCGAGCGTCCGGTCGGTCGCCGAGAGCAGCCGCTCGCCCCGGAGCAGCGTGCTGGAGCCCAGCAGGCCCGCGCCAGCGAGAGCGCAGCTTCGGAGGAAGGAACGGCGGGAGGACGTCTGATCTGAGGCCATGCGGGGCTCCTTCGGCTGACCCAGCCGACTCGAAACTTCGGCGCTTTCGGGAGCCAAGTCAAGCACCGCCTTGCCCACCCCGGGATCCGGATCCGGGCGAGCGGCGTTATGGCTTCAATTGGCTCCC
>DAIPLK010000005.1:0-10630 GCA_036769285.1 Gemmatimonadales bacterium | reverse complement strand
GGCCCCGTCACGGCCCCGTCCGTTGCCTCGCGCTACGCCCACATCGAGGACCCCGCGCATGTTGCTCGAGCAGACTACGCCACTTCACCTGCCCGACCTTCACCTGTTCGAGCGAGATGGCATCACCTACGCCGTCGAGCCCACGGCCCCCAACTGGATCGCCGTCGAGCCGCGCGGCCGCGAGCTGCTGGACCTGCTCCGGGACCAGCCGGGATCGGCGTTCGGAGGTCTGGTGGCCCGGTACGCCGGCCGGTACGGACTCGAGGTGGCCAAGGCCTGGGTCCACGTGCACGACTTCTGCACGGCGCTGGATCGGGCGGGCCTGCTCCATCCCTCGCCCGTCTTGACCGTCCCCTACCCCGGTCGGGCCGCCTTGGCCGCGCCCGAAGGCCTCCGTGAGCTCTGGCTCCAGGTGAACAACGCCTGCAACCTGAGCTGCACCCACTGTCTCGTCTCCTCGGGCCCGGGGCAGGATCCAGGTCTCGACGGCCCGAGCCTCCGCAGGCTCGTGGACCGCGCGGTCCAGCTCGGGCTCGAGCGGCTCTACATCACCGGCGGCGAGCCGTTCGTCCGGCGGGACCTCTTCGACCTCCTCCAGCACGCCACGGTGGTCTACGGACTCGAGGCAATCGTCCTGACCAACGCCACCGTCTTCCGGGGAGCGGCCCTGGCGGGCCTCGGCAGCCTGGACCGCGAGCGGGTCCGGTTCCAGGTCTCCCTCGACGGCGCAAGGCCGGCGACGAACGACCTGCTGCGCGGCTCCGGTACCTTCGAGCGGGCGCTCGACGGCGCCCGCCTGCTGGCGGACCGCGGCTTCGCCGTCTCGATCACCACCGTCGCCACAGGGGAGAACCTGGACGAGTTGGCGGAGATTCCGGCGCTCGTCCGGTCGGTCGGCGCCGCGAGCCACCACCTCATGTGGGCGCACAAGCGCGGGCGCGCTGCGGCCAGCCTGAACGGCTTCTTTCCGCCGGTGGCACGCCTGCTCGCCGCGTTGCACGACACGCTGGACGCCGCCGAGTCGGTGGGCGTGATGGTGGACAACCTCGAGACGGTGAAGCGGCGCGTCAACGGCGTCCCGGGAATCAAGTACGACCTGGGGAACGGCGGGTGGGATTCCCTCTGCGTCTATGCCGACGGGCGCGTTTACCCGACCGCCGCCCTGGCCAACGAACCGGCCCTGCTCTGCGGCGACGTCGCCCACGACGACCTCGGCCGCCTGCTCGAGTCGTCTCCCGTGGTGCAAGGGCTCCGCCGGGCGAGCCTGGCGCAGAAGCCGTCGCTGCAGGGTGATCCGTTCCGCTTCCTCACGGGCGGCGGGGACTGGGAGCACGCCTGGTGCTTCTCCGGCGGCGACCTCCGCGCCCCCGATCCCTACTATCCCATCGCGCTCGCGCTCGTCGAGCGAGTGATGACGACCCTCGGACGCGAGAAGCTCGGTCGCCGGAACCGCCGGGCCGGGTACGATGCGCCGGTGGTGCTCCACGCCATGGGCGAAGGGGCCATCGCCTGCGGGACCGCCGACGCCGCGCTCGCCGAGCAGCCGGTGCTCACGCTGCACTCCAACTGCGTGCTCTCGTTCGAGGTGGACCGCCCCCGCGCCAAGGTGCGCGAGTTCTACGGCGAGGCGGCGGCGGAGCCGCAGGCCGAGTTGTGCTGCCCGACGCGGTACGACGACGGGGCCATCGCGCACATCCCGCAGGACGTGCTCGACCGGTTCTACGGCTGCGGTTCTCCCATGACCAGCGCGGGGATTCAGCCCGGCGAGACGGTGGTGGACCTGGGGTCCGGCGCGGGGATCGACGTCTTCATCGCCGCCAAGCTCGTCGGCCCCTCGGGACGCGCCATCGGGGTGGACATGACCGATCGGATGCTCGCCGTGGCACGCGAGAACCAGCCCCGGGTGGCCGCAGCGCTGGGTTACGACGTCGTCGAGTTCCGCGAAGGGTTCCTCGAGCAGATCCCCATGGAACCGCGCAGCGTGGACCTGGTCACCTCCAACTGCGTAGTGAACCTCTCGCCCGACAAGCCGCGTGTGTTCGAGGAGATCTGGCGAATCCTCAAGGACCACGGACGGATCGTCATCTCGGACATCGTGAGCGAGTGCGAGGTCCCCCCACGCCTCAAGGTGAATCCGCGGCTCTGGGGCGAATGCCTGGTTGGCGCCCTGACCCAGGACGGGTTCCTGGCGGCGCTCGAGCGGGCGGGCTTCCATGGGCTCACCCTGCTCCGGCGGAGCTACTGGAAGGAAGTCGAAGGCTATCCGTTCTTCTCGGTGACGGTGCAGGGGTTCAAGTACGAAAAGACCGCCGGCTGCGTCTTCCAGGGCCATCGCGCCGTCTACCTCGGCCCCGGCAAGCTCTTCGTGGACGAGGAGGGCCACCAGTTCCCGCGAAACGAGCCCTGCGCAGTCTGCACCGACACCGTGGCCAAGCTCAGCCGCACGCCGTACCGGGGGATGTTCGCCATCCTCGAGCCCGGCGACGACCGCACCGGCTATGCCTGCTGCGCCCCGGGGGAGGGGTGCTGCTGACGCCCGCCGGACGGTGGCGGGCGGTCTCAGCGCCAGGCTGCCGACGGCGCGACCCTTGCGGACCGGCGAAGCCTTCCCCGCGGTCAAGGCCGGGCGCCCCCCTGCAACTTGTGTCACCTCGGGCCGTTGAGTAGTTTAAGCCATTCTGTTACAAAGCGATGTGAGGGCCCATCCTCACCTCCTCGTCAGGCAGAGGCGCCGTGGATACTCAAGAGCTCCAAGAGGTCGCGCTCTTCGTCAAATGCCGCGAATTCACCAAGGCGCGTGAGTTGCAGGCGCTCGGCCTCTATCCGTACTTCAAGCCGATTTCCGAGTCGGAGGACACCGTCGTCGTCATCGACGGCCAGAAGCGGATCATGCTGGGGTCGAACAACTATCTCGGCCTGACACATCACCCCAAGGTCCTCGAGGCCGCCTCCCGTGCGCTGAGCCGATATGGCTCGGGCTGCACCGGCAGCCGGTTTCTGAACGGCACCCTCGACCTGCACGAGCAGCTGGAGCGCGGCCTCGCCGAGTTCCTCGGCAAGGAAGCCTGTCTCGTGTTCTCCACTGGCTACTCGGCCAATCTCGGCCTTATCTCCGGCCTCGTCGGCCGGGGTGAAGTGGTCTACCTCGACAAGCTCGACCACGCCTCCATCGTGGACGGCGCCAAGCTGTCCTACGGCGACACCGAGCGCTTCAACCACGGCGACCTGGCAGGCCTCGAGCGCCGGATGGAGCGGAACGGCTTGGGCAAGGGTTCGATGATCGTGGTGGATGGTGTCTACTCCATGGAAGGCAACATCGCCGACGTGCCGGGGCTGGTGCGGACGGCCCGGCGCTATGGCGCGGCGCTGGCACTCGACGACGCTCACGCTCTGGGGGTGCTCGGCCCCAACGGCGACGGCACGGCCGCTCACTTCGGCATGACCGACGAGGTGGACATCATCGCCGGCACCTTCTCGAAGTCGCTGGCGTCGATCGGTGGCTTCGTGACGGCGACGGAGAGCGTGATCCATTACCTGCGCCACCACAGCCGGCCGCTCATCTTCACCGCGTCCCTGCCCCCAGCCAACACCGCCGGAGTGCTGGCGGCGCTGCAGGTGCTCCAGAACGAGCCCGAGCGCCGCGACCGGCTCTGGGCCAACACCCGCCGCCTGCAGGATGGCTTCCGAAGCCTCGGCCTCGACATCGGGCCGACCGAGACGCCCATCGTGCCGGTGCTCATTGGCCCGCTTGAGAAGACCTTCCTCTTCTGGCGCAAACTGTTCGACGCGGGCGTATTCACCAATCCGGTAGCCCCGCCGGCCGTGCAGCCGTCGCAGTGCCGGCTCCGCACCAGCCTGATGGCCACGCACACCTTCGATCAGATCGACTTCGCGCTCGAGCAGTTCGCGCGGATCGGGCGGGATCTGGGGGTCATCTGACCGAGCCGCTGCGCGCCCGCGCGGCGCGCGACCGGCGGGACCTCAAGCGCTTCATCGACCTGCCCTACCGGCTCCA
The DNA here is from genome assembly GCA_036769285.1 of Gemmatimonadales bacterium. Taxonomy (GTDB): domain Bacteria; phylum Gemmatimonadota; class Gemmatimonadetes; order Gemmatimonadales; family GWC2-71-9; genus CAVVWJ01. Next base: position 6,615 of record DAIPLK010000005.1, on the reverse strand, counting down.
CGCGCGGGACCCTCTCTGGGTCCCGCCGTTGCGTCGGGACGTGGAGCTGCTCCTCTCCCGGGAGAAGAACCCCTTCTTCGAGCACGCCGAGGCCGAGTACTTCCTCGTGGAACGCGATGGCCGGGTGGTCGGGCGCATCGCGGCGATCAGCAATCGCCTGCACAACGAGACCCACGACGACTGCGTGGGCTTCTTCGGCTTCTTCGAGTGCGTGAATGACCAGGCGGTGGCCGACCTGTTGCTCCAGACCGCGGCGGATTGGTGCCGCGCCCGGGGCCACGACGTCCTCCGCGGGCCAGCCTCTTTCTCGGTGAATGACGAGTGCGGGTTGCTGGTGAACGGCTTCGACACGCCACCCACGCTGATGATGCCTCACAATCCCCCGTACTACGTGACCCTGCTCGAGCGGGCGGGGTTCGCCAAGGCCAAGGACCTCTGGGTCTACGAGGGTGGCAGCGAGGAGCGCTACGTCCCCGTCCCCGAGCGCCTGGCCCGCGGCACCGAGTTGATCAGGCAGCGGATGGGGATCACGCTCCGCGCACTGGACATGAAACACTTCGAGCGCGAGGTCGAGCGGATCAAGGAGTTGTACAATGCGGCCTGGGAGAAGAACTGGGGATTCGTGCCGATGACCGACCACGAGATCGACCATCTCGCTCAGCAGTTCAAGCCGGTCGTCATCCCGGAGCTCGTACCGATCGCGGAGAGGGAGGGCAAGATCATCGGGTTCGGCATCACCCTGCCCGACCTCAATGTGGTCTTCCGCCGGAACCGCGAGGGCCGCCTGTTCCCCATGATTCTCAAGCTGCTCTGGGCGCTCAAGGCCCGGAAGATCCGCCGCGCCCGGATTCTGCTGCTCGGTGTCCTCCCGGAATACCGGGGCAAGGGCGTGGACGCCATGCTGTACCACTGGATCTGGACCAAGTCCGGTGAGCGCGGCATCTACTGGGGCGAGGCGGGATGGATCCTGGAGGACAATCCCGCCATGAACGCCGGGCTCGAGAAGATGACCTTCAAGATCTACAAGACTTACCGACTCTACGACCGCCCGATATGAAGGCGCTGGTGACCGGCGCGACGGGATTCATCGGCAGCCATCTGGCCGAGGCCCTGCGCCGCCGGGGAGACGAGGTGACCGTGCTGGCACGCACCGCGAGCAAGGCCGCGGCGCTCGCGCCGCTCGGCGTACGCGTCGTCGCGGGCGATCTCCACGACCGCGCGGCGCTGCGGCGCGCCGCCGAGGGCCAGGACCTCGTCTACCATGTGGCGGGCGTGGTGGCGGCCCGGAGCGAGGCCGAGTTCCTCGTCGCCAACCGGGACGGCACCTACAACCTGGTCGAGGCGGTCCAGGAGGTGGGAGCCGGACGCTTCGTCCACGTCTCGTCGATGGCGGCCGCCGGCCCCACCATCAAGGGCCGCCCGCTGACGGGCGAGGAAGTTCCTCGGCCGGTGACGGCCTATGGCCGGAGCAAGCTGGCCGCCGAGCAGATTGTGATGGCCAGCAGGCTGGCATGGTCGATCGTGCGGCCGCCGATGGTGTACGGCCCGCGCGACCAGGAAGTGCTCAAGGTGTTCCGCCTCGCCCGATTCGGCCTCGCCCCCGTGCTCGGCGACGGGACGCAGGAGCTATCGGCCGTGCACGGCGCCGATCTCGCCGAGGCCCTCATCGCCGCCGGCACCAGCGTCGCCGCCGTCCGCCGGGCGTACTACGCCTGCCATCCCGAGATCTTCACGGGCGCCGAGATGGCCCGCGCCGTCGGACGGGCCATGGGCAGGTCGCCCGCCGTCATCCGCGTCCCGGCCCCGATCGGCCGCGGGGTTCTGATGGTTATCGAAGCGGCGGCACGGCTGACCGGCCAGACGACCATTCTGACCGCCGACAAGGCCAACGAGTTCTTTCAGCCCGCCTGGACCGGAGACCCGGCTCCGCTCACCCGGGACACCGGCTGGGCCGCCACGTGGGACCTGGCGTCGGGCCTCGCGGAGACCTATCGGTGGTATCGGGCGGCCGGGTGGTTGTAGCGGTTCGTCCGGACCCCCCGCTGCGGGTGCCGCCGCGCCGGCCCCGCCTCATCGCGGTGGACGTGGTACTCCTCGCCTATCTCGCCGTCGCGTCGGCGGTGGCCATCCACCGCGCGCCCGCGCAGCCCAGCTGCTGGTGGCTGGTGGCGGCCAATGCGCTCATCGCGGGGCTCATCGTGCTGCTCACCCGCCCAGGCCTCGGCCGAGTCGGCCGGACCCTCCGCGAGATCTACCCCCTGCTGCTGCTCGTCGGCCTCTACGGCCAGCTCGACGTCCTGAACGGGGCCGAGGTGAGAGTGCATGACGCGCTGGTCCAGCGCTGGGAGCTGGCCCTGTTCGGGGCCCAGGTGAGCCGCGAGTGGTGGCAGGCGGCGCCAAGCGCCCTGTGGTCCACCGTGCTTCATGCCGCCTATTTCGGCTACTACTTCATCGTCTCGATTCCGGCATTCTACTTTCTGTGGCAAGGCAACGTGGTGGCGGTTCGGCGCTTCGTGCTGTCCGTCATGGCCACGTTTGTCCTCTGCTACCTGGTGTTCATCTTCTTCCCCGTGGCTGGCCCGTACTACGTCTTCCCGCGGCCGGCCGCCTGGTTCCTCGATAATCCCGCGGCCCGTCTGGTGTACCGGACCCTGGCAAAGGGGAGTTCCTACGGCGCGGCGTTCCCCAGCTCCCACGTGGCGGCCAGCATCGCCGCGGTGCTCGCGGCCGCCCGCGGCTCCCGGCGGATGGGCCTCGCGCTGGTGGTTCCGACGGTGCTGCTGACCGTGGGGGTAGTGTACTGCCAGATGCACTACGGAGTGGACGTGGTGGCTGGGCTCGGGCTGGGCTGGATCGTGGCCACGGCGATGGGGCGGGTGCGGAGTGAGTCACCCTGAGCAACGCGAAGGGGGCATACCCCCAGGCATGCCCCCTTCACTTCGTTCAGGCGGACTCCCGCGCGGCCTACTGCACCGTGATCTTGCCCTTCATGCCGAGGGCGAGGTGCGGCAGGCAGTAGTACTTGTACTCGCCGGCCGGGGCACCAGCGAAGCTGATCTTGTACACGGCGTCGGGTTCGGTAAACAGCGGACCCTCGAGTGGAGCCATCTGGTCGGCCATGCTCGCCTTGAGCGGCTCGGCGCCACCCGCCGGGATACTGTCGGCCCAGAACGACACGTTGTGAGGGAATCCGCTCACGTTGTGGAAGACAACCACGTCCCCCGACTTGATGGTGAGCTCGGCCGGGTCGTACTTGTAGGTGCTGCCCTCGAGGAGCATCTTCACATCGTGGGTGGCACCGCCGGCGGCAGGAGCAGCGGCCGGCTGCTCGGGAGTCGCCGTCGTCGTGGACTGATCTTCAGCCTTCTTCTCGCCGCCGCAGGCCGCCAGGATGACGGCCAGCCCTGCCACCATTGAAGTCACGCGCATCGCCGATCTCGCCTCCGAAACAGGATAGTTGTCTACCTTGTGAACGCTTTCACAAGACTCCAAGTATACAGTCATAGTTCCCGAAGGGAAGAGGCAGCCCGCCGGGGCGACCGGCCGCGCGTTAGCTTACCAGGATGATGGGGACTCCAGTCGACATGCCCGAATCGCAACCCACCGCCGCGCCAAACGTGCCCCCCTGTCGGAGCCTCGGGGCCCAGTGCCAGAGCCTTCGCGTCACCCTGCGGATCGGTGAGCTGGAAGAGGGGCCGGAATCCCTCGACCATGAAGCCACCTGGCTGCTCGGCCACACCCAGCACATCACGTTTCTGGAGCTGTGGGAGGGAGAGGGCGATCTCTACGTCGAGGCGGCGCTCCACGTCCCCTGCCGACATCTCCGTCAGGATGGGCGCCTGGCCACCTGCCGAGTGCATGGATTCGAGGGTCCGGCACCGCGCGGCGCCCGCCGCGAGCCTCAGCCGCTGCAGCTCGGCGGCGACCGATTCGTCGTCGTCGAGGATTGCCGGAACGCAGTGCGAAGGCTTCCCCTCCCCCCGCGATCGCTGCCGGTCCTGGCAACCGACAACCCTTGCGCCTCGGCCCCGTGCCGGACGGCAGACAACACGCGAAGGGCCGCGTGTTGCCGCGACCTGCAGGTGGAGATCATGTGCACCCGCCGCCAGCGGCGGCTGGAGGCGCTGGTTCGCTCGCGCCGCTCGCCCTATCTGTGCAAGATCGAGCGCGCGGGCGACTATTCCCTCGAAGTCGAGCTGATCTCCGCTTGCGGCTATCTCGGGCCCGATGGGGTGGCGTGCAGCCTCCACGGCCGGCACCGAGCCGACGGCCGAACCGCGAAACCCGATCTCTGCTTCGAATGGCCCCCCAAGAACCAGGGGCTGCATCCGGGGTGCGTCTTCGGCCCCCGGAGGCGGCGGCGGACCGGGGGGCGCGCCTAGCGCGCAAGTGTGCAAAGAACGGGGGGTTCGCCGTCCTTCAGGACGATCCGGCCTCCCTGGCGTCCCGCGGAGACCGAGTCCCAGTGGGACATCTCCGGAGGTTCGGTGACCGACGACCTCGAGCAGCTCTACCAGAGCACCTATACCGCCGTCGTGCGCTTCCTGTACCGGAAGGTCTGGGACGCGGAGCGCGCCGAGGACCTGGCGCAGGAGGTGTTCGTGCGCGCGCTGTCGCACCGGCCGGAGAAGCCGCGCGCATGGGTGTTCGCCGTGGCGGCCAATCTGGCCCGGGACGAGGCCCGGGCGGCCATGCGGCGCAAGCGGCATCTGACGCTGCTCAAAGGCGATCCGATCGTCCGGCCGACCATGTCGCCACCGGCGGACGACACGGTCGAACACGACGAGCAGATGGCCTCGGTGCAGGACGCGTTGAACCAGCTCACACCCCGGGATCGGGAGATCCTGCTGCTGTGGGACGCAGGATTGAGCTATCCCGAGATCGCGGCGCAGACGGGCCTGGCCGTCGGGGCTGTGGGTACCACGCTCGCGCGGGCGCGCCGTCGACTGGTGGACGCCCACGACCGGCAGCAGAGCCGAACGGGGACCGATGCGGCACATTCCTGAGGACGAACTCCACGCCTACCTCGATCAGGGGCTGAGCCGGACGCAGTGCGTCGAGATCGAGAGCCATCTCGCCGAGTGCCCATCCTGCCGGGCCATGCGCGATGGCATCGCCGCGCTCCGCGATCGCACGACGGCGCTGCTCGCCCGCCTCGCGCCCCCGCGCGCCGTGCCCCCCGCATTCGAAGTCATCCGCAGCCGCGCGGCAGAGGTGGCATCGCAGCGGCGGCGGCGCGTGCACCTGGTGGCCTGGGCGGCGAGCCTCGTCGCGGCTGTGGGCCTCGGCTGGACCACCAGCTCGCTGGTGCGGTCGCACGCCTCGCCGGAGACCAGCGCACCGGCCGTCGCGAGCGTTCCCGTTCCGGTGGCTCCGGCGGAGCCCCGGCCAGACGACCGGCGGCCGGTTGCGGTCGCCGCGGAGCGGACGCCGGGATCGGAAAGGGCCGCTGGCTTGCGGCCTGCCCACCCGGCCGGCCGGACCCCGACCGCCGAGGTCGTGACTCACTCGCTCGACTCCACGCACGACGCGACGCGGGCCGCTGCGCTCTCCGTCCTCAACCCGACGCCCGCCCTGGAGCTCACCCGCCTGGAGCGGCCGAGCGGGCACGGTGACTTGGAGTTCGGGGGGATGTGGCGGACGATGTCGTGGGACGGCGCGAAGGCGGAGGCCGGCGCGCGGCTGCCGCACATCGACGGGCTACCCGTGGTCCAGGTCCAGGTCCAGAGCGGAGAGCGGAGCTCGCGCCCCGTCACGGTGGTCGCGCAGCAGCTCGCGTCCGGGCAGGTGATCCGCACCATCGAGGGGCCGGCGACCGACGTCTCAGAGCTCCTGTCTCGCCGGGCAATCAGCGACGTCGACTCGCTCTTCCTCCCGGGCGACTCGACCGGGCGCGGCCCCGACACCGACCACGCCATGGCCATGCAGCTCGGCGACCGCATGCTGGCCATCACCGGCGATCTCCCCTCGGACAGCCTCCGCGCCATGATCCGGCGGCTGAACGCCGAGATGCGGAGCAAGTGACTCGCGAGCCTGCGAGCGAGTCACCCTGAGCAACGCGAAGGGGGCATGATTCAGGTCATGCCCCCGCGCTCTGCTCGGCGTGCTTGCCTGCCCCTCACTCCCGCCGCTTCCCCCGACGCTCCATCGCCTCAGTCGCCACGTAGTCCTTCGATCTCTCCTCATGATCGAACTCCAACAACGCGTGCCCACGCTCGCGGTCGAGCGTGATCTCGGCCAGCCTCGGTGAGATCATCGGGAAGGTCCGGGCGAACAGCGCATAGCTCAGGAGATACAGGCCGAGAAACAGCAGCGTCGGTCCCGCCTCCGGGGTCCCGAGGACCGGACCCGGCAGCGCCGTGACCGAGGGCATGACGAGCAGGTAGCGCTCGAGCCAGAGCGAGGTGAGGCTCACCACCGCGAAGAAGCCCAGGATCCCGCGCGTCTTCTTCGGGGCCACGCCGAGCAGGCCGAAGAACGGCAGCAGGAACATCCCGATGAACACCACCTTGCCCACGGGCAGCCAGTGGCCCCACAGCCGCGCGAAGACGAATCCGGTCTCCTCGGGGAGGTTGCCGTACCAGATCACCAGGAACTGGGCCCACATGAGGTAGG
>DAIPLK010000186.1:0-3981 GCA_036769285.1 Gemmatimonadales bacterium | reverse complement strand
CGGGTGCGCCGCGCCGCCCAGTAGGTGATGACCAGGGTGACGGCGACGATGAGGAAGAAGAAGAAGATGGAGGAGAGCTGGGGCGTGCCCAGCGTGGTCTGCAGGGTGGTCTCGGCGGCGGGGGTCAAGGGGGCCTCCGTGTCTTACGGGTCGGGGGAATCGGGCTAGCGGTGCATCTGGCCCTTGAGCCGCTCGACCTCGGGGTCGTACGACCGGTTGGCCCAGAAGACGTAGATGGCGGTGAGCAACCAGGCGACCACGATGGCCGCCACGCCGAGCGGGATGGCGAGCGTGGTCACCTCGCCGATCCTGCGCGACACCAGCGGCTTGTCGACCGCCACCAGGAGGATGTAGCCGTAGTAGAAGACGAAGAGCAGGACGAGGAGCACGCTGCTCACCTTCAGGCGCGTCGACACCAGCAACTTGAAGTCGGGCGAGGAGACCAACTCGTGTGCGGTCTTGCCTCGCGTCTCGGCGCTCGCTGCCTGGTCCATTCTCCCCTCCCTGGTTCGGTGAAGTGCGCGAACGCGCATTGATAGCAGGCTTCGCGTCCTGAAAGAAGCGACAATAGCCGACGAGGCAATGTCGATTGGCACGTCGTCTCGACGTTCCGGTGCATTATTGGCGCACGGGAGCCGCACGAATCTCAGATCTGCGCGCGGCTCCCATCAGGAAGTGATTTGCGTCAATCGAGGAGATGGAAATTGTCGCAATCTCCCAGCCGATACCGGCAATCGAGGCCCCGGCCCGGCCTGCGCACAACGTGCGTGCACGGCTTGCGCGCCGAGCGCACGAATGTGGTACGGTTCGCCGCGTCACGGCGCCGCGCCGCCCGTCCATCATGAAGAAGCTGGCGCTCCTCTCGGACATCCACTCCAACCTGGAGGCGCTCACCGCGTGCCTGGCGCGGGCGCAGGAGGCCGGCGCCGAGTGCTATGCTTTCCTCGGCGACCTGGTCGGATACGGCGCCGATCCGGTGGCGGTGCTCGACATCGTCGAGGACCACGTGCGGCGGGGGGCCATCGCGGTGAAGGGCAACCACGACCTGGCCGTCTTCGACGCCGCCGAGGCGAGGACCATGAGCGCGGCGGCGGAGGAGTCCATCGTGTGGACGCGCGGCCAGCTCGGCGAGCGGCACCGGGCCTTCCTGGCCGGGCTGCCCCTCACGGTCCGGCGCGACAACGCGCTCTTCGTCCACGCCAGCGCCGAGGCCCCGGAGAAGTGGATCTACGTCACCGATCCGGTCCGGGCGGAGCAGTGCCTGAGGAGGGCCGGGGACGCGAGCTACGTCTTCAGCGGTCACGTGCACGAGCCGGCCCTCTACTACACCGGCGCCGCCAACCGCCCGGTCCAGTTCCGCCCCATTCCGGACATCCCCATCCCGGCGGCGCCGCGGCGGCGCTGGCTCGCCATCATGGGCTCGGTGGGCCAGCCGCGCGACGGGCGCACGGCGGCGTGCTGGACCCTGATGGACTTCGAGGCCTCCACCATCACCTTCCACCGCGTGCCCTATGACGCGCCGGCGGCGGCGCGCAAGGTCCGCGCCGCCGGCCTGCCGGACCGGCTGGCGGTCCGTCTCGAGCGGGGGGAGTGATCGCCCGTGGGCTCGCCGATGGAACCGGGCACGGTCGTCGACGGCTTCCGGGTCGAGGAGCGGATCCACGCCGGTGGCATGGGGATGATCTACCGCGTCACCGGGCCCGAGCCGGGACCGCCCCTCGTCATGAAGGTCCCGAGGCTGGGCGAGGGCGAGCCGGCAGAGACCGTCCTCCCCTACGAGGTGGAGCAGATGGTGCTCGGGGCACTCCGGGGGCCACACGTGCCCCGCCTCGTCGCCTCGGGAGACCTCGCCGTCCAGCCCTACCTGGTCATGGAGCGGGTCGAGGGCGCCTCGCTCGACCGGTGGGTGGAGCGGGCGCCGCTCCCCCCGGAGGAGATCGCCCGGGTGGGCGCGGCCGTGGCCACGGCCCTGCACAGCATCCACTTGCAGGAGGCGATCCACCTCGACCTGAAGCCCGCCAACGTCCTGGTCCGCCCGAGCGGGGAGGCGGTGCTCATCGACTTCGGGCTGTCCCACCACGCCCACTATCCGGACCTCCTCGCCGAGGAGTTCCGCCGGCCGATCGGCTCCGCCCCCTACGTCTCGCCGGAGCAGGTGCTGGGCGTGCGCTCCGACCCGCGCAGCGACATCTTCGCCCTGGGGGTCATCCTCTACGAGCTGGCAACGGGCCGGCTGCCCTTCGGCTCGCCGACGACGCTGGCGGGCCTGCGCGGCCGGCTCTTCCGGGAGCCGCTGCCGCCGCGGGCGCTGGCCGCGTCCATCCCCGAGTGGCTCCAGGAGGTGATGCTGCACTGCCTCGCTCCCGACCCGGAGCGGCGTTACGGGTCGGCTGCCCAGGTGGCCTTCGATCTCTCCCACCCCGATCAGGTGACCGTGACCGAGCGGGGTCGCCGCACGCGCCGCGGTGGCTTCGCCGCCACCTTCAAGCGCTGGTTCCGCATCGTCGGCTTCGAGCCCGGCCCGGAGGCGCGCCCCACCGCCCACCTCTCCCAGGCGCCGATCGTGCTCGCCGCCATCGCCACCACCCACACCAACGAGGCCCAGTTCCGGGCCCTGCGCCAGGCGGTGAGGCGGCTGCTCTCGCTCGACCCCCACGCCCGGCTTGCCTGCATCAGCGTCATACGCCCCACGGCCGAGGTGGGCGGCGCCGCCGAGGACGAGCACGCCGCGACGCACATCAAGCACCTCGTGCTCCTGCGGCACTGGGCCGAGCCCCTGCAGCTACCGCCGGAGAAGATCTCCTTCCACGTGCTGGTGTCTGGCGACGCAGCGGGGGCGCTCCTGGAGTACGCCCGTGCGAATCAGGTGGACCAACTGGTCATCGGCGCCCCACCGCCGGACATTCCGCTGCGGGCGCTCCTGGGGACGGTGGCCACCCGAGTGGCGGCCGAGGCGCCGTGCACCGTGACGGTGGTTCGCTACCGCGCCGGCGCCTGATGAAGCAAGCGTCCGGCGGATGGCCCGAGCCACCCGCCGGACGCCGTGAACCGCACAGGGTGCTAGTGCTCGTAGGTGGTGATGTCTCGCTCCCTCGTCTCCTTCAGGAAGATCCCTCCGACCACCACGGTCATGATGGAGACGACGATCGGGTACCAAAGGCCGTAGTAGATGTCGCCCTTGAGCGCCACCATGGCCGTGGCAGTGAGGGGCAGCATGCCGCCGAACCAGCCGTTGCCGATGTGATAGGGCAACGACATGGAGGTGTAGCGGATGCGCGTCGGGAACAGCTCGACCAGGAACGCCGCGATCGGGCCGTACACCATGGTCACGTAGATGAGGAAGATGAACAGGATGAGCAGCGTCATCGGGTAGTTCACCTTGTTGAGGTCCGCCTTCTCGGGATAGCCCTGCTCCTTCAGGGCCGCCTTGACCGCGGCCTCGTTCCAGCCCGCGATCTCGGCGGCGCCGATCCGGGTCACGGGCGCGGACCCCGCTGCCCCGTCCAGCGCCGTGAAGCTCAGGCCCTGCTTGGTGAGGAAGTCCTTGGCGCGGTCGCAGTCGGAGAACTTGCTCCAGGGGCCGACGAACAGGTGGAAGTTGCAGGTCGGCAGGTCCGCCGTCACCGAGATCTTGGTGCGGCTCTGGAACGCCTCCAGATCCGGGTTCACGTAGTGGGTCAGCGCCTTGAACATCGGGAAGTACGTGACCGCGGCGATGAGGCAGCCGGCCAGGATGATCTTGAGGCGGCCGATCTTGTCCGACAGCCAGCCGAAGAAGATGAAGAACGGCGTGCCGAGGAGCAGCGAGGCCCCGATGAGCGTGTAGGTGGTGAGGAAGTCCAGCTTCAGCGTGATCTGCATGAAGAACAGCGCGTAGAACTGGCCGGTGTACCAGACCACGCCCTGGCCGGCGGTGGCGCCGACGAGCGCCAGCAGCACGTACTTGTTGTTCGGGTAGCGCAGGAAGCTGTCGGTGAGCGG
>DAIPLK010000185.1:0-3986 GCA_036769285.1 Gemmatimonadales bacterium | reverse complement strand
GACTACGTGGTGGTCAACAGCGCGGGCTGCGGCGCGCTCCTCAAGCACTACGGCCACCTGCTCGGAACCGAGGCGGCTGCGGCGTTCGGCGGCAAGGTGCGCGACGTCTCCGAGCTCCTGGCCGAGGCCGGACCCCGGCCTGGCGGCGACCTGCCGCTCGACGTGGCCTACGACGCGCCATGCCACCTGCAACACGCACAGCGGGTGCACGCGGCGCCGCTGGCGGTGCTGGGCGCGATCCCTTCGCTCCGGCTTCGGCTATTGCCGAGCTCGGACAAGTGCTGCGGGAGCGCGGGGATCTACTCGATCGTGCGCCCGGCGATGGCCCGCGCGGTGCTCGATCTCAAGGTCGAGAGCTTCGCCACAGCGGACCCGATGCCGCAGGTAGTGGCCACGGGGAACCCGGGCTGCCTGATGCAGATCGGCGCGGGGGTGCGCGCGGCCGGGCTGCCGATCCGGGTGGCGCACCCGGTGGAGCTGCTGGATGAGAGCTATCGGGTGGGGGGAGTGTATGGGGCGTCTGCGGCCGGGCGCGATCGAGTCATCCCGAGCCGGTTCGACTCGCTCAGGGTGAACTCCGCGAAGAGGCCGTGAGGCGGGTCATCGCTCCCTTACTCCGCTCGTGATGACTCCTTACCCTCTCCCCCCCACCCCGTTATACCTTCTCGAATGACGGCTGCGATCCTGTTCGATTTCAACGGTGTCATCATCGACGATGAGCCGCAGCACTGCGACGCGCTGATCGCGACGCTGGCCGAATACGGCTGCGCCCTCGACCGGGACACCTACTACCGTGAGTACCTCGGCTTCGACGACCGCGAATGCTTCCGGTTCACCTTCGAGCGCCTCGGGCGGGCGGCGGATGAGCCGGCCTTGCTCACGGCAATCGAGCGGAAGCACGCCCATTACGAGCGCGCCATCCGCGCCACGATGCATCTGGTGCCGGGGGCCACGGAGTTCATCGAGAACGCGGCGCTGGACGGCATCCAGCTCGCCATCGTGAGCGGCGCGCTCCGACGGGAGATCGAGTTGGTGCTCGACCTGGCGGGCCTCCGTCCACATTTCAGCGAGATCGTGGCCGCGGAGGACGTGAGCGCCTGCAAGCCCGACCCACAGGGTTACAACCGCGCCCGCGCGGCGCTCGAGCTTGCCCCGCATCGCTGCATCGTGATCGAGGACTCGTTGCCCGGCCTGGCAGCCGCGCGGGCAGCCGGGCTCCGCTGCGCCATGCTTGCCACTTCCCATGCCGAGGAGACATGCGAGGGCGCAGACCTGGTCTGGCGCGACTTCACCGGGCACGACCCCGCCGAGCTGCCCTGGGCCCATGGCTGAGCTCGACCTCCGGTTCGATCGTGACCGGCTCGACCGTGTCCGCCACGGCGCGACGATCCTCTCCACGTCCCCGGCGGTTCTCCGGATCAGCGGCCCCGGCGCGCTGACCTGCCTGCAGGGGCTCCTCACCAACGATCTCGAGCAACCCGGCGACGGCAGCCTGGTCTACGGCGCATTGCTCACGCCGAAGGGGATGATCGTGGTGGACGCGTGGGTCCTCCGCCAGGGCGACACGTTCACGTTGATCGTTCCGCCCGGCGGCCACGCGGCCGCGCTCGAGCTGTTCACTCGCCAGCTTCCACCCCGCCTCGCGCGCACGACCGATCTCACCGGTCAGGCAACCGTCGCCTGGCTGCTCGGCGCGCATGGCTTCCAGGTGCTCGCCAAGTCCGGCGTGGGGATGCCGGAGGCGGCGGGACGGGTCACTACCGTGGGTGGGGAGCTGAGCCCGGTCGCCGTGGCCCTGGCGCCCGAGTCGGCGCCGTTCGTGGCGCTGGCGGTCGGACTGGCACCGGCCGTCGAGCCGCTGGTGGCGCGGCTCGTTGCGGCAGGCGCGATGCCAGGGGAGGAATGCGACCTGCACGCCACGCGGCTCCTCTCCGGCTGGCCCGCCCTCGGCGTCGAGATCGACGAGCGGACCCTTCCGCAGGAGGTGCGGTATGACGAGATCGGTGGCGTCTCGTACACCAAGGGGTGCTACACCGGGCAGGAGACGGTCGCCCGCCTGCACTTCCGAGGCCACACCAACCGCGAGCTCCGGGGGCTGCGCTGGACCGACACCGAGCCGCTCGACGGCCGCTCCGTGATCCACGGGGAAAAAGACGTGGGCAGCGTGCGCTCGACGCTCACCCTCGAGGATCGGGTTCTGGGGCTCGGCCTGCTCCGCCGCGAGGTGAGCCCGGGCGAGGTGGTAACCGCCGGCGGGCGCCGGGCCCGGGTAGTGGCGTTGCCGTTCGGCGCGGATGAAGTGGACGGGTGACGGAAAGACAGCGGGCCCCGAGCGATGCCCGGAGCCCGATGCGACAGTGGGACCGGCCGGTTACTTGCGCGTGGTGTCCCGGGCCATCATGGAGTCCGACATCGACATGCTGTCATGGGCCATGCCGCCCATGCCGTCGCCGGTCGACATCGGGGCCATCGCCGCGGTGTCCGCGGCCGGCGCCTCGGCCTTCTTCTCGCCACAGCCGACCAGCACGAGCAGGGCGGCTATCATCAGGGTCTTCCTCATCGTCGTTGCTCCAAATCGGGGGGGGCACTGAGCCCGGGTCACGAGCCACACTGTCGGCTGATGTACGGCGCCGAACCTAAGCGGCGGCGACCTTTTGTCAAGCGTTTCGGGTCCGACCCGGCAGGTGACCTCGGGCCGTCCCAGAACGGCAAGATGAAGCAGAACAGCGTGTTATGCGACACCAGACTTTCGATCACCGAGCCATGACCGATATGATCCAGCCTCGCACCTTTGGTGACCTCAAGAACTCTCCGTGGGCGGAGGCCCCGCTGCGCGGGCGCAGCGTGCGCGACGAGATCCGGACCAACCTGCTGGCCCGCCTGGCGGCGGGCGGGCCGCTGTTCCCCGGGATCCTGGGATACGACGACACCATCCTGCCCCAGATCGTCAACGCGCTGCTGGCCCGGCACCACTTCATCCTGCTCGGGCTTCGGGGACAGGCCAAGAGCCGGATCCTGCGCGAGCTCACCGGCCTGCTCGACGACCGCATCCCGATCGTGGCTGGCAGCGAAGTGAACGACGACCCGTTCGCGCCGATCTCCAAGTTCGCCCGCGAGCGGCTCGGAGAGTGCGGCGACGCGACGGCGATCGCCTGGCTCCAGCGCGATCAGCGCTACGTCGAGAAGCTGGCCACGCCCGACGTCACCATCGCCGACCTGATCGGCGACGTGGACCCGATCAAGGCCGCGCGCGGCGGGCACCTGCTCTCCGACGAGCTCACCATGCACTTCGGACTGCTGCCCCGCGCCAACCGCGGCATCTTCGCCATCAACGAGCTGCCGGACCTGAGCGGCAAGGTGCAGGTGGGGCTGTTCAACATCATGCAGGAAGGCGACGTCCAGATCAAAGGCTACCCGGTGCGCCTGCCGCTGGACGTGCTGCTCGCGTTCACCGCCAATCCGGAGGACTACACCGCGCGCGGCAAGATCATCACGCCGCTCAAGGACCGGATCGGCTCGGAGGTGATCACGCACTATCCGCGCACCGTACAGCTCGGCATGGAGATCACCGCGCAGGAGGCGTGGACCGGGCGCGGCGGCCGGCCGCTCGACATCCCCGACTTCGTGCTCGAAGTCATCGAGCGGGTGGCCTTCGAGGCGCGGGAAGACAAGCGGGTGGACAGGCGTTCGGGAGTGAGCCAGCGACTGCCGATCAGCGTCCTGGAAAACGTCGTCTCCAACGCCGAGCGGCGCGCCACCCTGCTGGGCGAGGATCGCGTCGTGCCGCGCGTGAGCGACATCTATGCCGCCGTGCCGTCCATCACCGGCAAGCTGGAGCTCGAGTACGAAGGGGAGCTGCAGGGCGGGGACACGATCGCACGTGACCTGATCCGCCGCGCGGCCGGCAAGGTCGTGGAGGAGCGGTTGGGCGGCGCCGATCTGGCGAAGATCGTCGCCTGGTTCGACCAGGGCGGCGCGCTCAAGGT
>DAIPLK010000070.1:11543-13104 GCA_036769285.1 Gemmatimonadales bacterium | reverse complement strand
CCCGGCACCGCCGTGCCCTCGGCGACCTCGGCCGCCATCACCCCCGGCGATCTCCGCGCCCGGCTCTCGATCTACGCCGACGACTCGATGCAGGGCCGGAAAGCCGGAACCCCGGGCAACGTGAGGGGCACGGACTACCTCGCCGCCGAGGCTCGGCGGATCGGACTCGAGCCGGCGGGGGACGACGGCGGCTTCTTCCAGACCGTGCCGCTGGTGCAGAGGATCCTGGCGCCCGATGCCGGCGTCACCGCAGGCGGCGCCGCCTTTTCCCCATGGACCGACTTCATCCCGCGCGACCAGGGCGACGGCGCCCGGCCAATCGATGGCGCGCAGGTCGTGGACGCCGGCGTGGTGGGCGACAGCGCGCGGCCGTCGATCTCGCGTGACCAGGCGGCGGGCAAGCTGGTGGTGGTGCGCGTGGCCCCGCACACCGACGGCACGCCTGCGGGCTCCGTGAACCGCGCCGTCATGACCGAGCGGTTCAAGACGGCCGCCGGGATCGCGGTGGCGACGCTCGACGCCATCGGGCCTGCCGAGCGTGACCAGCTCAAGGACCCCGGCGCGCAGCTCGCCAGGAGCAGCGCACCATCGCTGCCGGCGTTCATGTACGTGAGCACCCGGATGGCGGAGGGCCTGCTCCGCGGCGGGACGGCGACCGGCTCGATCGCCTTCGCAGACGCGCCGATGGCCGCGCCGGCCCGCAACGTGGTGGCCCTGCTGCCCGGCAGCGACCCGGCCCTTCGCGGCCAGATCGTGGCACTCGGGGCCCACAACGACCACATCGGAATTGCCCCGACCCCCGAGGATCACGACTCGCTCCGCGCGTGGAACGGGGTGATGCGGCCGCTCGGCGCCGAGGACAACCCCGGCGCCCCGACCGCCGAGCAGCGCGCGCGGATCCGCGCGGTCCTCGACAGTCTCCGGCGCGCTCGCCCCGCGCGGCGGGACTCGATCTTCAATGGCGCCGACGACGACGGGAGCGGCTCGATGAGCGTGCTCGAGATCGCCGAGGCGCTGGCGCGCTCGCCGGACCGGCCGAGGCGCTCGATCCTGTTCGTCTGGCACACCGCCGAGGAGCTGGGCCTGCTCGGCTCCGACTGGTTCACCCGGCACCCGACGGTGCCGCGCGACTCGATCGTGGCGCAGCTCAACATCGACATGATCGGGCGCGGTGGCCCATCCGACCTGCCGAATGGCGGTCCGGCCTATCTGCTCCTGATCGGCTCACGCCGGCTCTCCACCGAGCTGGGCGACCTGGTCGAGCGGGCCAACATCGAGGGAACTCACGACATGGCGTTCGATTACTCGGTGGATGCGGACGGCCACCCGGCGAGCGCCTACTGCCGGAGCGACCACTACATGTACGCGCGGTTCGGGATCCCGGTGGTGTTCTTCACGACGGGCCCGCATCGCGACTATCACCAGCTGACGGATGAGGCGCAGTACCTCGACTACTCGAAGATGGCGCGGGTGGCGGGGCTGGTCATGGACGTGGCGCGGCGGGTGGCGGACCTCGACCACCGCCTGGTGGTGGACAAGCCGAAGCCGGATCCGGAGGGGG
>DAIPLK010000070.1:9124-11443 GCA_036769285.1 Gemmatimonadales bacterium | reverse complement strand
GCCTCGACGCATGGCCCCTTCGCGGAGCCTGCCCTGAGCGTAGCGAATGGGTTCAGGGTGACTCGTTGCGGCCAAGGTATCTCGGTACCGGGAATGGAGATGCGCCGGAGGGGAGAAGACAGGAAGATCGGCAATCGAGGCGTCAGTTCGGCCAATTGATGCAAGTTTATGATACATAATGTTTTAGGTCTGCCTTGACTTGGCACTCTTCCGGGTCGTTATTCCGCCGATGTCCACCAGCCCCAATGCCCTCAGCCGCACCCCTCCGCTCGACCCGGACGCGTCCGTCCCCGCCCCCCCACTGGCGCGGGCCGTCCCGCGGACGATCACGATCCACGGCGACGCCCGGGTGGACGAGTATTTCTGGCTCCGGGACCGGGAGGACCCGGAGGTGCTGGCCTATCTCGAGGCGGAGAACCGGTATACCGAGGCGGTCATGCGGCCCACCGAGCCGCTGCAGGAGCGGCTCTTCGCCGAAATGCGGGGCCGGATCAAGGAGACGGACCTGTCGGTGCCCGAGCGGATCGACGGGTGGCTGTACTACCACCGCACCGAGGAGGGCGCGCAGTATCCCATCTACTGCCGGCGCCCCGTGGACGATGAGGCGGCCGAGCAGATCCTGCTCGACCTGAACCCGCTCGCAGCCGGGCACGCCTACTTCCGGCTGGGCGCGTTCGAGGTGAGCCCCGATCACCGGCTGCTGGCGTACTCGGTGGACACGAGCGGCGCCGAGTCGTTCACGCTGCGGGTCAAGGACCTGGCGACGGGCGCGCTGCTCGACGAGATGATCGCGAACATCTCAACGAGCGTGGCGTGGGCCAACGACGGCCGCACCCTGTTCTACCTCGTGCTCGACGAGGCGCGGCGGCCCTGCCGCCTCTACCGCCACGTCCTCGGCGCGGATCCGGCGGAGGACGCGCTGGTGCACTTCGAGGCCGACGAGTCGTTCTTCCTCGACATTCACCGCACCCGGAGCCACGCGTACCTCCTCCTCGAGCTGGGGAGCCACTCGACCTCCGAGGTGCGGTTCGTGAGCGCGGACCGGCCGGAGGACTCGTTCCGGACGATCGAGGCCCGGCGCGCGGGCATCGAGTATTCCGTCAGCCACCACGACGACCGGTTCTTCATCACCACCAACGACGGCGCGCCCAACTTCCGGCTGGTCAGCGCGCCGGTGGCCGACCCGTCGCGCGCGCGGTGGACCGAGGTGCTGCCTCCCCGGCCCGACGTGCGGGTGGACTCGACCGACGCGTTCCGCGAGCATCTCGTCGTCTGGGAGCGCGAGGCGGGTCTCCGGCAGATCCGCATCCTCGACCTTGCCGGCGGCGGCGATCACCTGGTGGTGTTTCCGGAGCCGGTCTACACGGTGCGGCAGCACGAGAACCCCGACTTCGACACCACCCTGCTCCGCTTCACCTACACCTCGATGGTCACGCCGGCCTCGGTGGTGGACTACGACATGGCGGCGCGCACCTGGACCGTGAGAAAGCAGACCGAGGTGCTGGGCGGCTACGACTCGGCGAGGTACCGCACGGAGCGCCTGGTCGCCACCGCGCCGGACGGGACCCGGGTGCCGATCTCGCTGGTCTACCAGCTCCCGCTCGAGCGGCCGGGCGGCCCCCGGCCGCTGCTGCTCCACGGGTATGGCGCGTACGGGGTCAGCTACGACCCGGCGTTCTCGTCGAGCAGCCTCAGCCTGCTGGACCGCGGGTTCGTGGTGGCGATCGCGCACGTGCGCGGCGGCGAGGAGATGGGACGGCCATGGTACGACGGCGGCAAGCTGCTCAACAAGCCAAACAGCTTCACCGACTTCATTGCCGCGGCAGAACACCTGGTGGCCGAGGGGCTCACCGCGCCCGACCGGCTGGCGATCAGCGGCGGCAGCGCGGGCGGGCTGTTGATGGGCGCGGTCACCAACCTCCGGCCCGAGTTGTTCCGCGCGGTGCTGGCGGAGGTCCCGTTCGTGGACGTGGTGAACACCATGCTCGACGCCACACTGCCGCTCACGGTCATCGAGTACGACGAGTGGGGCAACCCGAACGACCCGGCGTTCTACGCCTGCATCCGCTCGTACTCGCCGTACGACAACCTGCGGGAACAGGCGTATCCGCACATGCTGATTACCGCAGGGCTCAACGATCCGCGGGTGGCCTACTGGGAGCCGGCCAAGTTCACGGCGCGGCTCAGGGCGCTCAAGACCGACGCCAACCGGCTGCTGCTCAGGACCAACATGGGCGCCGGGCACGGTGGCGCATCGGGGCGGTGGGACTACTTGCGGGAGGTGGCGTTCAAGTACGCGTTCGTGCTGGAGGTGCTGGG
>DAIPLK010000070.1:0-9024 GCA_036769285.1 Gemmatimonadales bacterium | reverse complement strand
CGCAAAGGAAAAGCGCGATGGGCTCGAGGGCACACATCGCGCTTCCTTGTGACGGCACGATCGGCTGCCGGGCCCAATGACCGGGGCAGGTGCCGCCTGCTCTGGCCGATCCGGCCGGAGCGTCATCCCGGCCGCTAGCCGGGCGGTTGTTGCGTCGCCCCCGGGAGGGCCGGGAGCCACCGGTCCGAGCGACCGGCCACACGTTGTCGTGTGCGACGCATCTCGACACTAGTGCGTCGGACCGCGGCAGGCGATGTGCAAACCGGCCACGATCGGCCTACGGCGTCACCCGCCGGAGCCAGCGGTCGAGCAGCCACTCCCAGCCCAGCGTGCCGCGGATCGCGCCCGGCCGCACGCCGAACAGCCGGAGACTCTGCCGGCTGAGCGACGAGTGATCGCTGTAGCCGCACTCCACCGCCAGCGTGAGCAGCGGGGCTCCGTCCTCCGCCTGGAGCCGGAGCGCGGCGCGCACGGCGTGCGCGACCGCCAGCCACTTGCCCGGTCCCGGTACGCCGGCACGGCGGAACCAGGTCCGCACCGTCCGCTCGGCGTGACCCATGTCGCCCAGCAGCGCCCCCACCTCCGTGAACCGCGGCGAGAGCCGCACGATCACGCCGATGAGCTGCACCACCGCGGGCGGGAGCCCCGGCAGTCGCACCGGTAGCCACTGCTCCACCTCCTCTGGCAGGTCAGTCCCGTCGGTGAGGATCCGGCGCAGGCGCGGTCGTGGGGGCTCCCCCTCGACCAGCACCGCGCGCACGCGGAGCCCGCCGGCGAGGCGCACCCACTCCAGGTCGCCCGCCTCTGCCTCCCGCCCGACGCGGAGCACCACCGGCGCGGCAGGAAAGCGCGCGCGCAGCTGCGGCACGAGCGCGGCCACCTCGGCCCAGGACTCCTGCGGCGAGGTCACGCCGACAGCGAGGATCGTGGCGTCGCGAAGCTCCTGGGGCGCGAGCGCGGAGAGGTCGGGCACCGCCTCGAAGCGTTCGTAGGGCGGCGCGAGTTGAAACACGGCAGGGGGAGCGAGCAGGGCCTGCGACTGCATACCTTCGGTCCGGAGACGGAGAGCCCGCGAAGACGGGCGCGTCCGATAAATTAATGCGCGGGGACCGAATCGGTAACCGGGCGGGGCAGGATGACGCTGGCGGCCTCCGGGTGGCGCGACGGCCCCAGTCGCCGGAGACCGAGCAGCGTCAACGCCACCGATACCCCGACTACGCCCCACAGCACCCTCCCACTCGGCATCCAGTAGAGGCCCACCGTCGCGAGCAGCCAGAACTTCGGAATCCGCCCCACCACGAAGGCCAGCAGGTAGCGCGGCACGGAGTAGCGGGCATGTGAGGCCAGGATCCGGGCGGCCCAGTCCGGCAGGGGCGACCAGGCACAGATCCAGATCGCCAGGAACGGCTGCCGCGCGAACACGTTGCCGACCAGCCGGGCTGTCCGGCTCCGCATGACCCGATCGAACGAGTCGCAGCGGAGCAGCTCACGATAGAGGTGATAGTTGAGATACTCCGCGGCCGCACTCGCTACGGCCGCGACCAGCGCGATCAGGAGCGGCGGGTAGAGCTGTCCATAGAGCAGGAGGATCGGCTCGAAGGTCGCCGGCAGGAAGGGCGAGAGCGGCCCGTGGCACACGAGCGTCAGCAGGACGAAGGCGACGAGCGTCGTCCCCACCGGCACCCAGAGGACGAGCGCCGCGGCCGCGAGGGCGATCGCGCCCGTCCCCCGGAGCACGCCGCCCCAGGTCGCGCTGCCGAAGCGGCGGTGGCGGAGTGGCTCAGCCATGGGTCGCACCGATGACCGCGGCCAGCACGCCGGCCCAGATCGCCACGTACACCGGCACGAAGCGCTGGCGGCGCCGCAGCATGTCGGGATACCGCACCGGCATTCCCGCGAACTTCCCGCGCGGCTTGCTCGGGAAGAAGAAGGTCTTGTACGTCTCGGTGCTCGCGACCGTGAACCCGGTGGCGGCCAGCGTGATGAGCAGCAGGTCCGGCGTGAGGGTCGAGAGCCCGGCGGCGAAGAGCGCCGCGAGTGCGGGGCTCCGGAAGAACTTGAGCGTCTGGAACCCCTCGGACGGCGCATCCTTCCACGCTCCGCCGAAGGCGCTGATCCAGCCGCCCAGGCTGCCGACGAGCAGTACGGTGATGAGCGCATGCGGGCCCGCCGCGCCGCGCTCGAGCCGGGCCACCGCGACCAGCATCCCCGCGAGCCCCGCCGTGTACAGCGCGCCCACGAGCCAGCGGGCGCCTCGGTTCCGCACCACCCGGCCGAGAATGTGAAACTGCATTGGGATGAAGTACTTCGCCTGGTCCTCCTCGCGCAGGAACGTCTTGTAGATCTCCGCGAGCGCCCGCTCGACCACGTAGACCACGCCGAACAGGACGACGAGGCCTGCGGGCCGGCGTGGCTCGATACCCGCGAGCGCCTGCAGCAGAACCCCCAGCCCGAGCCCGAGCATCGGGCTCCGCGCATACTTGCTCAGGGAGAACCCCTCGTGCGGCGCGTCCTTGTACATGCCCCACGTGGCGGCGTGCACGCCCGCGAGGAGGCCGACGACAGCGGCGAGGAACGTGTTCATGAGACTTCCTCCAGTTCGGGGACAACGGGGACCGAGCGGTACGCCGCCTCGACGAGCTCGAGGCCGCGCTGCGCCCTGGCGAGAGACATGAGCGGCTCGCGGCCGGTCCGGATCGACCCCAGGAAATCGCGGAACATCGCGCGGTATCCGCCGATGTCGCGGAGGCCGGGCAGGATCAGACGAGGACGCGAGCCGGTGACGCGCACGAAGAGGCCGTTCGACTCGAAGAGCACCGATCCCCGCGTCCCGTAGATCCGCGAGAGCCGGAGCCCGCGGAGGGTCGACGGAATCTCCCAC
This sequence comes from Gemmatimonadales bacterium, assembly GCA_036769285.1. Taxonomy (GTDB): domain Bacteria; phylum Gemmatimonadota; class Gemmatimonadetes; order Gemmatimonadales; family GWC2-71-9; genus CAVVWJ01. The sequence continues at coordinate 6,143 of DAIPLK010000070.1, read as the reverse complement.
GAGTGGGCGAGCGTGCCGATGGCCCCTTCCTCGTACTCGGCGACGAGCAGCATGCTGCGCTCGCCACCGCGCCAGTCGCCGGGCCGGAAGCCGTGCACGGTCTCGACATGGAGGCCGAGGTTGGCGAGGAGGTCGACCCAGTGAATGCCGCCCTCGAACAGCGCACCGCCCCCGGCCACGGCTGGATCGGCCCGCCAGCCGGCGGTACCCTGGTGCTTCACCGCGTCGATGTGGACGAACCGCACCTCGCCGAGGTCGCCGGAGGCGAGCACCTCGCGCAGGACCAGGGCGAGTGGCTTGTAGCAGTAGTTCTCCGCCACGAGCACGCGGTGGCCGCTCCGCGCCTCCGCGGCCCGCGCCTGCTCGCAGTCTGCCGCGCGGAGGAACGCCGGCTTCTCGACGATCACATGCTTGCCGCCCGCCAGCGCCTCCAGCACGATCGCGAGGTGCGTGTCGGGTGGGGTCGCGACCAGCACCGCGTCGATGCGCGGGTCGCCGATCGCCTCTGCGTAGGAGCCGAAGGCGCCGGCACCGCGGTGGCGCGCGGCGAAGGCAGCCGCGCGGGCCGGATCGCGGCTGGCGTAGTGGCAGCGGACCTCGCCCCGGAAGCGCGCCAGCGTGCGGCTGTGCGTGCGGGTGATTCCCCCGCAGCCGAGGAACGCGAGATCAATGACCGAGCGCGACATGGTGACTGGACTCCGTGAGACGGGAGGCGTGGGCCACGAGGCGATGCGCGGCGCGCAGCGCGGTCGCGGCGATGGTGAGGCTGGGGTTCACCCCGGCCGACGACGGCATGCCGCTGCCGTCCATGACGTAGAGGTTTTCGAGCCCCCGGAAACGGCCATCGGGGTCGAGCGCCGACGTGCGCGGGTCGGTTCCCATGCGTACCGTGCCGACGGCGTGGGAGAAGGTGCCGATCCGGTGCCGGTAGAACGACCAGGCGCCGGCGCGCCGGAGGATGGCGCGCGCCCGGCCCGCGAGCACGCGGCCCGCGGCGACGTCCCGCGGGGAGTAGCGATGATCTACGCGAAGCGGCGGCAGCCCGTGGCGGTCCGGCGGCCCGCCGTCGAGCAGCACCCGGTTGTGGTACTGCGGCTGATCTTCGGCGATGACCAGCAGGCCGGTGAGATGCCGCACCCACGGTGCGCACACGGCGCCGAGCAGGGCGGGTAGCTGGGTGCGGACGAGCCCCACCGGCGGCGTGGCGAGCTGCTGGATGCCGCCGAGCTTCCCGCGCAGCCGGCGGAGTCCGGGAATGCCCCGATAGAAGTCGTGAATGGCGAGCTGCTTGTGGAATCCGCCACCGGGGTTCGGCGGCGTCGGGAAGACGCCGAAGACGATCTCGTTGAAGTGCCGCATCAGATACCGTCCCACCACGTGACCGCCGGGGTTGAGTCGGTCGAGCCCGGAGGCGAGGAGCAGGTGCGGGGTCGCGAGCGCGCCCGCGGCGAGCACCACGGTGCCAGCCTGCAGCAGGCACGTCCGCCCGCTCAGCCGGTCGGTCACCTCGACCCCCGTGATCCATCTCCGGTCTGCGAGGAGGCGCGTCACCACCGCGTTGGTGCGCAGGTGCAGCCCGCGTCGCAGCAGCGGTTGCACGAGGACGGTCTCCACATCGTTCTTGGCCCCCACTGCGCAGGCGAACCCGTCACAGGTGCCGCAGCCGACGCAGGCGTGCCGCCCGGCGTCCCGGCGGTGGTTGATGGCCATCGGAAGGCGGAACGGCCGGCAGCCGAGCTCACGGGCGGCGCGCGCGATCCGTTCGGAGACCGGGGCGAGCGGTGTGGGAGCCTCCGCATACGGCTCGCTCCGGCGCGGCTCGGTGGGGTCGATCCCCGCCTCGCCGGCGACGCCGAGCAGCCGTTCGGCCTCCGCGTACCACGGCTCGAGCTCGTCGTAGGTCCAGGGCCAGCGCGCCCCCGAGGCCCCCGCGATCTCGGGATCGTGCTCGAAGTCCTCCGCGCGGAAGCGCAGGGCGACGCCGCCGTAGAACACCGACGGGCCGCCGACGCAGTGGAACGCGCCGGCGGGGGTGTCGCCGCCCGCGCCGGTCACGTGGTAGGGCGACTCGATTGCGTAGTGCTCGGTGAGCTGGCCGACGCCGTCCGCCGCCCAGTTGTGCGCCCCGCGGGCAACCCAGTCGCCCCGCTCGAGCATCAGCACCGACCAGCCAGCCTCGACCAGCACGTGCGCCGCCATTGCCCCTCCGAACCCGCTGCCCACCACGATCGCATCGTAGGTTGCGTCCACCGACCAGCTTGGCGTGCCCATGGTCCAGCCTCCGACAGAGGATGGACCCAAGCTCCAGCGCGCCCGTTGCCGCGTCGTGCCGCCGGGCGTGACTTGGGACCTGAACGCCAGGTCACGGCAGCCTGGGCACTCCGCCGGGGAGTCATCCTGAGCCCTTCGCTTCGCTCAGGCCAGGCTCCGCGAAGGAGGCATGCGTTGGGTCATGCCCCCTTCACTGCGTTCAGGGTGACTCGTGCCCATGACTGGTGCGCTCACCGCGAGATTCCGAGCGCGGTGGCCGGGGCCAGCATCACCCCGGTGATCAGCTCCGCCACCGCCTCCGGCTGCTCCTCGAACAGGTACTGGCCGGCTCCCGGGATGCTGTCCACCGCAAATTCCGGCAGGCGGTCTCGCATGAGGCGCACCTGCGCTTCGTCCACGCCACCGGCGTGCGGGGCGGTGCCGACGACGAGGCGGACCGGACAGCGGATCTCGGAGAGGCGCGGCGCGAGCCGGTCCCGCTCGCGCGCGTCGGCCATGGCGAGGAAGGCGAGGAGCGTTCCGTCGAGATCGGCGGCGGCGGCGGCGGTGTAGCCGTCGATCACCTCGTCGGTGACCCAGGACCCGTCGCCGGAAGCGGCGATCAGGTCCTGCCGCATCTTCGGCCGGATCCGCTTGACCCCGCCGAGCCACTTGATCCACGGCGCGTACCGCATGGCGCGGCGGAACCCCGGGGTGGCCGCGGCCTCGGCGGGGCCGCCGTCGAGGGCGATCACGGCGCGGACGCGCTCCGGGTGATGCACGGCGAGCCGGAGGGCGAGCGAGACGCCCATCGAGTGGCCGACGATGACGGCCGGCCCCTCGCCGAGGCGCTCGAGCACCGCGGCGATGCGTTCGGCCTGGGCGGTGAGCGAGTAGTCGGCGTCACGCGGGCGCGGCGAGCCCCCGATGCCGAGCGGCTCGACGACGAGCGCGCGATAGCCGGCGGCGGGCAGGAGCGCGAGCAGATGGCGGTAGCCGAAAGCGGAGCCGAAGAGGCCGGGCACCAGCACGACGGTCTCCCCCGCCCCGGCGACGGTCACGCGCAGCGATTCGGCCGCGGCCACCGGGACGAGGAGCTCCTGCACGGCGGGTGCGCGCTCCTGGGCAAGCGCGGCACAGAGCGGGAACAACGCGATGACGAGCGTGGAGCGGATCATGGGAGCCTCCGAGAACGGGGCGCGGAGCCACCGGACGGCCATTGCCGTTCCTCCGGGCGGCTCTTACGTTCGAAATGCTGGCCAGCTGCCGTTGCCCCCCCGTTGCCTCGGCGTGACGCATCCATGATCCGCTTCCACACCCTCGGTGTGCTCGACCTCCGCGACGCGGAGGGGCGAGAGCTCCGCGCGGTGCTCCAGCAGCCGAAGCGGCTGGGGCTCCTCGCCTATCTCGCCGTCGCCACACCCAGGCGCTTCCACCGGCGCGACTCGCTGCTCGCCCTGTTCTGGCCCGAGCTGGACCAGGAGCACGCCCGCGCCGCGCTCCGGCGCGCGCTGTATTTCCTGCGCGCGGAGCTGGGAGCGGAGGTCGTGAGCGGCCGGGGCGACGACGAGATCGCGGTGCCGGAGGCGGCGCTCTGGTGCGACGCGGCGGCGCTCGAGCAGTCGCTCGCGGCCGGCGACGCGGAGGGAGCACTCGCGCACTATCGCGGAGCGCTGCTGGAGGGGCTGTACGTGGCCGGGGCCGCACCCGAGTTGCAGGACTGGCTCGACCGCGAGCGCGCCAGGCTCCGCGAACGGGCTGGCGCCGCCGCGCGCACGCTCGCCACAGAGGCCGAGCGTGAGGGGCGCCTGGCGGATGCCGCGGCCTGGGCACGCCGGGCGCTCGAGCTCGCCCCCGACGACGAGGCGGCGCTGCGCCGCTACCTCGCCCTGCTCGACCGCACCGGCGAGCGCTCGGCCGCGCTCCGCGCCTACGAGGAGTTCGTCCGCCGCATGGCCGTGGAGCTCGAGCTCGAGCCGTCGGCCGAGACGCGGGCCATGGTGGAGCTGCTGCGGCACCGGATCGAGCGCACTCCCGTCGGCGCGCCGGCCCCTCACCCCGCGGAGGCGCTGCCCGCCACGTCGGCCGCCACGATCGCGGTGCTGCCGTTCTCGGTGCGCGGCGACGCGCGGTTCGCGTACCTGGCAGAGGGGATGGTGGACCTGCTCGCCACCAAGCTCGACGGCGCCGGGGAGATCCGCACGGTGGATCCCCGAGTGCTGCTGAACGCGCTGGCGCGCGACGGCGCCGCGGCGGCGGACGGGCCGGCCGTCGCGCGCCGGTTCGGGGCGGGCCGGTACCTCGAAGGGAGCATCGTGGAGGCAGGCGGGCGGCTGCAGGCCACGGCGTCGCTCTACGGACTCGACGGCGTCGCGATTGCGAGCGTGCACGCCGCGGCGGCCGGCGAGCGTGAGCTGTTCGAGCTGGTGGACGAGCTCGCGCGCCAGCTCCTCGGCGCCCACGGGGTCGCCCCGGGCACGCGGCTCACCCGCATCGCCGCCCTCACCACCGACTCGCTCGACGCGCTCAAGGCCTACCTGCTGGGCGAGCGCGAGCTTCGGGCCGGGCGCTATTTCGATGCGCTGGAGGCCTTCCAGACGGCAGTGGACGCCGACTCGTCGTTCGCGCTCGCCTACTACCGCCTGGCGGCGGCCGCCGCCGGTTGCGCCCTCCCCGACGTCGCCCGCGAGGTGGCCGACCGCGGGGCCGGACACCAGGAGCGGCTCTCGCCGCACGACCGGCTGGTGTTCGGCGCGCAGCGCGCCTGGCTGCATGGCGCCGTGGACCAGGCGGAGTCGCTGTACAACACGATTACCGGCACCTATCCCGACGACGTCGAGGCGTGGTTCCACCTGGGCGACCTGCTGTTCCACTCGAACCCGCTCCGCGGCCGCTCGGCGGTCGAGGCACGCGAGCCGTTCGAGCGGGTCCTGCGACTCGAGCCGGACCACGTGGCCGCGATGGTGCATCTGGTCCGCATCTCCGCCATCCAGGGACGCACCGGCGAGATGCTGGACCTGATCGAGCGGATCCTGCGAGCCAGCCCGGGCGGCGACCAGGCGCTCGCGATGCGGGCCCTGCGGGCCTATGCGACGCGCGACGGCGCCGCCATCGCGCAGGTGACGGCGGAGCTGCAGCAGGCGCGCGCGATCACGGTGGCGATCGCCTTCGCCGACGTAGCGCTCTACTCGGGGAATCTCGCGGGCGCGGACCAGCTCGCCCGCGGCTTCCTGCAGGTGGCCCGCTCACCCGAGCTGCGCGCGCTGTGCCACATCCTGCTGGCCCACCTGGCGCTCGCTTCGGGCAACCGGGAGGCGATGCGGACGGAGCTGCGCCAGGCCGAAGCGCTCGACGCCACGTGGGGGCTCGAGATGCGCGCGCTGTTCGCCACCCTGCCGTTCGTGGCGACGCCCGAGCCCGAGCTGCGCGAGGTTCGGGACGCGCTCGAACGGTGGGACCCGGCCGGCGCGGCGCCGAGCATGTTCCTGATCTTCGCGATGCACAACGACCTGCACCCGGCGATCCGGGCCTATCTGCTCGGCCTGCTGGAGCTGAGGCTGGGGGATCTCTCGGCGGCGGCGAGGTGGCTGGAGGCGCTGGCGGAGCTGGAGACAGGCCGCCCGCTGGTGCGGAACCTGACGGTGGAGCTGGATGCGGCGATCGCGCAGGGGAAGGGGCGGCACGCCGAGGCGCTGGCGCGTCTGGAGCGGGCGCGGCCGGAGCTCTGGTTCCAGCTCACGGTAGCGTCGCCGTTCTTCTCGCTCGCCTCGCAGCGGTTCCGGCGGGCAGGCCTGCTGGAGGCGGTCGGCCGGGGCGCCGAGGCGGCGAAGTGGTACCGGGCGATCGCGGAGCGGTCGCCGTACGAGCTGATCTATGCGAGGGAAGCGGCGGAG
>DAIPLK010000004.1:28928-42523 GCA_036769285.1 Gemmatimonadales bacterium | reverse complement strand
TCGGGAAGGCGTTCCGCAACGAGATCACGCCCGGCAACTTCATCTTCCGGACCCGTGAGTTCGAGCAGATGGAGATGCAGTTCTTCGTGAAGCCCGGCACCGACGCCGAATGGTTCGAGCGCTGGCGCGAATGGCGGATGCAGTGGCACCACGGACTCGGCCTCACGCCGTCGCGGCTGCAGTGGCACCGGCACGGGCCCGACGAGCTGGCGCACTACGCCCGGGCGGCGTTCGACATCCAGTACGAGTTTCCGTTCGGCTGGCAGGAGATCGAGGGGATCCACAACCGCGGTGACTTCGACCTCGGGCGGCACCAGGAGTTCTCGGGCAAGAAGCTGGAGTATTTCGACCAGGCGGCCAACGACCGCTATCTGCCGTTGATCGTGGAGACCTCCGCCGGCGCGGACCGCGTCGCTCTCACGCTCCTGGTCGACGCCTACCGTGAGGAGGCGGTCGAGGGAGAGACTCGGGTGGTGCTGGGCTTCCACCCGGCAGTGGCGCCGATCAAGGCCGGAGTGTTCCCCCTGGTCAAGAAAGACGGCATGCCCGAGCTCGCCACAGCGCTGTACCAGGATCTGAAGCGCCGATTCCCCGTGTTCTATGACGACAGCGGCGCGATCGGTAGGCGCTACCGCCGCATGGACGAGGCGGGGACCCCGTTCGGCATCACGGTGGACGGCGAGACCGCGGCCCAGCGCACCGTGACGGTACGGCATCGCGATTCGATGCAGCAGGAGCGCGTCGGGCTCGACCAGGTAGCGGAGTTCGTGGCGGAGCGTCTCGGCCGGGATTGAGTGGTGGGGGCCTGACTCGATGCGCCTCTCGGATTTCGAAGCGATGGTCGCCCGGATGGCTGGGGAAGTGCCGCGCGAGTTCCTCGACGGCGTGGGCGAGATCGTGGTCTCGCCCCGGCCGCTGCCGCATCCCGAGCGGCCCGGCATCTTCACGCTCGGGGAATGCATTCCGCTTCCCGCGACCGAGGGTGCCGGTGCCGAGGGCACCCAGAGCCGCATCGTGCTCTATCACGGGTCGTTCGCCGCGCTGGCCCGCGTGACGCCGGGCTTCGATTGGCGCGAGGAGGCGTTCGAGACGCTCACGCACGAGCTCAGGCACCACCTCGAGTGGCGGGCTCGCGCCCCGGATCTCGAGGAGCTCGATTGGGCGGTGGAGCAGAACTACGCCCGCCAGGACGGCGAGGCCTTCGATCCCGCCTTCTTCCTGGCCGGCGCGCCGGTGGCCGACGATGCCTGGCGGGTCGAGGACGACGTCTTTCTCGACCGGATCGTGAGAGCGGTGCCGGAATCGGTCCCGGTCCGTTGGGCAGGGCGCGACTACCTGGTGGCGGTTCCGGCGGAAGCCACGCTGCCGGCGTTCCTCATCCTGGAGGAGGTCGCGGATCCGCCGGCGGGCGAGCTGGTGCTGGTGTTGCGTCGAAGACCCGGCGTGCTGGCGCTGCTCCGTCCCGCCAAGACGTACCACACCGCTGTGCGAGTGGCGGAGCCCTCCGGTTATCTTCCGGGCACCGCGCCGGACGAGGGCGAGGATTGACGGCTCATCTCACTTCACTGGACATGCCATGGTGCACGAGGTGGTGACCGCGCTCGAGGGCGCGGAGGTGCTCCGCCGCGCGACGCAGTTCTTCGCGGAGCGGGTGCCGATGCAGGCGGCGTTCCCCGAGAAGCAGGGCCCCGGCTTCCTGACGCTCAGGGGGCAGGGCGGGGAGGAGATCGCGATGGCGGTGGCGCCCGTCTCGGGCGGTACCCGGGTGCGTGCGTCAACCTTGCTCTTCGACCAGACCCTGGACCGCTTCCTCTCCACCTTGCCCGCGCCGAAGGAACAGCCCGCATGACGCCGACGCTTCCCGTGCGGGTGATGGTGCAGGATGCGTGGGACGAGGTTCGCCTCGATCTGCCCCCGGCGACGCCGCTGGCCGAGGTGAAGCGCCAGGCGTTGGAGGCCACCCGGGTCGCCCGCGATCCCGCTGGCTACCTGCTCAAGTTCCGCGGTGCCGAGCTGCGGGACGAGTCGCTGTCGCTGGCCGAGGCGGGGCTGGTGCCCAACGGCGCGTTGATCGTCCTGCCGAAGCGGCGGAGGCCGGTGCGCTGAGGGATTCCGCCGGGCGCGTGCGTCCTTCCGTCGAGTGCTCCTGAGCCAGGCGGCGGAGACCTGACCGGAGGCGCGCCGGCTTCGCTGCGCTCAGGGTGACTCCGAGGTGCACGTCGTGCCCGTTCCGATCTTCACTCATCCCGACTGCCAGCGACACGATCCGGGTCCCGACCATCCGGAGACGCCCGCGCGCCTCGGCGTTCTCCTCGAGCGCGCCCGCGCCGAGCGCGGGGTGGACGTCCGTCAGGCCCCGGCGAGCTCGATCGACCCGCTGCTCGCGGTGCATCCCCGGCCATACCTGGAGAGCCTCGAAGCGATGAGCGTCCGCGGCGGCGGTGCGCTCTTCCTCGACACCGTGCTGAACGGGGCGAGCTGGGCCGCGGTGCTCGGTGCCACGGGCGCGGTACTGGCCGCCGTGGAGCACGCGCACGCCGGCCGGGGTCATGCCTTCGCCGCCGTGCGGCCCCCGGGGCACCACGCGCTTGCCTCGCGGGGAATGGGGTTCTGTCTCGTCGCCAACGCGGTGGTGGCCGCGCGCCACGCCCAGCGCGCCGGGCGGGGCCGGGTGTTGATCATCGACTGGGACGTGCATCACGGGAACGGCACCCAGGCGCTCATGGAGCACGATCCGACGATTCGCTACGTCTCCCTCCACCAGCACCCCTGGTATCCGGGCACCGGTATGGCCGACGAGCGGGGGGTGGGCAACATCTTCAACGTGCCGCGCGGGCCCGGAGCGCCGCCGGAGCGCTACGTGGACGATCTCTGGGCGGCCATCGTCGCCGCGACGACCGGTTGGAACCCCGAGCTGGTTCTCGTCTCGGCCGGCTTCGACGCCATGCGCGGCGACCCGCTCGGCGGCTTCACCCTCGAGCCCGCGCACTATGCCGAGCTGACCCGCCGGGTGCGTGAGCGCCTGCCGGGCGTTCCCGCGGTCGGCCTGCTCGAGGGGGGCTACGTCCCTGGCCGTCTTGCCGACGGGGTGCTGGCGCACGTGCTGGCGCTCGCCTAGTCTACAACCCGCAAGCCCGCGGTTTCGCACCGCAACCGCCGAGGATCCCATGGCCCAGCATCTGCACATGGAAGCCGAGTTTCTCGAGCTGCGCACCAAGCACCCGTTCATCATCGCGCGGGGCGGGCAGAGCGACTACCGGACGATCTGGGTGCGGCTCAGGGACGCGGACGGCCAGGAGGGCTGGGGCGAGGCGGCGCCGTCGCGATTCTATGGCGAGACTGCGGAGACGGTGCTATCGGCGCTCAACGTCTACGTTGCCGGCATGCCCTCGGACCCGTTCGACCTCGAGGCGACGGAGCGTCGCTGGGAGTCGCTGCTTCACCTCAACGCGTCGGCACGCGCGGCGCTGTCGGCGGCGCTGCACGACCTCGTCGGGAAGCGGCTCGGCCTCCCGGTGTACCGTCTCTGGGGGCTGGATCCGACCAAGGCGCCCAAGTCGACATTCACCATAGGTCTCGACACTCCCGAGCGGATCCGCCTCAAGATCGCCGAGGCCGACGAGTACCCCATTCTCAAGGTGAAGTTGGGCACCGACCGGGACCTCGAGATCCTCCGTACTATTCGCTCCGCCACGACGAAGGAGATCCGGGTCGACGCGAACTGCGGCTGGACCGTCAAGCAGGCGATCGGCATGCTGCCGGTGCTGCAGGAGTTCGGCGTCACCGTGCTGGAGCAGCCGCTTCCGCCGCACGAGATTGGTGGGCTCGCGGAGATCACGCGGCGCGCCACCATCCCGATCATCGCCGACGAGAGCTGCAGGACCGTCGAGGACATCCCGCCGCTCGTGGGGGCGGTGGACGGCATCAACATCAAGCTGGCCAAGTGCGGGGGCCTCCGAGAGGCGCTCCGGATGATCGCCGTGGCCCGGGCCCACGGCATGCTGGTGATGGTGGGGTGCATGATCGAGAGCTCCCTGGGCATCACCGCGGCGGCGCACTTCACGCCGCTGGTGGACATCGTGGACCTCGACGGCGCGGCCCTCCTCGCCACGGACCCGTTCGTCGGCGCGCGCATCGACGGCGGGCAGGTCACGCTGCCGGACGGGCCGGGACTCGGCGTCCGGGCGAGATGACCGAGCGCTTTGCCCAGGTCGCCCTCCCGCTCCCCCTCGCTTCCTCGTACACCTACCGCATTCCCGAGACGCTGGGCGACCGGGTGGTCCCGGGCGCCCGAGTCGTGGTGCCGGTGCGCCGGCGCGAGCTGATCGGGATCGTCACGGAGGGCGACGCGGCCCCCCCCGCGGCCGCCGCGCGCGACGTGCTGGCGGCGCCGGACCCGGAGACCGCGATCCCCGGCGGCCTGCTGGAGACCGCCCGCTGGATCGCGCGGTACTACGGCGCCCCGATCGGCTTGACCCTCAAGTGCATGCTCCCCGGCGGGATGTGGGGCGAGTCGCAGGTCGTCGCCTCGCTGGTGCGGGGCGCCAGGCGTCCCGGCGGATTGGCCGGCGAGGTGATGGAGTGGCTCGAGCGGCGCGGCGGCGACGCCCCGGTGTCGACGGCCGTCCGCGCGCTCAAGCGCCCCATGTGGGACGTGCTGGGCCGGCTCGCGCGCGTCGGCGCGGTGTCCCTCCGCGTGGAGCCCCCCGACACCGAGGCCGCGGCGCTCACCGAGCGCGTCGCCACCCTGGCCGGGGATCAGCCCACCCTGCTCGAGCGTGACGCGCTCTTCCGGCGATCCCCCAGGCAGCGCCGGCTGTATGAGGTCCTCGAGCAGCTGGGGGGGAGCGCCCTGGTCCGCCACGTCACGGGGCGGCTCGGCTTCAGCGCAGCCGTGCTTCGAGCGCTCGAGCAGCGGGGCCTGGTTCGGATCGGGCGGGCCGAACGGATGCGGGATCCGTTTGCGGAGTGCTCAGGGGTGCCGCCGCCATCGAGCCTCACGCCCGCGCAACGGGACGCGCTCAGGACGATCCAGGCGCTGGGACCGGGCGAGGGGGCATTGCTGTTCGGGGTCACCGGGAGCGGGAAGACGCTGGTGTATCTCGAGGCGGTTCGGCGGGTGTTGGCGGCAGGGCGGGGCGCGATCGTGTTGGTGCCCGAGATCGGGCTCACCCCGCAGGCGGTAAGCCGGTTCCGCGGCGCGTTCGGCGACCAGGTGGCCGTGCTTCACAGCGCCTTGTCGGATGGCGAGCGCGCGGACGCGTGGCGGCTGCTTCGTCGCGGCGAGCGCCGGGTGGCGGTGGGCGCCCGCTCGGCGATCTTCGCGCCCCTGCCGGCTCTCGGGATGATCGTGCTCGACGAGGAGCACGAGGCCAGCTACAAGAACGGAGAGACGCCCCGCTACCACGCCCGCGACGTGGCCGCGGTCCGTGCCCGGATCGAGGGCGCCGTCCTGGTGCTCGGCAGCGCGACGCCGTCGCTTGAGGCGATGGCCCTGGCCGAGCGGAAGCTCCGCCTGCTCCGGCTGCCGGAGCGGATCGGGGCGCGGCCGCTGCCGCCGGTCGAGCTGGTGGATCTGCGCGTTGCGCCGAAAGTGAGCGGGACCGGGGCCGTGGCCTGGTCGGAGGCGCTCGACGCCGCCATCGTGGGCACCCTCGCGCGCCGGGAGCAGGCCTTGTTGCTGCTGAACCGGCGCGGCTTTGCGGCGTTCCTGCAGTGCCCCGATTGCGGTGAGGTGTGGCAGTGCCCGCGTTGCAGCATCTCGCTCACCGTGCATACGGCGCCGCCGGGGCTCCGCTGCCATTACTGCGGGCACGAGGATTCGCTTCCCGCCACCTGCCGCGCCTGTGGGCACCCGGTGCAGCAGATGCGCGGGTTCGGCACGCAGCAAGTCGAGCGGCTGCTCGCCGAGCGCTACCCCGAGGCCCGCCTCGCCCGCATGGACCTGGACACCACCAGCACCAAGTGGTCGCATCAGCGGATCCTCGGCGCGGTGGAGACGGGCGAGGTGGATCTGCTGCTCGGCACGCAGATGATCGCCAAGGGCCTCGACTTTCCCAACGTGACCCTGGTGGGCGTGGTGGACGCCGACACCGGGCTCTACCTGCCGGATTTCCGCTCGGCGGAACGCACCTTCCAGCTGCTGGCGCAGGTTGCCGGGCGGGCCGGGCGTGGTCCCAAGGGAGGGCGGGTCCTGGTGCAGACGCGACACCCGGCCCATCACGCGCTCGTCTGGGCGGCCGCGCACGACGCCGAGGGATTCCTGCGGCAGGAGCGCGCCCTGCGCGAGTCACCGCCCTACCCGCCGGCGACGGCGCTGGTGAACCTGCTGGTGTCGGGGACGGAGGAGAACGACGTGGGGCGTCGGGCCGCCGAGGTGGCGGAGTGGTGCGATGGGCTCATGGCGAAGTACGAGCTGCCCGTGACCGTGCTCGGTCCGGCGCCGTGCCCGCTCGCTCGCATCAAGGACCGCTGGCGCTGGCACGTCCTGCTCAAGGGCCCGTCCGAGACGCTTGGCCGCGTCGTCCGCTACGCCGCGTCGCGCCTGGCGCGGGCGAGGGACGTGCGGGTCGTCATCGACCGAGATCCGGTGTCGCTGTTGTGAGTCGGGGGCCGGGTTCCCCTGCCTTCGCTAGGAGCCCGTCCGCGTGCGGTACCCGATCTCGGTCCCGAAGTAAATCACCCGCCGCGGCGACGGCTCGAACACGCGACCGCCCGTCCCGTTGATCGTCACCGACCCGATGTACTGCCGGTCCCACAGGTTGTTGATGCCGAGGAACGGCACGAAGCTCATCACCCCGACGTCTCCATCCCATCCGAGCCGGAGGTTGGTCACCCCCGCGCCCCACGAGTCGACGAACAGGCTCCCCGTGTTCGCGTCGTCGGCGGCGACCGAGGACGTGAGGGTGTGGTCCGCATCCGCGTAGAAGCCGTAGGGCAGGGCGGCGCGCAGGCCGAATCGCCAGAAGTGATCGGGCACGCCCGGGAGCCGATTGCCCGCGAGCGAGGTGCCGGCGGCATCCACGTACTCGGCGAACCGGTAGTGCGAGTAGGTGTAGGCGCCATTCAACGTCAGCCCGTCGACCGGCGTCACCGAGAGTCCCACTTCGGCGCCGTCGTTGTGGACCTTGCCCGCGTTGACGAAGAACGCGCGACCCCCGACTTCCTGCTGCTGCACGATGGCGTCCGTGATACGGCCCAGGAACAGGGCCACCGAGTACTGCACGCGCGGAGTGGGCCGGCCCCGCGCGCCGATCTCGTAGTTCACCGCCCGCTGCGGCTTGAGCTCGGTGTTGAACCCGCCGGTGCTGTTGGGCTGGTTCACCAGCTCCGTCGTCGTGGGCGTCTCGAACGAGGTGGATACGTTCACATAGGGGACGAAGCGGTCGCCGAACGACCAGCTCGCGGCGACATGGCCGCTCAGCGCGTCGTTGGTGCGCGCGCCGCTGTTGTCCACGCCGTCGGAGAGATGGTGGTCGGTCACGTCGAAGCGGACCCAGTCGTAGCGCAGGCCGGCGTTGAGCAGCGCCTCCTCGCGGGGCGCCCATTGCGCCTGGGCGAAGGGGCCGAATTCGGTGATCTTCTCGCGCTGGTCGATGAGCACACTGTCGGTCGGCGTGCCGTCCACGGCGCGGAAGTTCTTGCGGTCGTCGCGCATCCGCTGGAGATCCGCGCCCAGGCTCACCCGCACCGCTTCCGGCGCATCGCCCAGCCGACGGGTGCCGCTCACCCGGGCACCTCCGACCGCGCGATCGATGCGCACGTACGTGCCCGCGTTCGGCACGAACGCTCCCGGCGGTGGAGCGGCGAGCGGGTTCTTCAGGTCGCGGAGCAGCCCGAAGACCGAGACGTCGAACTCGCTGCCGGCGGCACCGAAGTGCCGCACGCCAAGCGCGAGCTGCTGCTGCTGCACGTCCTTGTCGGCTTTGCGCCGGATATTGTTGGCGGCCGCCGAGTCGGGGTTGGCCAGGTACTCCGCCCGCGTGAGCGCCCCGGGGTTCTCCGCCTTCGGATTGTCCGCCGCGCTGACTCGGAGCGTGGCCAGGGTGCCGCCCGGGAAGGCGTAGTCCACGCCCGCGTTGAGCTGCCGGATTTCGGCCGCGCTGTGCTGTCGGAATCCGTCGGCCTTGAACTGGCTGAGCGACAGGGTGCCGCTGGCGCTGCCCAGCCGGCCAGAGCTCCAGCTCTGCCACTTGTAGAATGCGTCGCCGTTGCGCTTCCCGCTGCCCGCCTGGGCGCGCACGCGCTGGGCGAACGGCGCCTCGGCCGCCGGTTGGGTCTGGAATGCCACCACGCCCCCGGCCGCGTTTCCGTAGAGAGAAGAGCTCGCTCCGCGCAGCACCTCGGCCCGGCTGAGGTTGGCGAACTCGATGTTGGTGAGCTGGCTCTGCCCGTCCGGCAACGTCTGTGGAATGCCGTCGAGCAGGACCTTGATGCCCCGCACGCCGAAGTTCGAGCGCGCTCCGAAGCCGCGGATGGAGATGCGCTGATCGAGCGAGAAATTGTACCGGTTGGAGACCACCACGCCCGGGATGTTGTTGAGGGCCTCGTCGAGGCCGAGCGTCTGTTGCCCCCGCTGCAGCTCGGCGCGGTCGAGCACGCCGACCGCGTAGGGCACGCGGGCGAGCGGCTCGGGCGTCCGGGTAACCGAGACTTCGATCTCCGGGAGTCGTGCCACCCGGCTCGTGTCGCGCCCCGCCGTGTCCGCCGGGGTGGGCTCCTGCGCGGCCGCCGCGGCCGCCGCGGCGGCCGTGACGATGGTGGCGATAGCGTTCAGGACCGGGAATCGGCGCATGGGCTCTCCTTGGTGACGCCATAAAATACACGCGCCTTGAATCCCCCGCAGCGCCCCCCTAGTTTCCTGCGCCGTATGCCCGATGCCTCCTCGACAACGCCCGATTTTTCCCAACCGCCCTTCAAGGGTGCGCCATTGGCGCGTTTCGAGCCGCTGCCGGCGGACGGCGTGCTGCCTGAAGGTTTCTTCTCGACCTCCAATCTGCCGACCTACCTGCACGTCGAGGAGGGCTGGATCGCGCCGACGCGCCCGCGCATGGATTGCGTGGTGGTGCGGCGCGGCGGCGAGCTGGAGACGATCGAGCCCCGCCGCCTGAAGCGGGGCGACCTGGTTGCCATCGGCGAGGCCGAGGACGGAACCGAGGGAATCGTGGTCCACGCCGAGGGGTTCCTCGGGGGGGGACATGGGGCCAACGAGTTCCGCTTCATGTCCACCGAGGTGAGCCGCGAGCGCCCGGTCAACTACGAGGAACTGGCGGCGCGGCTGGGCGAGGAGAAGCGGCGCGGCGGTTACCTGGTCTGGGTGGTCGGGCCCGCGCTGGTGCACTCGCGCGCCCGCGCCGACTTCGAGTGGTTCATCCGGAGCGGCTACGTCCAGGCGGTGCTCGCCGGCAATGCCGTCGCCGTGCACGACATCGAGGCGGCGATCTTCGGCACCACCCTCGGCATGACCAACACCGGCCATCCCACCGAGGGTGGCCACGGCCTGC
This sequence comes from Gemmatimonadales bacterium, assembly GCA_036769285.1. Lineage (GTDB taxonomy): Bacteria > Gemmatimonadota > Gemmatimonadetes > Gemmatimonadales > GWC2-71-9 > CAVVWJ01. The sequence continues at coordinate 33,020 of DAIPLK010000004.1, read as the reverse complement.
ACATGCGGGCCATCAACCGCGTGCGCGCCGCCGGCTCGATCGAGCGCGCGGTCGAGACGGGGCTGATCCGGAGCGGGATCATGCACGCACTGGTCACCCAAGGCGTGCCATTCGTGCTTGCCGGCTCGATCCGCGACGACGGCCCGCTGCCCGGGGTCTACAGCGACACGCTCGAGGCCCAGGACGCCATGCGGGAGCACACGGTGAAGGCCACCGGGGCCATCTTCGTGGCCACCGCCCTGCACGCCATCGCCGTCGGCAACATGCTCCCCGCGTTTTACCTGGACAACGGCGCGGCCTCGCCGCTCATGACGATCTGCGTGGACCAGACGGAGTTCGTGGTCAACAAGCTCAAGGATCGCGGGACCCACCAGGCTTACGGCGTGGTGACCAATGCCCAGGATTTCATGCACGTGCTGCGGTTCTACTCCGAGCGATGGGAGCAGGGCGCGCCGTGACCGGCCCGGGCTGGACCCGGCTCGCCGGGGCGGTCGCGGACCAGATCCCGCCCGCCGAGGTGGACGGGGTTTGGGTGTTCGGCGTGCTGCGCCATGAAGGGCGCGAATGGGGCACCGCCGTGCTCTCGCGGGTGGACGGTGACGGCCGCCGGATCTACACGGCGCGCTACATGCTCGCCGTGAAGGGCAAGGAGCGCGGGAAGTTCGAGGCATCGGTGGAGGAGGTGGGCCGCGGGCCGGTCGCGGCGCTGGCCCAGCTCCTTCAGGACGCCCATCGCCGCATCGACGAGGAGCAGCCCCCGCTTCCGGTGCCGCCCGAGCGCTGGTTCGCGGGCGCCGCCGATGTCCGGCCTCGCTAGCGGCGAGGGCGCGGCGCTGCTCGAGCGCTTCCGCCACTACCTCCGCGAGCACCGCCAGCCGGTCACCCGCCAGCGGGATCTGGTCGCCCAGGTTGTCTTCCTCTCCGATGACCACCCTTCGGTCGAAGGCATCCGCCGTGCGCTCAAGGAGCGTGGTGAGCACGTCGGTACCGCCACCGTCTACCGGACCCTGGAGGTGCTGGTCGAGAGCGGCTTGGTCCGGGCCCACGATTTCGGCGAGGGGTTCAAGCGTTACGAGCCGATGCCGGGGCAGGCCCACCACGAGCACCTCATCTGCGAGCGCTGCGGGCGCGTGGTCGAGTTCCAGAACGAGCGCCTCGAGCGGATGATCCCCATCATCGCCGACGAGCACGCCTTCCAACACCAGCGCCACCGGATCGAGATCTACGGGGTCTGCCGCAACTGCCGGCAGCGGGAGCTCGGCACGCTGTGACCGAGCCGGCTGCCCTGGGCCTGTTCGTCGCCTTCGCGGCGGGGCTCCTGAGTTTCCTCTCGCCGTGCGTGCTGCCGCTGGTGCCCTCCTACATCGGCTTCCTGACGGGGATGTCGCTGCCGGAGATGAGCGGCCGCCGCCGGGTGGCCCTGGTTCACGCGCTGCTGTTCGTTCTGGGCTTCTCGCTCGTGTTCGTGCTGCTGGGCGCGAGCGCCACGGCGCTCGGCCGGGCGCTCAACTACTACCAGCTCTGGCTGCAGCGGATCGGCGGCGTGCTGATCATCGCGTTCGGGCTCGTCTGCCTGGGCGTGATCAAGGTGGGATTCCTGAACCAGGAGCGGCGGGTCCAGGTCGAACAGCGGCCTGTCGGATACGTCGGGTCGGCGCTCGTGGGCATGGCATTCGCCGCCGGGTGGACGCCGTGCATCGGGCCGGTGCTCGGCGCGATCCTCGGGCTGGCGGCCACCTCGCAGGATCTCTCACGCGGCATGCTGCTGCTGGCCGTCTACTCGGCGGGACTCGCCGTGCCGTTCCTCGTCGCGGCCGTGGCGCTCGACTCGTTCCTCGAATGGTTCCAGCGGTTCCGCCGGTACCTGCCGTGGGTCATGCGGGTGAGCGGCGCGCTGCTGATATTCGTCGGCGCGCTGATGGTGACCGGCGAGTTCACCCGGCTGGCGGGGTGGCTGCAGCAGTTTACGCCGGACGTCTTGCGGGAGAAGATCTAGTCGAGGCCCTCCTCAGCCCACCACCCCCTCCTCCTCCAGCTCCTCCTCCAGCTGCTGCCGCCGGAGCAGCTCCCAGTACCGGCCCCCGCGCCCGATCAGGTCGGTGTGCGTGCCCTGCTCCACGATCCGCCCCTCGTCCAGCACGAGGATCCAGTCGGCGTCTCGCACGGCTGCGAGACGGTGCGAGACGATGATGCTGGTCCGCCCGGCGAGCGCCCCGCGGAGCGCGCGCAGGATCTTGGCCTCGGTCTGCGCGTCCACCGCGCTCAGCGCGTCGTCGAGCACGAATACCGGGGGATCCTGGGCAAGCGCGCGGGCGATGGCGCTCCGCTGCTTCTGCCCGCCGGAGAGATTGATGCCCCGCTCGCCCAGCAGCGTGTCGTAGCCGTTGGGGAGGGCGGGGAGCGCCTCCGTCAGCTGGGCCACCTCCGCCACCCGCTCGAGGCGCCCGTCGTCGGGTGCCCCGAGGAGCACGTTCTCCCGCAGCGTCTCGCTGAACAGGAACGTCTCCTGCGGCACGAAACCGACCGCCCGGCGCAGCTCCGCCAGGGGGAGGCGCCGAAGGTCCACCCCGTCGAGGAGCACCGCGCCACGGTCCGGGTCGTACGTGCGGACCAGGAGGTCCACCAGGGTGGACTTCCCCGAACCGGTGGCGCCGACGATCGCGAGCGAGCGACCTTCCTCGACTCGGAACGAGATCTCCTGCAGTACCGATCCCCGCTCGCGCGCGCCGGGATAGGCGAACCATACGTCGCGGAACTCCACCGCCCGTCCGCCACGCGCCGGCGGCAGCGCGGCCGGTGCTTCCGGTTCGGTGATCGCGGGCCGCTCGCGGAAGAGCTGGTTGATCCGGCCCATCGACGCCGCGCCACGCTGCACCAGGTTCACCGCCCAGCCAAGGGCGATCATCGGCCAGACCAGCATCGCCAGATAGACGCCGAATGCCACGAACTCGCCGACCGTCACCGTCCCCGCCATCACCAGCCGCCCGCCGGCGTACAGCACGGTGAGGGCGCTCAGCCCGCCGAGCAGGGTGAGGAGCGGGTAGAACAGCCCCTGGACGCGGGCCAGGTTGAGGTTCCGCGCGAGGTAGTCGTCGCTGAGACGCCGGAACCCGGCGATCTCCGCGCGCTCCTGCCGGTAGGCGCGGACGACCCGCACGCCGGACAGATTCTCGTGGGCGTGGCTGGTCAGCTCGCTGAACTGCTCCTGGATCGCCTGGCTCCGCCGGTGGATGCCCTGGCCCAGCGACACCATTGCCACCGGAAGCCCGAGCAGGGGCACCAACGCCATCAGGGTGAGCCGCGGGTTGATGGATAGCATCGCGGGTGCAATTAGCAGCGCTCGTATGCTAGTATCCACCAGGTACATCATGGCCGGTCCGGCCACCATCCGGACGGCCAGCAGATCGTTGGTCGTGCGCGCCATCACATCGCCGGTCGGGTACCGGTCGTAGAATTCAGCGGACATCCGCTGTAAGTGCCGGTAGAGGTGATTCCGGAGATCGGTCTCGACTCGGCGGGAGCCGCTGTTCAGCAGTTGGCGCATGCCGAACCGGGCCACTCCGCCGACGACGGCGACGGCGAGCAGGAGCCAGACGGCGGTCTGCACGGCGTGGAATCCGGCGCCTGTGCGCAGGGCGTCGATGCCGCGTTCGATGAATTTGGGGCCGAGCGTGGTGAAGAAGTTGGACACGACCACCAGCGCCATGCCGATCGCGTACTCGCGCCGGTAGGGCCTGAGGTAGGGCAGAAGGGGCCGCAGTTCGTTCATGTCCGGTGCAATGTCACCGGAACGCGGGACCCCGGCAAGTCACACTTCGAGGAGGAAGAAGATGTCGAGAACGATGCTCGCTGCGCTCACGCTGCTGGCGCTCGCCGCGTGCGGCCGGAGCGACAAGGGGCAGGTCGCTTCCGCGGACAGCCTGAGCCGAGACTTACAGCTCGCGCCGGTGGATACCACGGCGGCGCTCAACGACCGTCCGAGCGCGGAAACGGCCCCGACCCCGGCCGCGCCGGCGCCGGCCCCCAAGCCCGCGCCGAAGCCCGCGCCGAAGCCCGCGCCGAAGCCCGCGGCACCCACCCCGGCCCCGGCCG